>NZ_JBFUKW010000018.1:0-129608 GCF_056400665.1 Variovorax sp. P5_A3 | reverse complement strand
GCGGTCATCATGATCGGCGAGATCGGCGGCCCCGACGAAGCCGATGCGGCGCGCTGGTGCAAGGACAACATGAAGAAGCCGATCGTCGGCTTCATCGCCGGTGTGACGGCGCCCCCCGGCAAGCGCATGGGCCATGCCGGCGCGCTGATCTCCGGTGGCGCCGACACCGCGGATGCCAAGCTCGCCATCATGGAAGAGTGTGGCTTCACGGTCACGCGCAACTTCTCCGAGTTGGCCAAGCGCCTCAAGGCTTTGATCTGAAAACCTCGCTACCTCGCTGAACCACACAAGAAGGAAGCGCCCGCAATTCAGGTTGCGGGCGCTTTTTCAATCAATAACAGTGGAATAGAGACATGGAATATTTGCAAACCGCGGACTTCTGGATCGGCCTGCTCAAGATCGTCTGGATCAACATCATCCTTTCCGGTGACAACGCGGTGGTCATCGCCATGGCGGCCCGTTCGCTGCCGCCGCATCAGCAGCGCACCGCGGTGTTGTTCGGCTCGGGCGCAGCGGTGGTCCTTCGGATTGCCCTCACGGTCGTCGCGGCCAAGCTTCTCGCGTTGCCCTACTTGCAGATCGTTGGCGGTTTGCTTTTGCTGTGGATCGGCACTCAACTCCTCAGCGAAGAGGAAGAGGGCGAAGGCGAAGACAAGGAATACGGCAGCATGCTCGCCGCCGTGCGCACCATCCTCCTGGCCGACCTGGTCATGAGCCTGGACAACGTGATCGCGGTGGCTGCAGCCGCGCAGGGCAGCATGGTGCTCCTGATCCTCGGCCTCGCAATCAGTATTCCGTTGGTGATTTTTGGCAGTACGCTCATGATCAAGCTCATGGAACGTTTCCCCATCATCGTCATGCTCGGCGCCGCCCTCATCGGTTGGGTCGGCGGCGAGACGATTGTGAGCGACACGATCCTGCGCGAAGTCCTGGCGGCCAACCCCTGGCTGCACTACGCGGCTGCCGTCGCTGGAGCGGCCTTTGTCGTGGTGGTGGGCCGCTGGCTGCAGAAGCGTGCGCACACCAAGCACTGACCATCTTCATCCGATCTGACTGATTCATGGCAAACCCCGGCGCACCCGTTTCCACCGAGTCCGGCGTGCGGACCTGGGATTTCGCCGCGCTGACCGACCCGGGGAAGGTGCGCGCCAACAACGAAGACACGATCGCCTTCGACGCCTCGCTGGGGCTCGTTCTCCTTGCCGACGGCATGGGCGGCTACAACGGCGGCGAGGTCGCAAGCGGGATGGCCATCGCGTTGCTGCAGGCCAGCTTCGGCCGCTGGCTTGCGCATGCGGGGCCCAACGCCAATCCGAAGGCGGTGCGCCGTGCCCTGCAGGCCGGCACCGACGAGGCCAATTCTGCGATTCTCGAAGCCGGCATCGCGAATGTGCAGCTTCAAGGCATGGGGACCACCCTGGTGCTGGCCGCGTTCGGTCAAAAGCGCGCGATCATCGGCCACATCGGCGATTCGCGCTGCTATCGATTGCGCGGCGACAAGTTCGAGTTGCTCACGCGCGACCACTCGCTTTTGCAGGAGCAGCTCGACGCGGGTGCGATCACGCCCGAGCAAGCGGTCCAGTCGCCACATCGCAATCTGGTTACCCGTGCACTGGGCATCGAACGCCAGGTCGAACTGGAGATGCACGAGCACAGCGTGAGGGCCGGCGACCTCTTCCTCCTCTGCTCGGACGGGCTGAGCGAGATGGTTTCCGACGCGCAGCTTTTCACACTTTTGTTACAGAATATAGGCTTATCAGAAAAAGCAACACTTTTGGTTGCAACTGCAAATGACAATGGCGGCCGGGATAACATTTCAGTTGTTCTGGCCCGGGCAGGTGGAAGTGAGATGCCCGAAGTCTCCGGATAGCAAGGTCAGGAAAACATCCACCGCAAGGGCCCGCTGTGAATAGAAAAATGAGATTCAGGAGTCGGCCATGCCGAAATTGATCGTTTCGATCGACGGGGTCGTCATCAAGGAGGTGACGCTCGCCAAGGACCGCACGACGCTGGGGCGGCGGCCGTACAACGACATCGTGGTCGACAATCTGGCCATCAGCGGCGAGCATGCCGTGCTGCACATGATCGGCGGCGATGTCTACCTGGAAGATCTCAACAGCACGAATGGCACCTACGTCAACGGACGTGCCATCAAGAAGCAGGCGCTCGAACAGAACGACATCATCGAGGTCGGCAAGTACAAGGTTCGCTATATGGCGACTGCCGGTGCACCCGAGAGCGGCACGGTGGGTCGCACAGTCGTATCTTCTGCGCCGTCGGGCCCGATTCCGCTTTCGTCCGCTCCGACAGTCCAGGCACCGCTGGGCGGCGGCACGGCTGGCGTTGCAGTCATCCGTGTGCTGTCAGGTACAGGCGCCGGACGCGAGCTTTCCCTCCAGAAGGTCGTCACCACCATCGGCAAGCCCGGCGTGGCCGTGGCTGCCGTCACGCGACGCCTGCATGGCTATGTCGTCGCGCCGATCGATGGCGGCACCGCCCTCAATGGTGAACCGCTCGGCAGCGAAGCTGTCGCTCTGCAAGATGGCGACGTGCTCGAGCTTGGCGGCACACGGATGCAATTCGTCGTCTCCTGACCACCTGTCACCTTCGCCTCGGATGAGCGGATGCGGGGCGCGATGAACGCGCTGCGCCAGCGCTGGGCGCGCATCGCCATCACCTTGCTCCCGGTCGCGTTGGCCGTCGCGCACGTTGTCGGTTTCTGGCGCTTTCCCTTCCTGGAAGAGCTCGATAATTTCATCTATGACGCCCGCCTGCGCGCCACCATGCCGCGCACGCTGGATCCGCGCATTGTCATCGTCGACGTCGACGACACAAGCCTCCAGGAATTCGGCCAATGGCCGTGGAGCCGAGACAAACTGGCCCGCCTCACCAGGGAGGTGATGGAGCGCCAGCAGGCGGTGGTGCTGGGGTTTGACGTCCTGTTCGTCGAGCCGGACGAGAGCTCCGGGCTCGAAATCCTCAGGCGCCTGGCGAAAGGACCCCTGCGCGGACAAGCGGGACTCGCCGAGGAAATCGAGCGTGTCGCTCCTTACCTTGACCATGACGCGGCGTTCGCGAACGCGCTGACGGGACAACGCGTCGCGCTAGGTTTCTACCTGACCCAGACGCTGAAGCCTCGCGCCAACGGAGTATTGCCAGCACCGATCCTCCCACCTGGCGCCTTTCCCGAGGGGCGTTGGTACGCGACGCGCTGGAACGGTTTCGTCGGGACTATCCCCCAGTTGGCCAAGGCCGCGCCGTTGGCCGGCTTCCTCAATGTCGTGCTCGACGCGAACCGCGACGGGATCGTGCGATCGGTCCCGTTGATTGCGCAATACACCGGCACGCAGGGCCAGCCCGGCTACTACGAATCCCTTGGCCTCGCCGTCTACCGCGAGGCTGTCGGTGCGGATGCCGTCGTGCCCGTGTTTGCGCCCGTCGGTGCAAGCACACGTCCACCGCCCCTCGAAGCGCTGCTGCTGAAGGCTGGCGGCAAGTCGTTGCGAATCCCAGTCGATTCGACGGCGAGTGCGCTCGTACCGTTTCGCGGTCTTGGCGGTGCCCGCGGGGGCTCGTTCCGACACATCTCGGCGACCGATGTCATCGGCGGTGCGCTGGCCCCCGGCGAACTGAAAGACAAGATCGTGCTGGTCGGTTCGACGGCGCCTGGTCTGGAAGATCTGCGATCAGCACCGGTAGGCGCAGCCTACCCCGGCGTCGAAGTGCATGCCAACATCGTCTCCGGTCTGCTAGACGGCCGGTTGCCCGCCGTGCCGGACTACGCCCTGGGCTACGAACTGGTCACGGTGCTCGCAGCGGGGCTGGTGCTGGCCTTCGGCCTCACGCTGAGCACGGCGATCGGCGCCGTGCTGATTGCCGCGATCACGACCGCGGCCCTGGTCGGCCTCAACACATGGCTCTTCATCCAGGCCGGCCTCGTGCTGCCCCTGGCGGCCGCGCTGGCGTTGATTGCGTTGGCATTCGTCCTGAACATGAGCTGGGGCTATCTCGTCGAGACGCGCGCAAGCCGAAACCTCGCCCACCTGTTCGGCACCTACGTTCCGCCGGAACTGGTGCGTGAAATGCGCGCCGACCCCGAGCGATACAGCATGCGTGCGGAAAGCAGGGAGCTCACCGTGATGTTCTGCGACATGCGCGGCTTCACGAAGCTGGCCGAGGAAATGGCGCCCGTCGAGCTGCAAGACTTTCTCAACACGGTTTTCAGCCGACTGACAGAGGTCATCAGCGCGCACCGCGGAACCGTCGACAAGTACATGGGCGACTGCGTCATGGCCTTCTGGGGTGCACCTGTCGAGACGCCGGACCATGCCGAGCTGGCTGTCCGGGCGGCGGTCGAGATGGCTGCAGCCGTGAAGGAGCTGAACGCCGCCTACCGCAAGAGCGGACGACCTGAGATCAGCGTCGGCATCGGCATCAACACCGGGGTGATGAGCGTCGGGGACATGGGCTCGGCCGTCCGCCGCAGCTATACCGTCGTCGGCGATGCGGTCAATCTTGCGTCGAGGATTGAGGGGCTGGGAATTCGCTACGGCGTCGAGATCGTTGCCAGCGAGGCTACGCAGCGACTGGCACCTGCCTTCGTCTGGCAGGAACTGGATTGCGTACAAGTGCAAGGCAAGCTTCGCTTGGTGCGCATCTTCACCCCCGTCGGTACCCGGAGCGACACCGGCAGAGCGCAGGATGCAGATATTGAACGCTGGAATCAGGTTCTTTCCGCATATCGAGCGCAAGATTGGCAGGAAGGTCAAGTTATGCTTGCGCCCCTGCTTGAGCAGGATGCCAAAAAAGTCCTTTACCAGCTGTATGCGCAGCGTATAGCCTCAATGTCGTTGCAGCCCAAGGATCCGAACTGGGATGGCGCAACCCGGTTCGAAACAAAATAACAGCCCGACGGGCTGGCAGATGAAGGGTCTCGCGAATGCAGGTGCGTGTGTTGGGGTGCTCAGGCGCCATCGCCAAGGACTGCCGCACGACCTCATTCCTGGTCGATAGCGACCTGCTGGTCGACGCCGGCACCGGCGTTGGCGATCTGACCCTCGATGAGATGGCCGGCATCGACGACGTGGTCCTCACCCATTCGCACCTCGACCATGTTGCCGCGCTCCCCTTGATGATCGATTCAGTGGCCAGTCGCCGCACGCGGCCGCTACGGGTGCATGCATTGCGCGCAACCATCGAGGCGCTACGGGCGCACGTCTTCAATAACGTCATCTGGCCCGACTTCGCGAGCATTCCAAGCCGTGAAGCGCCCTTCGTGTGCTTTCATGACCTGGTGATCGGGCAGGAATTGGAGATCGGAACCAGCAAGCTCAAGCACATTGAAGTCCTGCCTGCCGTGCATACCGTGCCGGCCTGCGGTTTTGCCGTGCGCTCTGCAGAAGGCGGACCGAACTGGGTGTTCAGCGGGGATACCGAGCGGAATGCGCCGTTCTGGGAACGGGTGAATCAGCTCGATGTGGCGATGCTGGTGATCGAGACGGCTTTCAGCAATCGGGAGCAGGCGCTGGCGCGGCGAAGCTTGCATCTTTCGCCTGCGACGCTGGCTGGGGAATTGGCGCAGATTGCCGATGGGAAGAATTACCCGATCTACATCACGCATACCAAGCCGGCTGAGACGGACGAGATCATGAGCCAGATTGATGATCTGTCTGACGGTTCGCAAACTCGCGGCATGGACATTCGGTGGCTGCAGGCGGCAGGCGTGCTCGAGGTATGACGAGGCTTGCTGGCGCGGTGACAAAAATGTCAGTTAGCGTCGGCTCGGGGCAACAGTTTCCGTCACACGTTGTAACTCAAACGTGAACAAATCCGCAGCTTGGCGGCCCGGGAGCCAGGAAACGGGGGATGGCACAGATGCTGCGGTTACATGATCGCACCGGGGGCTCTCCTCGGGCCCTTGTAACAAACCTGGAGTAACTGAATGAACCGTCGTTCCATCGCACGCAATGTGCAAAAGGGTTTCACCCTTATCGAATTGATGATCGTCGTGGCGATCATTGGTATTTTGGCTGCTGTGGCTCTGCCGGCTTATCAGGACTACACCACTCGTTCGAAGATGACCGAAGTGCTCATCATGGGCGCTCCGGCCAAGCTGGCGGTCGCTGAAACGACTTCGTCGCTCGGCCAACTTAACTTGGTCACGGCCTCCAATAGCGGCTACACCTTCCCCGGCCCAACGAAGTATGTGTCGACCGTGGCCATCGCTAATGATGGCTCGGGTGTGGTGACGATCACCTCGACGGTTCCCAACGCGACCGGCGATGTCCTCTTGAGCCCGACGACTGTCGGTACCGACACGGGTCAACTCCGCTGGACGTGCTCCTCCACTATCGCGGCCAAGTATCTGCCTTCCGAATGCCGTCCCACCTAATCGTGGACCTGCGGTAGAAGCGGCCCTCGGGCCGCTTTTTTGTTCGCAGCCCTCTTTCATGACGCATCGAAATCTCGCAGATGGTTTTTTGGCGTGGATGATTCCCGCCTTCGCCGTTGTTGCGTTTTCCGGCGTCATTACTTTTTTCGGGATCGCGGACCCATACGATTTCGCCCGGAAAGCGCAGATCATCTGCCTGTCGATACTCATCGTCTGCTCCATGTTTCGCTTGCCCGCGGTCATTCATGGAGGGCCTTGGTCCGGTCTCTGGATGTGGGCGGTTTCGTTGGCGTTTCTGGCAATTTGCCTACAAGGGACTCGCTGGTCGCCGTTTTCCATCGCTGACGCCACGCTGTATGGGATGCTGTTTTTAGGGGTGCTTTGTTGCGCGAGGCTCCATGAAGGCAACGTGCAGCAGTTGGATCGGACCGCGGTGATTCTTGCTCTGGCCCCGGTGCTCAATGTCTGGCTCATGGTGCTGAGCACCACCGATCTTTTCCTGAACGGCACATGGAACGACTGGCAATTGGTGTTCTCGACGATCCGAGAATTCGACGATGCCTTGCTCCCATGCTTGTTCCTGCTCTGGCACCGGCCCGGCGGATTGGCGCGCGCGCGGATGACGGCGCTGGTCTGGGTGCTCTCGACGCTTTTTCTCCTGGCTCTCTGGCAAGACGGCGCCCGCTCGGTTCTGCTGTCCGCGACCAGCGCCCTGCTACTCGTTGCGCTTCTTCGAAGGGATGCAGCGCTGCTCCGTCTTCCGGTCTCATCGCTCGCCGTCGCGGGGGCTGCCTTTTACGGCATGCGATGGCTCTTTGACTCCGACCAATCGACCAGGACAGTATTTCGGCTGACCACTTCATATCGAAGCAATCTCTGGAGCGACCTCGCGGATTCCTGGGCTCGATCGCCTTGGGTGGGGATTGGTGGCGATCAATTCGGGAGGCACGCCGGTGCCGTGGTTGCGATGCACCCCCACAATATTGCGCTGCAATGGATCGGAGAGTACGGACTCTTTGGCGTAGGCGCCGTCGTTCTAGTCGGCTTGCTTCTTTATCGGTTGGTTCGGGGGCATCGCTGGATTCCTCCTTTTTGCCTCGCCGGCCTTTTGGCTTGCGTAATGAACAGTCTGCTTTCGGGTGCCTTTGTCTATCCCTTGAGCCAACTATTGATCATGTGGATGGCTGGATGGGCGCTGGCGTGTTACTGGAAGCGCCCGACCGGTGCAGCCGCGCCCGCTCCAGCGGAGAATTTTTGGTCGCGAGTGCCGATCGTGCTGGTGTCAGCGCTTCTTCTGGCGGGCATGTGGACCGTCCATGGTCGCGACTTGGTGTCGCGCCAATCGTCTATTGATTCAGGCGATTCGTCCCCGCCGCGCTTCTGGCAACACGGTGCTGTCCTTCACCTCGACAAGTCGGATCCGAGCCAGTAGTTCGTTCGACGACGAGAACAGGCGATCAAATGTCGATTCTTTCCCAAGCCTCGGTGAGCATAGCAACCGTGCCGAAGGTTCGCTCAAACCGCAATTCATCAACAGGTGTGGGATGGTCCCTGCTGGCATTCGGCTTCGCACTGCCGTGGCTGGTCCCTGTTCATTCCTATCCGTGGGCCACGCTCTATAGCGAGGTCACCGCGGGCCTGGCCCTCCTACCGCTGGCCCTCTGGGCGGTGATGCGGCGTGCGCGAATGGAACTGGACCTGCTCTCCCTGGGGTTTGCTGCGGCTGCGCTGATTCCTCTGCTGCAGGCTGCAGGTGGCATGTTTGCGTTTCCTGGTGAGGCATCCGTGATTAGTGTGTACCTTCTGGGGTGCGCCGTGTCAGTCGCGATCGCCAGGTCTTGCGAGGTGCTGGCTCCAGGCCGCCTGCCTGATGCGCTGTTCGCGGGTTTTGTCATTGCTGCCTTGGTCTCCACTGCGCTTGCTCTGGCGCAATGCCTCCTGCTCGATTGGGGGCCCTTCATGGCCCCCATTGCCACGGGCATCCGTCCGATGGCCAATGTCGGCCAAGCCAACGAATTGAGCACGTTGCTGCTGTGGGGGCTCATCGGTCTGTGGTGGGCCCACTATCGACGGCGCATCGGCGGCTGGGTCGCTGTGATTGCCGCAGCCACTTTGCTGCTAGGGGTGGCGAGCACGCAGTCCCGAACGGGCTGGCTCGGAATTGCCCTGTTGCTGGTCGTCGCTTGGGTCTCGCCGGCTTCTCTGGGGACCGCGAAGCACAGGGTGGCTTACGTCGGTCTGGGGGTCTGGTTCTCGGTGCTGGCTCTCGGCTGGACATTTGCAATCGAGCTCATCGGTGCCGGTGGCGCCGAAAGTCTAGGTTCGCGGCTGACGTCGGGGCGCCGACCGGAGATCTGGTCCATGATGCTCGACGGCATACGGCAACGGCCATTGCTGGGCTATGGCTGGAACCAGGGCCGATTGGTCCAGGTTGACGTACTTCCCCAGTACGCCGATCTAAAGATGGGCGTCCAACACGCCCATAACCTCGTGCTCGATTTGATGGTGTGGAACGGTGTGCCTCTGGGCTTGGCCATCGCCGCACTGCTGGGCCTCTGGTTCTGGTGGCAAGTGCGGCGTGCAGACAGTGCTGAGCAAATTCTCCTCCTGCTGGTCATTGGCACATTCGCGCTGCACGCGATGCTCGAGTTGCCGCATTGCAAGGCTTTCTTCTTGGTTCCCGTCGCGTTGATGATGGGCATCCTGAACAAGCGCTCGGCGCTCGTCGCACCCGCGCGGCTGCCACGCGTCGCAGCAGTGGCCCTCGTAACTGTGTTGGGTAGCGTCCTGTTGCTTATGTGGACGGACTACCGCGCCATAGAGTTGGACGTGCAATCCCGGCGTTTGCGAGCCGCCCGTATCGGTGTTCGCGCACCTCCTCCCCCTCCTGAGATTCATGCTCTGAACGGTTTGCAGGCGGCCCTTGTCAGCGAGCGCATCGAGCCGCGTGAAGGCATGCCGGTCGCCGAGATTGAGCGCTTGCGCTTGACGGCCACGCGCTATCCTGAAGAAACCGCACTCTTGCGATATGCCAAGGCCGCTGCTCTCAACGGGCGGTCGCTGGCTGCGCAGGAAGCGCTGCGGAATTCTTGCCTGCTCTTCTCGCGTGCTTACTGCGACAACCTTCGCGTTGCATGGGGCGAATTCACTGGCCAGCATGTGATTGTCGAGTCAGTGCCATTTCCCCGTCTCGATCTGAAGTCCCAATGACAGCAAGGCGATGCAAGACACAATCCTGAGCTGGTCTCGTTCCCGAAAGCGCATGGCGGTCATGACGGTCGACGCCGTGCTCGCGCTGGCGTCGATGTGGCTCGCGTTCACGCTGCGGCTCGACACGGTGCACTCGCCGGTGGGCGCCGAATGGGTAGCCTACGCGGCGGCGCCGACGCTCGCCATTCCGATCTTCTTTAGGCTGGGCCTGTACAAGGCGATCTTCCGCTATACGGGCGTGGCGTCAATCCTGGCAACGGGGCGTGCCGTCGCGTTGTACGGATTCGTGCTCGCTCCGCTTGTCTGGCTGCTCTTCCATTGGGAAGGCATTCCCCGCAGCCTCATCGTGCTGCAGCCCCTCCTATTCCTGATCCTTGTCGCATCGAGCCGCACCTTGGGATGGCACTGGCTGGCGGGAAGAACGAGCCGCCTGAGCAATCGCTTGCTGATTTACGGTGCCGGGAAGGCCGGCGCTCAAACTGCGGCGGCTCTTGCAGGCGCTCAACAGTATGCCTTGCTTGGCTTCATTGACGACGATTCTGCCAAGTGCGGGCGCACCATCAATGGCGTGCCGGTCTTCTCTTCTGCGGAGGCATCTGTCGTGGTTGGCCGCCTCTCGGTCACCGATATCCTTCTGGCACTGCCAAGCGCGAGCCGTCAAAGACGCAATCAGATCATCGCCAGCCTGCAGTCCTTGCCGGTCCGTATCCGCTCACTCCCCAGCTTGGCTGACTTGGCGAGCGGCCGCATCACTGTCGCGGATTTCCAGGATCTCGATATCGAAGATCTGCTGGGCCGAGAGCCGGTCGCGTCCCCGCCTGCGTTGCTCGCATTCAGTCTCGCGCGACAGGTGGTGCTGGTGACGGGGGCGGGGGGCAGCATCGGAGGCGAGTTGTGTCGACAGATCGCCCTTCAAGGGCCTAGTGAACTGTTGCTGGTCGAGCACAGTGAATTCGCGCTATACCGCATTCACCAAGAACTGGCCTCACTGGTTGCACGCAGCGGCGCAGACGTGCGCTTGGTTCCGCTTTTGGCCAACGTATGCAATCGCGAGCGCATCTCCTCCATCTTCTGCGCTCACAAGCCGGTTACCGTTTATCACGCAGCAGCTTACAAGCATGTGCCGATGGTCGAATCCAACGCGGGTGAAGGCATTGTCAATAACGTATTTGGCACGTTGAACCTCGCTCGCGCAGCCATTGACTCAAAGGTTGCCCGGTTCGTTCTGGTTTCCACAGACAAGGCAGTCCGCCCCACAAATATCATGGGGGCGAGCAAGCGCGTTGCCGAATTGGTTCTGCAATCGCTTGCTGCCAGCGAGGCACACCCGTTTGACGATATTCATGATGAGACGGCGCAAGGTCAAACGTGCTTCTCGATGGTGCGATTCGGCAATGTGCTGGGTTCCAGTGGCAGCGTCGTGCCGCTATTTCGCTCGCAGATCGCCGAAGGCGGCCCACTTACCGTTACGCATCCAGAAGTCACCCGCTACTTCATGACAATCCCCGAGGCCGCGCTGTTGGTGCTTCACGCGGGCGCAATGGCCGAGAATGGGGATCTGTTCGTTCTCGATATGGGCTCCCCCATCAAGATCGTTGATCTGGCGAGGCGGATGGTTGCACTTTCGGGATTGACCATTCGCGACAGCGAGCGACCCATGGGAGACATCGACATCGTCTTTTCTGGCCTGCGTCCCGGCGAGAAGTTGTATGAGGAGCTTTTAATCGGCGAGAACCCGATGCCAACCGCGCACCCGCGCGTCATTCGGGCGCGCGAAGATTTCATTCCCTGGCCGGAACTCAGGACACAACTTCAGGAACTGCTAATCGCGGCGCGAAGCAATGACGTGGCGCGCATCAAGAGCTTGCTGAGAGTTTTGGTGCCTGGCTATGCACCCAGCCCCGCTTCGGTTCAATAGATGCGCGCACTGAACGTAGAAGCCGAATGCCCTGATGTGGGATGCAGTGGGCGTACATTCGAAGTACCTCGCCTCATTCAGGGCGAATAGCATGGCATCCTCGCTGCGAATGGATGCCGTTATGTACGGTTCGGCCATATTGGTCGATCGACTGCTTGCCTTACTTCTTTTGCCACTGCTGACGCGGGCTATCAGCCCGGAAGATTACGGCGCCTGGACCCAGACAGCGATCGCGGCAGGCATGCTGATGCCTATTGTGCTATTCGGTTTCTCGACGACTATCGTCCGGTATTTCTCTGGTGCAGTCCCTTCCCCATCACGACGCCGGTATTTCGGCCTTCTTGCGAGCCTTTCGCTGTTGCTGTTTCTGTGTTGCGCGGCGATCGCAACGGCGTTTTCAAGCACGCTTTCGAAGCTGGTATACGGCGAAGCGAGCATGCGCGCTTTGGTTCCGATTCTCCTGCTGCTATTGGCCGCGGATGCCATGACTGACTACGCCATCGCATGGCTTCGATCCTCGGCCCGCATGGGTCTTGTTGCCGGCTGCCTCATCTTGCGCAGCGCCATGCGATACGGCGCCGTGTTGGTGCTTGTCGGTGGGGGTAGTGTTCCCTTGACTGTATGGCTTTTCCAGTACTGCTCGGCCCAGTTGGCGTTGGCCTTGGCGATCCTGTTGATATCGATGTTGGTGGTGATGCGATCCACTGATACCAATGCTGCTGTTGAGGTACCGAGAGTGAATGAGTTGCTACGCTTTTCAGCGCCGCTCGTTTTGCTTGCTGCCCTCACTTCTCTCAACGGCTTCGTCGACCGCTTCCTGCTTGTAAGGATGTTGGGTCTGGAGGTCGTTGCGGTGTATGCGGCCGCGGTGTCACTTTGCACGATTCCTGCCGCCTTCTATGGCGTACTGGGCTTCACGTTATTCCCTGAACTGTCCCGAAGATGGCAGGCGCGTCAGGTCGACGAGGTGTCTCGATTGATGGGGATCGCTCTTCAACTGTTCTTATTCCTTTGTCTCCCCGTGGCAGTAGCGCTTGGATTGGCCGGCTCTTGGATCCTTCCACTGCTCACAACCGGCGCGTATGGCGCAGCGCCCTTGGTTTTTGTTTTTCTGGGGGTCTCGGTAACGGCCTTGGGTATCTATCAAATACTGCTCTATTCCTTGCTGCTGGACGGACGCGGAGGGCAGATGATCATCTTGGCGGCCCTTTCGGCTGCGTTGAACCTCACACTCAATCTGCTCCTGGTGTGCCGCTTCGGGGCCACGGGTGCGGCCGCCGCAGCTGCGACATCCAACTGGCTGATGGTGGGTCTTGCGACAGGCCTTGTGCGCTCCGTGCTGCCGTGGGAAATTCCATGGTCAAGCTTGGGTCAGCTGGCTTGGCGCGTTGTCGCAGCTGCATTGCCGATGATCGTCTTCACTCTTTCAGGATCGGGCTCGCCATATGTTGGCGCCGTCGCCGCCGTGTCGAGCCTGCTGATTTACCTGCTACTGGACTGGTTGCGCGCCGGATCCATCGCTCGATCCGTTTTCGCTGGGGGATAGAACAGTCATGAGCAGCCCGGCATTCGATCAGCAATATGAGCTGGACCAGAAACAGTACCTTGCCAACGTTGACTTTTTTACCTGGACGCGGCACTTTCACGTGATCAAGGATCTGTGCGCGGTCGGTCAGAGCGACTTCCTAGAGGTTGGCACGGGCGACGGCGTCGTGAAGCGGTGCATGCAACCATTCGTGCGCACGTACACCGTGATGGACATCAACGCCAAGCTGCGGCCCGATGTGCTCGGCGACCTTCGTACACGTGTTCCCGATCTGCAAGAGCGTTTCGACGTCGTGATTGCCACGGAAATCCTGGAGCACCTTCCCTTCACGGAATTGCGGACATGCGTCGGCCATCTGAACTCCTACCTCCGGACGGGCGGAAAGCTGTTCCTGACCTTGCCGCATCGCAAGGGCCACATGCTGGTGGTTCCTCCGGGGCAAACGCTTTGGATGTGGCGGTTTCCAATCGGACTCACCAGCTTGAGCGAGGCGTATAACCGTTTCATTCGACGCAAGATATGGATTGACCCACATCATTGCTGGGAGATCGGCGATGGGTCCGTGACGCGCGACCAAGTCGAATCAGTGCTGCAGCAATGCCGCTTTGCGATCGAGCGCTTGACGGAATTGCCTTACTGCGACTATTGGGTGCTGCAGAAGCAGTCCTCGCCTGAGTGATGAAAGTTCTGCAGATCTGCTACTACTACCCTCCAATGGGCGGAGCGGGCGTTCAACGCGGGTTGAAGTTCAGCAAGTATTTGAAGGAGCACGGGGTCCATCCCATCATTCTGTGTGCGTACGACCCACACTACATTCAAGACCTGTCGCTGGTGGCCGAGGTGCCGCCCGACCTCGAGGTGCATCGCGTCGAGCACACGCCGCTTGTGGCCAGACTTGCGGCCGGGCGACGTGCCGCGGCCCCGATCCGCAAGGCGTCGACCCAGGGCGCGACCGGGCCGCGCGGCAAGCTTCGCGATGCCGTTCTCTCCGCTTGGTACACGCTTCACTACCCGGACGACAAGATCGGTTGGGCGCGGCGTGCTCTGCGCGAGGCGCGGCGAATACTTCGTGCCGAAGAACTTCGTGGTAAGCCGGTCGACCTGATATTCACCAGTTCGCCGCCCGCGTCCGCGCATTGGATTGGCGATCGGTTGGCTCGCGAGTTCGATTTGCCATGGGTGGCGGATTTCCGTGATCTTTGGACAGACAATCCGGCCTACAACACGTCGCGCTGGCGGCGGGCAATCGATCGTCGCCTGGAACAGGAGTGGCTCGACCGGGCAACTGGCGTGGTGACAGTCACCCCATCCTGGCAACGCCTGCTGTCGTCGCGTCGTCAGTCACATTTGCCTCTGATGTTCATTCCCAATGGCTACGACGAAGAGGATTTCGCTGGACGTGTTCCGGCCGCGACGCAGGTCGACGTCTTTACACTCGTGCACACGGGTACGTTCTATGGCACGCGCGATCCTGCCGTGCTGTTCGATGGTTTGACTCGCTACCTGATGAATCCGGAACCAGGCCGGCCTCGGCTGCGCGTTCGGCTGGTCGGTAGCATGGGTGGCCGGTTCCAAGCGGCCGCACGTGAGTTCGAGGGACGGCACCCCGGAGTCCTCGAATGCGTCGACTACCTGCCCCACGCCCAGGCACTCGGCGAATTGATGTCCGCCGATGCTTTGCTATTGGTCGTTGGCGGTGGCCATGGTGCCGGCGTTGTGGGTTGGCTACCCGGCAAGATTTTTGAGTACCTTCGCGCGGAAAAGCCGATCCTGATGCTGGGTGCACCCGATGGAGACGCCGCGAACCTCATTCGACGTCATGGTGCGGGTTGGATCGTTGACGCCCAAGATGCCGAAGGCTTGGCGAGCGCCCTGCGATCGATGTTGCAAGCGTGCCGCGATCCCATGCCAAGTCCCTCGGTCATCGAATCGCCCAAGTGCTTCGAGCGAAGAGAGCTATCCCGCCAGATGGCCGAGTACATGCGCGCATGCGTCAACTCTCACAGGTCGCACATGGCGAATCGTCCTCACGTGAGGGCACAGGCCGATGTCTGAGACGGATCGAATTCAGCGCCGCTACATGGAGCGCGATGCCAGCCACACGCTCAGCGGCTTCTGGACGCTGACCAATCCAGTGGTCCTTCACCTGGCCCAGGAGCGCGAACGCGTGGCGATCGCGAGCCTCTGCGAGCATCCCGACATCCATTTGCCCGATGCGCGCATCCTCGATATCGGTTGCGGCGCAGGGGCGGAATTTGCAAACTATCTGCGCTGGGGCGCGTGCACGAAGAACTTGGTGGGTATCGACCTTATGCTGCCGCGACTGCGTACCGCAAGAGAGCGGTATGCGGTCAATGTCGTCCATGCGTCAGGCACTGCGCTCCCATTTCCGGACGCAAGCTTCGACATCGTGAGCCAGAACGTCGTGTTCAGTTCGATCATCGAGTCGGAAATGAGGATGAAGGTGGCTGCAGAAATGTTTCGCGTCCTGCGTCCTGGAGGGTTGGTGCTTTGGTACGAGGCTTTTCGTGCGCGCGGAAACGATCCGCACTTTCGTTCCGTGCCTCGCGCTGAGCTTGGATCCCTGTTTCCCGGAGTGCCCTTCACTTTCAGACGATTGACAACGGACCTCGGATTGCTCAGACGCATTCATCGAGTGTCAGGTGCGCGAGGCATGACCTTTTTCGACCTGTTCGGTGTGTTCAAGACGCATATGTTCGCCGTTGGCGTGAAGCCATGACGGCGCATATTTGCCTGATGGGTGATGCCAACAGCGTCCATGTGCGACGGTGGGCTAGCGAGATGCTGGCGCGGGGTCTCAGGGTCTCGCTGGTGACGGGACGGCCTCAGCCTATGGACGGCGTGGAGCAGCGCGTCCTGTCCCCGGTGCAGCGATCTGCGGACTGGCTGCTTCGTGTTGGCGAAGCCCGCCGTCATGTCGATGAACTGGTGCCCGATGTTGTGCACGCCCACTACATAACGTCTTATGGCTATCTCGCCGCGCGCTGCGGTCGTCGCCCATTGGTAATGACGGCTTGGGGCAGCGACATTCTGGTGACGCCTTTCGAGAGTCGCCTGAAGCGCTGGATCACGGGCTGGACCTTGCGCCGCGCCGACCTGATCACCGGCGATTCGCGCGATCTGATCGAGGCGGTGTCAGCCTATCGTCCAAGCGCTCGCATCGAGGAGATTCATTGGGGCGCCGACATGGCGAAGTTCCGTCCGACTCCGTGGAGCGACAAGGCCGGATTTCAGATCGTCAGCTTGCGGGCGTGGGAGCCGAACTACCGCGTCGACAAGATCATCGAAGGGCTAAGCCTTTTCTTGAAGCGCAATCCCGAAGCAGATGCACATTTGAATCTGCTGGGCGGCGGCAGCCTGGAAAATGCACTGACCGCTCAAGTGCATGCCCTTTGTCTGGCTGACCGAGTGACCTTTGCCGGACGTGTCGACGATGCAGAGATGGTTGCCACGCTCCAGAAGAGCAAGGTTTCGATCTCCATCCCAGCAAGTGACGCGACGTCGGTGTCGGTACTCGAAAGCATGGCCTGTGGTCTGCCGGTGATCGGCTCCGACCTGCCTGCCAACCGCCAGTGGCTGCGAGCCGACAGCGGCCTCCTGATTTCGGAGGACAGCGCCGCGGGAGTTGCCGCGGCCTTCGAACGCTTGTGGCGTGACGACGCCGATGCTCGGAGAATTGGCGAAGAGAACCATTCACGAATGCTCGAAAAGGGCGCGCGTTCGGTACAGATGGATGCCGTCGTGAAGCTCTACCAAGGTTTGCTGCGAAATCACCCGCAGGGAGCACGACTCGCATGACTGAGGCCACCAGGACCGTGACGGTGATTGTTCCCTGTCGCAATGAGAGCCGCTACATCGAAGCCTTCTACAGAAGCGTTCGGGCGCAGGTGTTGCCGCCACATTGGACACTCGAACTCTTGATCGCCGATGGACTGAGCAGCGACGGCACCACCGAAGTGTTGAGTCGCCTGAGCGCCAACGATCCGAACATTCGATGCATCGACAATCCCGGGCGCATCGTCTCGACGGGTCTGAATCGAGCGTTGGCCTTGGCGAATGGTGAGGTCATCGTTCGAATGGACGTCCACACGGAATACGCACCGGACTATGTGGCGCAATGCATCGCCGTGCTGGCGGAAACCGGTGCCGACAATGTGGGTGGCCCGTGGCACGCGCAGCCGGATGTCGATGCGGGTCCGATGCAGCAAGCCGTCGCAGCCGCATTTCAGTCTCGATGGGTTGCCGGTGGTGCGCTATCTCGCAAACTCGACCACAACGGCTGGGTCGACACGGTCTATCTGGGTTGCTGGCCGAAGTCGACATTCCGGCGCTTTGGCGGATTCGACGAGTCCTTGGTCCGAAACCAGGACGACGAGCACAACCTCCGACTGTCGCTGACGGGTGCTCGGATCTGGCAATCGTCGCGAATACTCAGCGTATACCGGCCCAGATCATCGTTCCTGCAAGTGCTTCGTCAGTACTTGCAATACGGGTACTGGAAGCCCTTCGTGATCCGCAAGCATGGACAGGTAGCTTCGCTGAGGCATCTCGCGCCATCCATCTTCGTGGGGCTGCTCGCGCTATTGGGTCTTGCTGCGATCGTCGGGGCGCCCGCGTGGCCATTCCAGGCGTGGCTGCTGCTCTATGCCTGTGGGGTGTGTGCGCTGACCCTTGGTGTGATCATCGACCGATCTCCTGGCCCGGTGGCTGCGCTCCTGGTCCCCGCGGTCATCGTTGCCAGTCATTTTGGATATGGAATCGGTACGTTCTTTGGCTGGTGGGACGTTCTCGTTCGCGGCAAGGGCCGCCATCGATTCGCGGCCTTGACGAGATAGCCCATGATTGCTGATCCGCATGTGGACCCGGAAGACGAACCGCGACTCGTTCGGGCACGCTACGCTCGTCGTGCGTTGCGAGACGCACGCTACAGCTTGACCAATCCCTCGGCACTTCTCGCCATGCAGGAGCGCCAGCGCGCCATGGTCCGGATGCTTGTTCGCGCGGGTTGCTCGGATGCGTCGGTGCTCGATGCAGTCGAGGTGGGGTGCGGAGACGGTGGCAACCTTCTGGAATTCCTGCGCTTGGGTTTTTCGCCGGAGCGCTTGAGGGGCATTGAATTGCTCGACGAGCGGTACGAATCGGCCAGGGCGCGGCTCCCTGCAGCGGTTCGGCTGATTCACGGTGACGCGGCCACGGCGCCACTTGAGCCGGCGAGCTTCGATGTCGTCTTTGCCTCTACCTTGTTCTCGTCCCTTCTCGACGACGCTTTCCAGCAGCAACTGGCTGAGAGGATGTGGGCCTGGACCAAGCCCGGGGGAGCTGTTCTCTGGTACGACTTCACCTACGACAATCCGTCCAACCCCGATGTCCGCGGCGTGTCCTTGGCTCGGGTTCGACAACTCTTCCCGCTCGGAGAAATTGCCAGCAATCGCATCACCTTGGCGCCCCCGCTCGCTCGGAGGGCGTGTGCATTGCATCCATCGTTCTACGGTCTTCTAAACAGCATCCCTTGGCTGCGCACCCACGTACTCTGCTGGATCCAAAAACCCAATGAGTGAATCATTCCTGCCCTTCGCGCTGCCGGACACCGATGAAGAGGAGATCGCGGCTGCGGCGTCAGCGCTGCGATCCGGTTGGGTCACGACCGGCCCGAAAGCCAAGGAGTTCGAACAGGCCTTCGCGGCGTATCTCGGTGGATCACTGGAGGCGGTCGCAGTCAATTCCGCCACGGCAGGTCTCCACCTCGCCCTGGAAGCCCTCGGCATCGGCCCCGGCGATGAAGTGATTACGACCACGCACACCTTCACTGCCACCGCGGAGGTCGTCCGCTACCTCGGCGCCGATGTGGTGCTGGTGGACGTCGATCCGGTGACCCTCTGCATCGATCCGCGACTGGTGGAAGCCGCGATCACGCCTCGCACCAAGGCGGTCATTCCGGTCCACTACGCCGGACTGTCCGCCGACATGGATGCGTTGCTCGCAATCGCAAAACGGCACGGACTGAAGATCGTGGAAGATGCGGCGCACGCGCTGCCGACGACCTGCGGCGGGCGCCTCGTCGGAACGCTCGATACCGACGCCACGGTCTTCAGCTTCTACGCCAACAAGACGATGACGACAGGCGAGGGGGGAATGGTCGTCACACGCGACGCCGACATCGCTCAGCGGATGCGGATCATGCGCCTGCACGGCATCAACCGCGATGCGTTCGATCGCTTTCGATCGAAAACGCCCAGCTGGTATTACGAGGTGGTCGCGCCCGGCTTCAAGTACAACCTGACCGACATTGCCGCGGCCATCGGACTGGTTCAGTTGACCAAGCTGCCCCGCTTCCTGGAACGTCGGCAGTACTTGGCCCAACGCTATCGCGAACAGTTGTCGTCCTTGCCGCTTTTATTGCCCGCTCATGCGCCGCAGGGCGATCTGCATGCCTGGCACCTGTATGTCATACGCCTCTCATCATCCGCGAAGGTGACGCGGGACGAACTGATCCAGTCGCTGTCCGATCGAGGGATCGGCACCAGCGTGCACTACGTCCCGCTTCATCGCCAGCCTTACTGGCGCGACCGCTACTCGCTGACAGCAGAAGCGTTCCCGCACTCTGAGGCCGCGTACCAGTCGATGGTCAGCATTCCACTGTTCACTGCGATGAGCGACGAGGACCAGGATCGCGTCATCGCGGCCTTGCACGAGATCCTGGGCTGATGCTCAAACGCCTGTTCGACATCTGCTTTGCGCTGTGCGCGCTGGTGGTGTCGGCGCCGGTGCTCGTGGGAGTGTCGCTCTGGATCAGATTCGATTCTCGCGGGCCGGCACTGTTCAGGCAGCAGCGGGTGGGCCTGCACGGCAAGCCCTTCGAGATCTACAAGTTCCGCACGATGCGGGCGGAACGGGGAGACACAGGCTCGCAAATCACGGTCGGCGCCGATCCGCGCATCACCCGGGCCGGGGCGATGCTTCGCAAGTACAAGCTCGACGAACTCCCACAATTTTTCAACGTCCTGATTGGCGACATGAGCATCGTCGGGCCGCGACCCGAAGTGCCGCGTTACGTGGCGCTGTATCCACCAGATGTTCGTGAGGTGATCCTCAGCGTTCGCCCCGGCATCACCGATCTGGCTTCGGTGGCGTACAGGGATGAGAGTGCGTTGCTCGGCGCAACGTCCGACCCCGAGGCCCTCTACGTCAGGGAGATCCTCCCAGCCAAGCTGGAGCATTGCCTTCAATACGTGCGCACCCGAAGCCTCTGGCTGGACCTGGTGATTGTTGGGAGGACGGTCGCTGCCATCCTCCGTAAACCGTAGTTTTCGCCGCCCGTCTCGATCCCCGGATGGCCCGCCAGCGACACCGCTACGCAAAGTGGCAGCGCGTGCCGCGATTCAATCGACCAGGTCGATGAGTGACGGGGCCGCGGATCAATCCGTCAGTTCGCGCCACGACGACCGGTGCGCGGTGCCGCCGCTCGGCATCGTCGGGATGGGCGGGATCTCGGTCTTGATGTCGCCGTTGCTGCCCTGAAGAATGATTCGCACATTCCCGTTGGTGTCCTTGATCCAGCTCAGGCCGACGATCAGCGAACTGCTGCTCCATTGGACGCCGGACGGGTTGGTAGTCACCACCCCTCCATTCTTCACATCGAGGAAGTAACGCCAGGACGAACCGCCTGAGGCACAGGCGTCGCCGTTCGGGATGGCGCTGGCAATTGCCAACGTGTTGAACTGCAGTCCCATGCTCGTAACCACCCGCTCGCCCGAATGCGGGAGGTCGACCCACCAGCCGCCTTTGGTCGTCCAGTCGACTTCGGTGTCCGTGACCGCGGCGTCGGTTGCGCTCGCTGCGGATCCGTTCAACGTGAATGTCTGCCGGACGAAGTTCGTCGTGTCCGCGCGTACATCGCCCCAGCCGGTGGCATTCAGGTTGTCCTTGATCGCGTACACGCTTTGCTGTGTCGTGTCGGTGATGTCCGAGATGCCCAGGTAGCGTCCCGTCGCCACGACGACCACGGGCTTGTTCATGACCAGTGACAACTCGGGCCTGGTCGTGATTGGCTGCGGTGTGCTTGTGTTGATCTGCAGCGTGGCAAGCAGCAGCGCGGCCTGGTTCGGTGCCACAAGATTGTCGATATCGAAGCGCCAGAGGTTCCCCTTGAGGTCGCCGCCATACAGACGCTTGGCGGTGTTGTCTGCCGTGTTGTCGATCCAGGCATTGATCTTCGCCAGGCCACTCGGGTCCGCGGTGCTGCCGACGCCTGTCGAGATGTTCAGGAGCGAGGCTCCGCTATTGGCGTCGACCACATAGAGGTGTCCCTTGCCGTCGCCGCCCGTGTTGTTGTAGCCGGAAGTGAACGCAACCACCCAGGTACCGTCGGATCGCTTGGCAATCACCGGGTTGCCATAAGTCAGGCCCATGTTCGCATCAGTGAACTCCCAGAGCGCCCGGGGATTCATGGGGTCCGTGATGTCGAGGGCGTAGTAGCCACGACCACCGGAGTTGAGGCCTGCGACGAGGATGGTCTTCCAGGTGCTTCCCACCTTGATGTCGGCCATGACCGGCGCCCCGTCCGCGAAGTACTGGTGCTTCGAAGCGTAGGTCGAATCGGCCAGCTTGTAGAGGTTCGGCATCACCTCGCTGGGCACATAGGCCCAGAGCTCGGTGCCGCCATTGGCGGGATCAGCGGAGAACGCGTGCAGCATGCCATCGTTGGACGCGACATAAACCACATTGGTGCGATTGCTCTGCGCCGTCACGAAGTCGGCGTAGCCGGCGTCGCCGTACTTGAACGGGGGCTTGCCCACGTGGACCGGTGCGCCGTTGATGATGTCGCCTAGCAAGTGGTCGCGCTTGCGATAGAGCGCGGACGAAGTGGCACTGATACCTGTAGAAGCAGACGCCACGGGCGCTTCGTAGCTCCGGACACCCTTCAGGTAGTCGATCAGGTTCGCCCCGGCATTGGCCAGGGCCTTGTCGGCGTCATTGAGCGTCGCGCATTGCCCTGCCGTCACGGTCTTTGAGCACAGATTGTTGAAATAGGCCTGCTGTGCAGTTGATAGATTGTCATAGGCGAGGGTCTGCAGTCCACTCGATCCACGGAAATAGATGGTTCGATTCGCGACCGGCATGCTGTCCAGCTTGGCCTGGGCAGACCAGGTGGGTGTGGCTGCGATCGTGGCGTCCGCACCGTTCAGCGCATAGGCTTGCAAGTCGCCGGTCCAGGCCTCGGTCGTGTAACTGGCCCGGTAGACCTGGTTGTTGTTGCCGGCAACAAGTTCGAGCGAGCTGGTCGAAGCGGCCGAAGCCGAGCCGGAGACCTGTTGAACAGTCGTGATGACGCCGTTGATGGCGTCTGCCAGCAAGCTGGCATTGAGGGCCGAGTAGTACTGGCCCCGGCCATTGACGGCAGCGTGCCACAAGTCGTCGACGTTGGTCGCATTGCCGCCGCCATCTGTTTCCGCGGGCGTCGGCCAGTTCACGCCGCTGGCGGGGTTGCTGAGGTCTACGTAGGAACCCACCGATTGGGTCAGATAGTTCCGGTCGTAGGTCAGGGTACCGCTCACACCCAGGCCGATGGTGAACGAGTTCATGTGCTGCCAGGTGGCCGTGTCGTTGCCCGCCTGTCGGACGATGTTGCTGCAAACGTCCTGGCTGCTGCCTGAGCTGGTCGACGTGCAGTTGCTGAGCGCGTTGGTTCGCAGGTCGGTCTTGTAGTAGTACTCGGCAACGTCAGCCAGCGTGTCCGACGAGCCGCCCGACGTGGAAGGTGTCTCGACTGGCGTGCCAGCCGAGTAGGAGCCTACGGCAGGCGTGGTGTAGCTGGGAGTGCCCGCAACCCAGGGACCCCAGCCTGCTGCGGCGGGAGTCGAATAGCTCGGCACGTCGTTGCCGGCGGTGGTTTGCGTTGTGACAACGGGGGGGGTGCTGCTGTTCGACCAGGTGCTGCTGCCCGACGGTGCTCCCTTGTCGGTGCCAGCGACGATGTTGGAGGTAGCGGCGGCCGTGTTAGTCCATGTGGAATAACTGACCGCGCTGGTGACGGGGCTGGCAGCCACGCCGTCCCTGGTAACCACGGTGACGGTGTACGTGGCCGTTGCCGATTGGGGTGTCGTGTCGGTCCGCGCTTGCGTCTGCTGTGCATAGACCTGCTCCTGTTTCGTGATCTCGTATTCCGGCTTCTTCTTGGTGCCGGTATTTTTAGAGGACACCGTTGTGGCAGTCCGCGTCCAGGTCAGGGCGTTCGAGTAGGGGGAGGTGGCGCTTCGCGTTGCCGTAGCCGTGTAGGTCGTGACCGTAGTCACGATGCTCGCACTGTCGTCCTTCATGGGCCGCACTTCGGTACCGTCCTGGTTGCCCACCCGCGTCGCATTGTCAAGCTGGTAGGGCCCGAACTTCGGCGAGGACGTGCTTTCGTTGTGGGTGTTCCAGTAACCGTCGGTCGACAGCAACGCGTAGTTGCGCTGGCAGGAGTACTGCAGGGGGTCGTAGGTCTGGCCCGACACCTTGTTCGCAAAATATCGACCCGCCTTCGAAAGCGCACCCCGCAGCGGTGTGTACCCGCTGGGCGGAGCGGCGTAGAGGCTGCTATAGAAGTTGGCCTTCTGCGTTGCGTTGAAATCCTTGACGTCGCGGAAATAGTTGGTGCCGTCCGCGGCCGTCTTGTCGCTGATCGTGCTGAAGCCGACGCGATAGCTTGAATCGAGTGCAGCGATGGCCCGTCCCATGGCGGTCCGCATAAGAAGGTACCGCTTGCGATAGTACGAATACCAGTTGGCATAGTTCTGCCAGTCCGTCGAAGCACTCGTCACCGTGACCTTGGTGAACAGCGTCGTGGTCACATTGCTGCGGGTCCTGCACTCCTGAAGGAAGGTGTTGCTGATGGGACCGGTGCTGGTGTACGTCCAATTCATCTTGGGCTGACGGACATTGCTGCTGCCGGTGCCCTGGCCGTTGTAGACGTAGTAGTAGCTGTCTGCCAGATTCTTCGTGGAACTCGTCGACGAAAAGCCATCGCTCTTGGCTGCAGTGAAGCTGGCGTTCGGAAAGGAAGAGCCGTCGGAGTTGATGGGCGGCGCGTAGGTGACCGTGGGGTCGTACGCCACGCCGTTGCACTGCGCCGAACGATATCCGTAGTACTCGTTCGGTTGGTTTTGACTGAGGCCGTCGTCCATGTCGTCCGGCATGAAGTCGCTGTCCATACTGCCGGAGTCGTCCAGGATGAACAGCAGGTTGGGCTTGGCCTGGACGGTGGGACGCGTGGCCAGTGGCTGATTCGACAAGTCGGTCTCGGCGGCCGTTGCGATCTGCCCGAACGCCGCAATCATCGAGGCGCAAATGAGCGTCAATGTTGCACATCGAGTGGCGAGCCGGCCTCGGCTGAGCGCCCCGGCGGCAATGATTTTGTTCTTCATGGCAGTTTTTTCCTCTCTCTGTTCGCGCCAGTCGGCGCTCCCTCGTCAGAAATGCACGATCGTTTCGGTGAAGCTGGCGGTGTTGCGTGCTCCCCGCACGCGGACGATGATTCGGTAGTACGCGCTGGTCGTTGCGCAGGAGAGCGGGTTGTCGCTGTAGCTCAAGGCGCCCTTCGATCCGCACGAGTCGGTGCTGGCGGCTCGCTGGGCGCAAGTGATGGTCTTGTCGGTCATGTAGTCGCCGGCCTTCGAGCACAGCCTGAACACCACGAAGCGCGCATCATTGCCATTGATGGTGCCGGCGCTCGCCGACCGCACGGTGCAGCCGTTGAACGTGCCGTTGACTGCGCTCTGGCAGTTGTTGCCGTCCCAATCGACCAGTTGGCGAACGGCAGTGGCAATCTGCTGGCCTGTGACATCGATCGGCGGCTTGATCGTCACGCCGTCTGCGGCAAGTTCCTGCGTGCTGGCGTAGTAGCCGTTGCCCGGGATATCGGTATTGAGGGCGGCGTTGTTCAGCGTCAGCCAGTCGATGGCCTGGCGAGCGGCCTGGTCTGCCGATGCGGTGGCATCCTGCTTGAAGCCGACGTTGCCCAGCAGCAGGGCGCTCGTATCGACCGATCGCACGAGCGCGAGGGTTGCGAGAGACAACGCAACCAGCGCCAGCAAGGCGAACAACAGGGAGACGCCGCGCTGGACGCGCGGATTCGAAACGGTGGGCGATACGTTGTGATGCATGATGGGACTCAGGAATTCCAGAGCACGTTGCGCAGAGGCACGATGGTGTCGAAGACCTTGTAGCGGTAGTGCTCCCAATCAGTCAGTTGATCCACCTTCAGGGCAATGCACTTGCTGGTGCCGTTGCAGGTCGTTGTGGCGGGTCCGGTGATCGTTGCCGTCGCGCCCACGTCCCATTGGGGCGCGGCTGTCGTCACGACCTCTTTCTCGTATTCGTTGCTGCGTGCCACCACCGCGATGCGGATCGCGACCACTCTGCGCCAGTCGGCATTGGTGAGCGGCGTGACGTTGTCGTAGGTGTCGACCACGACGTTGCCACTGGCGTCGATGGTCCCTTTGCCGTAGAGAGCCTGCAGGTTGACGATCTGCGGGTAGAGATCCTGGGGTGCCTTCAGCCCGGTGACGAGCGACAAGTCTTCGACCCGAAGATTGTTGGCGTTGTTGGTTGTATTGATCGAATACGTCCGTGACACCATCGATCCCAGGTTCAGCAGGTAGTCGTCCTTGATGTAGCCGGAGGGCGGAAACACGCTGCTCTGGTTCCATTTGCTGGTGGTGGTCAGCACGTGGGGCACGACCTCCGCGCTCAGCGTTGTTTCAGGGGCTGCAACGTCGTTGGTCACGCTGAACAGGGTGCACCAGTGGTTGGCGTCCTGCGCCCGCGGCACGGCAATCATCATGTTGCCGGCGACTGCTCCGAACGACGAGTACACGGCGAAGTGGTTGTCGGTCGCCGTGTGAGCGCCGGCCATACCCATGGGCGCGGAGAAGCCCGCCGTCCGGCCGCGTAGCACGGTGATGGTGTCGGGCGCATCGTTGGCACCGTCGTTGATCACGACAGGCGCCAGCGTGAACGTGAAAGCGGCGCCTGCGTCGTACTTCGCCTTCACCGAGCAGCCGAGCGCATCAAGGCTCGACGTGGCACCGTAGCCGGCCATCTGGATATCGCGCTGCAGGGTATAGAGCGCCATGGCTCCATTGACCTGCGCGTCGCTGCCCATGGACACCGAGCGCTTCTTCCCCTCCGACAGCACCAGCACCTGCGCAATGACCAACACGGTCAGCATGCCCAGGACCAGGCCGACCATGAGCTCGACCAGCGTGAAGCCGCGTTGCCTGGAAGATGTGTGCCTGGAAGATGATTGCATGGTGCGCATTTCAGCCCCCTGCCTTGGTGACGGTCGTGTGGGTGACGTACTTGTGGGATTCACCGCCCGGCATCTTCCAGGTGACGCTCACCTCGACATCACCGGTCGTGGCATCAATGACAAGGGCCCCGGTGCCGCCGGGAAGCTTGTTGGTCACCTTGGTTTGCCATTCCTTGCATCGAGGCGCCGACGCGCAGCCGCTCCCGTTGTAAGTCGCCATGCCGGTGAGATCGGACCACATGCGACCCACGACGTCGGTGGCAAGCATTGCCGCGTCGGCACGGAACTTGGCCTCGGTCTGTGCACGTGTCATCGCACCCTGCAGACCCAAAAGCCCGATCACGCCGAGCACGAAAATAAGCATGGCCACCAGGACTTCGATCAGCGCGATGCCTCGCATGCCCCGTGCGTTACGAGGGGGGCGGGGCCGCCGCATTCTGCGGATTGTTCGAGCGTGCATCTCTCTTCCTCGCTTTAGCACTTGCGCGGATCAGTGGAATCGTTCACCCGGGGATCGCACATGCGCACCAATCCTCCAGGCGAAACAATCAAGCTCAGATTGACGCTGGAAACTGGTCCGTTGACATCGATACGGCTGATGGCGTCGGTGTTTGCGATTCTTCCGAAGCCGTCGAATGTGATTGACTGTCCGGCGGTGTTATCGGATTGCACGGAAACGACGGTGACTCTGCCGCCGGCATCGCCGATGGCCCGGCCCGTGACCAGCATGGGCGACGAGACGGTCGAAGGAGCGTCGGCGCAATGCCCCAGCGGTGAATTCACGCTGATCACCCAGGAGCCGCTGGTGGAAGAAAGAGTGCAGTCGTTGCTCAGGACGCCCGGATCGTTGAGCGCAACGAGCCAGAAGGAAACGTTCTGATTGCGTCTCACCGCTTCGGCCCTCGCGGTCTGAATCCCGTTCTGGAGGGAGTCTGCGACATTGCGAATGCGTGCGTTGCCAACCCAACTGCCCACGCTTGGCATGGCCGCCATGAGGATCAGCGCCAGCACCGCGAGGGTGATCACTAGCTCGACGAGCGAAAAGCCGCGTTGTCGCATGATTGTTCCGCCCAGGCGTCAGCAGGTGGACGCTTTTGTGAGCCAGCAGGGCGCCGTGACAGTGCCGCCCTTGAATTTGGTGGTTGCGCGATCGCCCTTCTGGTTGATCGTGTAGTCGTTGCCGAGCGCCGCTCCCCCGCTCCCGGTCGCGGTCAGGGTGTAGCTCTGCTGGGTGGTGTCACCTGGGTCCGTGTTTGTCAGACAGCGGAACGTGAAGTACTTGGTCGGGGCGAAGTTGTTCCAGGTATTGGCAGTCGGGTCGACAGCACAGGCAGTCGAACTGCCGTAGTTGCGATTGTCTTGGTAGTACTGCTCCAGCTTGGCCCGGTAGTCGGAGAGAAAGCCGAAAGCCTCCTGAACCTGGCCGCGGCGAACGTAGTCGTTGTAGGCCGGTAGCGCGATGGCAGCCAGGATGCCGATGATGGCCACCACAATCATCACTTCGATGAGCGTGAAACCATTGGCGGAAAAGCGCCCGACGCCGGAGCGGGGATAGACCTGTTTTTTCACGGTAGATGGCTCTTGAGATGCGGTCGAACAGAAATTTCTTGCGAAATTTGAGATGTGTCCGATTGTGTCGGACGAGTTTAGGTGTTCAAGAACCGCTGATCGGCGCCCAGACGCCTTCTGTCCTTCCGAAGCGGCAACAAGACGAGTCCTGAACAATGGTTCGCATCGCTGGGGCACGCCGATCCCGCGCAGCGCGCTGATTCGCGGCCTGACTGGCGCTCATGCCCCGGTGGCGGGGCTGCGACTTGAGACTTGATTTACGTGGAAGGGCGACGCGGGAGCGTCAGGGCTCCGCCACGTAGCTACCAGACTTCCCGCCGTGCTTCTCGACCACATGCACGCCGGTGATCGTCATGCCCCGATCCACCGCCTTGCACATGTCGTAAATGGTTAGCAAGGCAACTTGGACGGCGGTCAGCGCCTCCATTTCGACGCCCGTGGGACCGACGGTCTCGACGGTCGCGGTGCACCGGACCAGTGGCGAGCCACCGCCAGCAGTCTCAAATTCCACGGCGACTCGCGTCAGCGCCAGCGGATGGCACAGCGGAATCAGATCACTCGTCTTCTTCGCCGCCTGGATGCCGGCGATGCGCGCGACGCCCAGCACGTCGCCCTTCTTCGCGGTGCCCGATTCGATCAGCGCCAGCGTCGCCGCCTGCATTTCGATCCGGCCGGTCGCCACCGCCACGCGATGGGTGGCAGGCTTGCCTGCCACGTCAACCATGTGTGCCTGGCCCTGGGCGTCAAAATGTGTAAGGGAACTCATCTGTGAACGATCCGCGATGTGCCGCATCATACGAGCCCGAACCATTGACGAGGAATGTCTCGGTTGAATCCATTTTTCCCTTCTTCGGGCAAGCGCCGGCCCTTGCGTCGCCGCTTGCAGGGCCTGGGCGTGGCGGTGTTGATCGCCTCCCAGTTGGCACTGCCGATCCCCGCCCGGGCGCAGCTGCCGGGCATGGGCGATGGCGGCGAAATGACTGCCGCGGCCGAGCGCCACCTCGGCGACCAGATCGCCCGCGAGCTGTATCGTGATCCGGACTACATCGACGACCCCGTGCTCGCGGAGTACGTGGACGACATCTGGCAGCGTCTGCTCGCGGCCGCGCGCACGCGAGGCGACCTGACCCCCGAGCTCGACGAGCGCTTCGCCTGGACGGTCGTGCTGGGTCGTGACCGCAGCATCAACGCCTTTGCGTTGCCGGGCGGCTATCTCGGCGTCAACCTGGGGCTTGTTGCCGTGGTCGGCAGCCGGGACGAACTCGCCACGGTGCTGGGGCATGAGCTGTCGCACGTCACGCAGCGCCATATCGCGCGAATGATGTCCAAGCAGAGCAAGCAGTTGCCGCTGATGCTCGCGGGAATGATCCTCGGCGTGATCGCCGCCAGCAAGAGCCACAGCGGAGATGCCGGGCAGGCCATGATCATGGGAAGTCAGGCCGCGTTCATGCAGAACCAGCTCAGTTTTTCGCGCGACATGGAGCGCGAGGCCGACCGGGTCGGTTTCGGCGTCATGACGCAGGCCGGGTATTCGCCGCAAGGCGCGGCCTCGATGTTCGAGAAGCTCCAGTACGCCTCGCGCCTCAATGACAACGGCTCCTATCCCTACCTTCGCAGCCACCCGCTGAACAGCGAGCGGATCGCGGACATGCAGGGGCGCTTCCAGTTCAAGCCCGGATCGCCGCCCGCCCCACTGCCGCTTGCGATGGACCACGCCATGATCGCCTCCAGGGCGAGGGTGCTCACGCGTCCGGGCGTCGATGTGTTGCGTTTGTGGATCGATTCCGCTGCAGGCGGCGAGTTTGCGAAGAGTTCGCCCGCGCAACAGGCGGGGACGCTCTACGCGGCGGCGCTGGCGGCCAGCGAACTGCGCGACTTCAAGGCGGCTCGGGCGCTGGCGCAGCGCCTGGTCACGCGAACCGCGGGCGATGCACCTGCTTCACGCTTGGCCCGATTGCTGTCCGCCGAGATCGAACTCGCCGCCAATGCGGCCCCCGCGGCTGCGGCGCTGCTCGATCCCAAGGCCAAGGACCGGCCTGAAATGCTGCTGGCGGCGCAGGCGGCTGTCGCCACGAGAAATCCGGCGCCGATGATCCCGCCCCTGCGCGACTGGGTCGCCGTTCATCCTCGCGACGCGACCGCCTGGCGAACCCTGGCCAACCTCTACGGTGCGCAGAACGACACGCTCCGCGCGGTGCGCGCCGACGCCGAGGCCAACGTGGCCATCCTGGACTTTGCGGGGGCGCGAGACCGCTTCAGGGCGGCCCAGGATCTGATTCGCAACGGAGGACAAGGCGTGCCCATCGATCACTTCGAGGCGTCGATCATCGACACCCGCGCACGCGCCGTGGAGGCGCTCTACAAGGAGCAGGCGGCGGAGGCGCCGCTCAGATAGGGGACGGCGCGCAACGGCGCGTCAGCGCCTCGCGAACAGCCCGCCCAGCGCGGATTCGATAACCAGCCCGAGCAGCGAATAGATCAGCGATCCGATCAGCGCGGCAAGGAAGCCATCCACGTGAAAGCCTGAAAGCAGCCCGGACGCGGCCCAGAACAGCAGCGCGTTGATCACGAACAGGAACAGGCCCAGCGTGACGATGGTGACCGGCAGCGTCAGCACGATCAGCACTGGGCGCACGAACATGTTGAGCAGTCCGATCACCGCGGCGGCCAGCAGTGCCGAGGTGTAGCTCGTCACCTGGACACCACTGTAGAAGTACGTCACCGCCAGCAGCGCGAGCGCGCTGAGCAGCCACTTGATGAGAAGTCGCATTCAGTGGTTGCGCGCCTAGTCGGACAACTCATTGGCCAGCATGAGCAGTGCGCCCATGCCGACCACGGCGCCCGGCAACGCCCAGCTCGATTGTCCGGGCGGCGCCACGTCGGGCGCCACCGGTTCGAGGTCGACCCCCACCTTGGGCCGACGCGCGTCGACCACTTGCGCCGCGCCGTGCTGCATTTTCAGGCGCTTGGTCAAGTCTGTCAGCGGCCCTTTGGCGAGGACCGGCAGGACCTGTCCGCCTTCCTGTGCCAGCAGCGGAATCACCTGCTCCTGCACCTTGGCAAACCACTTGGCCCGCCAGTTCTCGCGTGCGCTGTGGCTCACCCACTTGCTGATGCGGTGCGTCATGCGCGGGGCGCAGGCCACCAGCACCCATTGGCGCGGCCCAGCGCTGCTGCCGGCATCGGCCGCGACCTTGGCGAGAAACTCGCGCGCGTAGGCTGCGTCGTCGACATACAGAATGATCTTGTCCATGAGTGCTCCTTCTTTGGTTGGTTGGAGTGGCAGAGGCATCGGGTTGGAGATCAGACGGTCACGGTGGCCGCAGCCTTGGGACGGCGCGCCGCGACCCACTTGCCGATCGCGAGGACCAGCAGCGCTCCGAGGACGCCTGCGGCATAGCGGACCACGTCGCTTTGCGGCACCTTCGGCACCCAGGTCCAGGCCGCCGCATTGGCGACGGCGGGATCCGACACGGCCATGGTGCCCGCGATCCAGCCCAGCAGCATGCCGCCGAGCGTGATGATGATCGGGAAGCGGTCCATCAGCTTGATGACCAGCTGGCTGCCCCAGACGATGATCGGGATGCTGACCAGCAGGCCGAAGATCACGAGCGGCATCTGGTGGCCTTCGCCGGCACCCTGTGCGGCGCCTGCGATGGCGATCACGTTGTCGACGCTCATCACCAGGTCGGCAACGATCACGGTCTTGACGGCGGCCCACAGCTTGTCGCTCGCGCTGATGTTGCCGAGCGCGTCGTCATGCTCCGGGGCCAGCAGCTTGACGCCGATCCACACCAGCAGGAGTGCGCCCGCCAGCTTCAGGAAGGGGATGGCGAGCAGCGTAAGCGCAAAGAAGATCAGGATCACGCGCAGCAGGATGGCGCCCGCGGTGCCCCAGAGAATGCCCTTGGTGCGTTGCGCCGGCGGCAGCTTGCGGCAGGCCAGCGCGATGACGACGGCGTTGTCGCCTCCGAGCAGGATGTCGATCATGATGATCTGACCCACAGCGACCCAGAACTCGGGGGTCATCAACAGTTCCATAAAGTCCTCCATTCGTTTCGATTCCGCCTGTGCGGGTCGGATGAAGCGGCTGACTGAGAATCGGGGATCCTCGAGGAACTTGCAATCGCTTCGATCAAACCCGGCGCAGGTTCAAATCGAAGGTCTTGCTCGACAGCGCAATGACTGCCCGACAGGCCGGAAGTGTTGTGCTTCGTATTGACGACCTGGCGATGCCCGCTCACGTGCGAGCGGGCGGGAGCTACTCCCCTTCGTGGGCGGGATTAGAGCATCGGAGTCGTTGCAAGGCAACCTGCCGGCAACCGCTTCACATGAGAAACGCGCTGGAACCCCGCATCAGCAGGACTTTCGATGCTATGTATTTGATAGCAATCAATTCCTTCGACGATTGCGGGACTTTGCCGGACTATGATGCCCGCTCGCATTTTTTCGTCCCCATGGCCGCCATTCACATCACCGACATCGAGGCCGCCATCAACTTCTGGCGCGACAGGAAACCTTCGCCCGACGGCATCACGCTCGCGCCCGAGTTGCGCGCGCTGGCGGAGGTCTACGCGCTGATGGTGTTTCATCACGAAGATGAGGTCGACGAAGTCGGTTTCCCCGCCGAAGCGTGGGCCGCCTGGCTCACGTGGTACCACAGCACACCCGACACGCCCTGCATCGCGATCTGCTCGACCAGCCAGGGCGATGACGAATGCAAGGGCTGCGGCCGCAGCTTCGACGAGGTCCAACACTGGCCCGCAATGACGCCGGCCGAGAAGCGATTGACCTGGCGTCGCATCACCATGCAGGACAGCGCATGGCGCTTCAACAGGTACGCCGAGCGCGCTCGCGAGGCCGAGCACGTCTGGCCCGATGAGGCTTCGGGCGACGCGGTATCGGGCAAGACGGACTGATCTTCGCCATGCGTCGCCTCGCGCAAGCTCCGAACCTGGCCATCGCCACGCTTTGGGCGCATGCGTTGCGTGAGGACGGCGTGGAGGCATCCATCCAGCGCGAATATCTTGGCGCCGCGGCAGGCCAGTTGCCGCCCGACCAGTGCCTGCCCGAAATCTGGATCGAGGATGACGAGCAGTTCGCCCTCGCCGAGCGCCTTCTGCACGAACTTCGCCATCGACCGCAACGACGCTGGCACTGCGCCTGCGGCGAACTGATCGAAGGTGGCTTCGAACAATGCTGGCACTGCGGCGCAATGATGCCGCTCGCCTGACAAGTTCGTGAAACACCGCGGAACCGGCTCCGCCGGGCCGCTGGTGTTGCCCCCGGCAGGGGGTGGGCGGCTACACGAAGTGAGCAAGCCTGGGGGCGAGTTCTCGGCTCAAGCCCGGGGGCGAGTTCTCGGCTCAAGCCTGGGGGCGAGCTACCTCAGCTTTACGGGTTCGATGTCGATGTTGTGCGTGCCGTCGCCCAGCATCAGCGCGCCTTCCTGAATGGTCGCTTGCAGTTGCATCGATCGCTGCGCGAGTGCTGCCAGCGACTGCGACGCTGCGGTCGGCACGCGGAACACGCTGAGGTTCTGCGGGCGCGTCAGCTTGTTCTCGATGCCGCGCCACCAGATCTCTGCCGCATGATTAAAGCAGTAGACGACGACCTCGTCGGCCTTGCCGCACGCCTTGATGATGGGCTTGTCTTCCGGTTGCCCGACTTCGATCCACAGCTTGACCTCGCCCGTGAAATCGCGCAACCAGACGTCGGGCTCGTCGGGGTTCGAAAGGCCGGCGCCGAAGGCGAGCGTGCCATCGCCGTTGCACACGTCCTGCAGCTTGTACGCGTTGAGGGCCAGCGCCACCAGCCGGATCATCATCCGCTCATCGGTCTCGCTGGGATGGCGTGCGAGCGTCAGCGCGTGGTCAGCGTAGTAGTTGTGGTCGATGTCGGCGACAGCCAGGTTCGCTTTGAAGATGGTGGATTTGAGCGCCATCAGACCCGCCGGGCCAGTTCGGCTGCCTTGCCGATGTAGCTGGCAGGTGTCATCGCCAGCAGACGCTCTTTTTCCTCTTCCGGAATGGCCAGCGAGCGGATCAGCCCGTGCAGTGCCTCGGCCGTCACGGTCTTGCCGCGCGTGACTTCCTTCAACTGTTCGTAGGCGCCCTGCACGCCGAAGCGCCGCATCACGGTCTGGATGGGCTCGGCGAGCACTTCCCACGATGCGTCGAGGTCTTCGGCCAGCGCCTCCTCGTTCAGCTCGAGCTTGCCCAGGCCGGTCGCGAGGCTGGCATAGGCCAGCGTGGCGTAGCCGAACGCAACGCCAATGTTGCGCAGCACGGTGCTGTCGGTCAGGTCGCGCTGCCAGCGGCTGATGGGCAACTTCTCGCTGAGGTGGCGCAGAACGGCATTCGCGAGGCCCAGGTTGCCCTCGGCGTTCTCGAAGTCGATCGGGTTGACCTTGTGCGGCATCGTCGATGAGCCGATCTCACCCTTCTTCAGGCGCTGCTTGAAGTAGCCCAGGCTCACGTAGCCCCAGATGTCGCGCGAGAAGTCGACCAGGATGGTGTTGGTACGTGCCACAGCGTCGAACAGTTCGGCCATGTAGTCGTGCGGCTCGATCTGGATGCTGTAGGGCTGGAAGGTCAGTCCCAGGCCCAGCGGCGCCGGGGTTTCGACGACCTTGCGGCTGAAGGCCTCCCAGTCGAAGCCGGGCCAGGCCGCCATGTGGGCGTTGTAGTTGCCGACCGCACCGTTCATCTTGCCCAGCAATTGCACACCGGCAATCTGCTCGCGGGCCTTGGCCAGGCGCACGGCGACATTGGCGAGCTCCTTGCCGACGGTCGTGGGGCTGGCGGTCTGTCCATGCGTGCGGGAGAGCATCGCGACGCCGGCGAACTTGTTCGCCATGTCGCGCAGGGTTGCGATGAGGCCATCGATGGCCGGCAGCATGACCTTTTCGCGTGCCGCCTGAATCTGCAGCGCGTGGCTGGTGTTGTTGATGTCTTCGCTGGTGCAGGCGAAATGAACGAACTCGGACGCTGCAAGCAGTTCGGGACGCGCCTCGAACTTCGACTTGATCCAGTACTCCACGGCCTTCACGTCGTGGTTCGTGGTCTTCTCGATCTGCTTGATCGCGACCGCGTCCGCCTCGGAGAAGTTGGAGACAAGGCCCAACAGGTACTTGCGGGCACCCCCCGTGAGGGGCTTGAATTCGGCAAAGCCGCAGTCGGACAGCGCGATGAACCACGCCACCTCGACCTGCACCCGCCGGTGCATGTAACCCTGTTCGCTCATCAGCGGCCGCAGCGCCGAGAGCTTGGCCGCATAGCGACCATCAAGGGGAGAAAGTGCGGAAACGGTGGAGAAACTCATGGGCGAATTTTAGGTTGCGCCCCGGGGGAAGCAATTTCAGTCCTCCGGCGCATCCCGGAAGTAGGCGATACGCTCCGCCGTGGCCGGGTGCGAGGAGAACGCGAGGCCGATGACATCGCCATCTCCGCCCGCGCCGCCCTTCGCCGTTTCGCGCCACTGCTCGACGGCCTCGAAGAAGGCGACCATCGCACGTGGCGGGATGCCGGCCGCCCGCATCAGGCGCAGCGACTCGGCATCCGCCTCGCGCTCCGCATCGCGCGAATAGCCGAGCGAGGCGAGCACCACGGGTGCGCTGCTGATCAGCGTGCCGTAGTCGCCGACCGCAACGGACGCCGCGAAGCCGATCGCCGACACCTGCACCAGTTGCCGCATCGCATGGCGCTGGTGGACATGGCCGAACTCGTGCGCCAGGACGCCGAGCACTGCGTCATCGTTGTCCGGTATCAGCGCAACCAGTTCGTCGGTCAGCACGATGGTGCCTCCCGGCAAGGCCAGCGCGTTGGGGCCCAGCTTCCGGGCCGATTCGCGGCTGCTGCGGAATTCGAGCTTCCATGCAGGCGCATCGCCGGGGTGGCTGGTCCGCACCATCAGCTCGAAAGCCTTGCGGATGCGGTCCTGGTCCGCCGAGGCGAGCGCGCTGGGCTGCAGCAGCGTCTGGTCGAGCGATTCCAGGACTTGCTCGCCGATCATCGTGTCGACGCGCAGCGGCACCATCGCCGTCAGGCCGCGCGCCATCCAGGGGAGGCCCCATTGGTACATCGCGGCAAGTCCGGCCACCAGCAACACGAAGGCGACGGCGACCCCGCGCCAGCTCTGCTGGGCGCGGACGATCCAGCTTTCAGTCCGGCCGACGCGCGCCATCCATGCGTCCCAGTCGGCGGCATCGAGCGCCTGCACGCTGGCACCTTGCGGCAACTGCGCGATGCGGCCGCCATGTCGGGTGCGCTCCGGCCAGCGAACCTGGGCAAGAGAGACCGTCAACGGCGGGAAGGTCTCGTCAGGCAGAGGGACGACCACCAGGCAGTCATCCTGCACCCGCAGCTGTGCCGCATGCGGCTTGCTGCTGCAGCCGTCGAAATAGCGGACGTCGAGGCTTGTCACATGCCGATGTCCACGCCGAACAGGTCTGCCGCCATGTCGCCGACCGCGCCGGGGTGCTCGATGGCCGCCACTTGCGTGATCTCATCCAGCGCAATGCGGGTGCGCAACTCGACGGCTTCGACCTGGGCCCGTCGGGTGTTCACGACCGCGAAAGGCCAGTAGAGGCCGAGCGTCAGGATGATCAACAGGTAGTTCTTGCATTGCAGGCGGAGATAGCTCGCCAGGCGCAGGCTGCTCTTGAACCGCAGCACGTCGTTGCCCGTCTTCGACCAGATCAGGTTCTGGAGCCGGACCTGGAGATAGGACTTGGGAAGGATGTTCAGCAGCAGGATGCCGGCAAATCCCAGCATCACGGACAGGCCGATGAATCCCGCACCCGCGCCGACGCGCTTGCCGGTATAGACAAAGGCGCCGACCAGGACGCCGATCGCCAGCAGGGCCAGCAGTGTGACGCCGACGAGCTTGATGAAAATCCCGTAAAGCACGCCCACATCGGCGTCGAGCCGGGTCTGCAGGTCCCCGATCGCATAGTTGCCGTGCTGGTAGCGCCGCACGCGCCAGAGGAAATAGGGCAGTCCCGCGAAGAAGACGAGCATCCCGATGCCCATCAGCCCGGAGGCCGCCGGCGGCATGCCGCGCGGTGCCATCGTGCCCGCGATCGCCACCGGCAGCAGCGCCAGGGCGAGCGGCGGCAACATGCACGCAAAAGCGCCCCGCATGTCGCCGAGGAAGCGGAAGCGCAGGCCGCGCCAACTCGTGTTGGCCAGACGGAAGCGCATGGCGGCGCGGAACAGCGCGGGCCACAGCGCCACGAAGGCCAGGGCCGCCAGCAGCGCGGCCCACCCGGAGAAATTGCTGCCGATCGAATAGGTCACCAGGAACGCCGCGGCGATCAAGGTGCCGCGCAGCATCTTGCGGGGATCGCCGTGGAAGTCGAGTGCATCGCCATCGACCCAGGTATTGCTGTAGAAGTACTTGAGCTTGCGAACCTTGGCCCACGGAAGGTAGACGCCGAGGGTGACCAGCGTCAGGAGCAGATTCACGATCCAGATGCGGAAGTACTCGCTGCCGGTCGCCGTGAATTCGATCGGATGTCGGTGCAGCGCCGTCCCGGCCGGTGTGTTGGATCCCTCGTTCACGCTCGCTCCCCCTCTGGTCGGTGATGGGCCAGGATTCTGCACTGCGCGTGTTCCCCTAGAATCAAAGCGCTATAACGATGCCCTGATGGGGGGAAAGCTCGCATGAAACTGATCGGATCCGCTGCCAGTCCTTACGTGCGCAAGGTACGCGTGGTCATGGCCGAAAAGCGGCTCGACTACCAGTTCGTGATCGAAGACGTCTGGTCTGCCGACACCACGATTTCCAGCGCTAACCCCCTGGGCAAGGTGCCCTGCCTGATCATGGACGGCAGCGAGGCCATGTTCGATTCTCGCGTGATCGTCGAATACCTCGACACCATGTCGCCGGTCGGCAAGCTGATACCGCAGCAAAGCCGCGAACGTGCCGAAGTCAAGACCTGGGAAGCGCTGGCAGATGGCGTGATGGACGCCGGCGTGCTCTGGCGTCTCGAAGCGACCTGGGCGCACCGCGCCGAGGGAGAGCGCAGCCAGGCCTGGATCGACCGCCAACGCGGCAAGGTCCTCGGCGGCATCGCCGCCATGGCCAAGGGACTGGGCGAAAAGCCGTTCTGCAGCGGCATTCACCTGAGCCTGTCGGATATCGCAGTCGGTTGCGCCCTCGGCTGGGTCGGCCACCGCTTCCCCGAGATCGACTGGCGCGGCGATTACGCCAACCTCGCCCGCCTCTACGACAAACTCATGCTGCGCCCCAGCTTCGCCGACACCAAACCCTGAGCCGCTACAGCAAACGAAAAAAAGCCCCGCCATGCGGGGCTTTTTTGTTGGTGAAACACCGCGGATCCGGCTCCGCCGGGCCGCCGGTGTTGCCCCCGGCAGGGGGTAGGCGGCTACGCGAAGCGAGCAAGCCTGGGGGCGAGCAATACCCTTTATAAAAACGTTGCGAGGCGCCCCAAGACGAAGGAGGGAGGGAGGGAGGAGGAGAAGAATCGCCTCGGGATTTCAACCAGACAGTAGCGCCCAGAAGACCTCGCAACATGAAAACGTTCGGGCTGTCCATGCCCGAAACCATAAGAGATCACCCCATACGGCCCGGTTCCCACTGCAGTGGTAAACGTTTGTGACGCCTCGATGTTCGCCCGCCGACCGGTCCGCCTCAGTTCGGTCCGAGCTCCTTTTCGACGGCGCGGACGAAGGAACGATCGTCCGGCGCCGTCATGCTCGAATAGGAATCGACGACCTTGCCGTCGCGGCCGATCAGGTACTTGTAGAAATTCCATTTGGGCGTCGTGCCCGAAGCTTGCGCCAACTCCTTGAACAGCGGATTGGCGTCCACGCCTCGGACAGAGGATTTTGCAAACATCGGGAATTTGACGCCGAAGGTGTTTTCGCAGAATTCGGCAATATCCTTGTTCGAGCCTGATTCCTGGGCGAAGTCATTCGAAGGGAATCCCAGGACCACCAGTCCGCGCGACCGGTATTTGCTGTCGAGCGCTTCCAGCCCCTTGTACTGCGGCGTGAACCCGCAAAAACTCGCCGTATTCACCACCAGCACTACCTTGCCCGTGTACTGGCAGAGTGCCTGGGGCTTTTCGTCCTGCAGTCGCGGAAAGGTGTGCTGCAGGATGGCCGGACAACCCGCCGGCGTCGTCTGCGCACTGGCGCCGCCGGGCAGGAGGCAGGCCGCGATCGCCATCGCCGGGACAAATGGCACTAACCGTTGAATGGGGATTCGCATGGCGGATTTCCCTGTGTAAATAGCCTTTGGACCGGCGCCGTCAAGCGGCGCAAATACGCATCATCGCGCTCTTGTCACAGGTGCGCCAAACCTGCCGACTAAAATCCGTCGGCTCAAGAAAGACATAGATGCTCTACCCGGAACTTTTCAGACAGCTCGAATCCGTCCGCTGGGACATGGACAAGGATATTCCGTGGCAGTCTTTCGACGCGACCCGCCTCTCCGACGAGCAGGCCCAGACCATCAAGATGAATGCCATTACCGAGTGGGCGGCCTTGCCGGCCACCGAGATGTTCCTGCGCGACAACCGCCATGACAGCGATTTCTCCGCTTTCATGTCGATCTGGTTCTTCGAGGAGCAGAAGCACTCTCTCGTATTGATGGAATACCTGAAACGCTTCAGCCCGCAGCACGCCCCGACCGAGCAGGAACTGCACGAGGTGCGTTTCGACTTCGATCCCGCGCCGCCGCTCGAGACCCTGATGCTGCATTTCTGTGGCGAAATCCGCCTCAACCACTGGTATCGCCGCGCGGCCGAGTGGCATACCGAGCCGGTCATCAAGCACATCTACACCACGCTCAGCCAGGACGAAGCGCGCCACGGCGGCGCCTACCTGCGCTACATGAAGCGCGCGCTGGAGAAGTTCGGCGACGAGGCGCGCTCGGCCTTCACCAAGGTCGGCGTGCTGATGGCGAGCGCGCGCCGGACGGCGCAGGCCTTGCATCCGACCAATCTGCACGTGAACAAGGCGCTGTTTCCGAACGACACCATTCAAAGCCGTGTGCCCGATCCGGACTGGCTGGAGCATTGGCTGGACAAGCAGATCAAGTTCGACTCCGTCTGGGAGAACAAGGTCGGCGATCGCATCCTGCACAACCTGAGCCTGTTGATGAACAGGAGCTTCAAGACCGTGCAGGAACTGAACCGCTACCGCAAGGAGCTGGCGGCTTCGCTCGGCCCCAAGCCCGAGTACCAAGGGGCATAGGGCTCGCCCCCAGGCTTGCTCACTTCGTGTAGCCGCCCACCCCCTGACCGGGGGCAATACCAGCGGCCCGGCGAAGCCGGTTCCGCGGTATTCCTGGGATTTCGGCCCTTCGCCTTGACGGCTTAGTGGCGTTCGACGATGACGGGCGTCAGTTGGAGGCCGTTGCGGACTTGCTCTGCGGTGTCGCGGGCGAGGTCGCGTGATGCGTAGGGGCCGGCCTGCAGTCGGTGGGTGCCGCGTTCGCTGAACACGTTGAGGGACGGGGCCAAGGCAGGCAATTCACGTGCAACCTGCTGCTGGAAGCGGGCGGCGCCATCGCGTTGGCTGAAGGCGCCGAGTTGCACCCAGAAGCCGGGCGGCGGCGCGGATGTGATTCCATCGGCCGACGCTGGAACAGGCAAAGCGCTCGGTGGAGGCGTTGCCGGCAACGCAACGGGGGTCAGGGGCGGTAGCGCGACAACTTCCATCGACTCGACACGCGGGGCGGCTGCGACCGGTGCAGTCCATGCCGCCGGGACCGCGACGTTGTCGGAGGCAGGCGCCGGCTGGATGCTGGCCGTCGACATGCCGGGCGGTGCGCGTTGTGCCAACTGCGTCGAGTCCACATTCCCACGCCGCCACGCACCGGTGCGAATGTCCTCGTTCGTGATGCGCTCGATCTCCACCGGCGCCACGCCTCGCAGCAGGTCGAGCTTGAGCGCCGCGGTGTAGCTGAGGTCGATGACGCGATCGTCGTGGAAGGGCCCCCGGTCATTGACCCGCACGATCACCTCGCGCCCGTTGGCCGGATTGCGCACGCGCACGTAGCTCGGCAGGGGCAGCGTCTTGTGCGCTGCCGTCATGGCGTACATGTCGTAGGGCTCGCCGCTCGCGGTGGACTGGCTGTGGAACTTGCGGCCGTACCACGATGCAAGGCCGCTTTCGCGGAAGGGCCGGTCGTCGACGATCGGCACGTAGGACTTGCCGAGCACGACGTAGGGCTTGCTCGTGCCCCCGGTTCCGCGGATCGGCTCGACCCGAGGCTCCGCATCCGGCACCTGGCCTAGGCCCGCCGGCGGATTGGCATCCGCGCCGTCGCGGCCGATGCCGGAACCGCCCCGCGGCCCGCTCGCGCAGCCGGCCAGGAAAAGCAGCGTCGCGCCCGCGACCAGCGCGATGGCGCGTTGCGACGACAAGCCCGGCCTAGCCAAACACCGCCTTCCACAAAGCCAGCATCGCTTCGCGCTCGGCGACAAGCGAACTCATCGGCATCTGCGTTGGCTCTTCGTTGAGCCGCGCCCGATGCTGCACGCGCCGCAGCTCGCGATAGGCGGACGCCGCGTTCCGGCCCACGCCCTCCGGTAGCAACCCGGCGGCTTCCGCGCGCAGGAGCAGCGCGATGTTGCCGACGTTGGGCACCAGCTCCGGATGCGTCTTCGCCTCCGACAGCACCAGGAACTGCACGGCGAATTCCGCGTCGACCATGCCGCCTGCGCTGTGCTTCACGTCGAAGCGGTCGGGCTTCACGGGGCGCGCGGCGCGCACCTTCTCGCGCATCGCGACGATCTCGGCCTTGAGCGCCTCGCGATCGCGCGGGGCGGTGATCACCGCCTCCCGGACGCGGTCGAAGCGCTCGCCCAGCGCGGCATCGCCCAGCACGAAGCGCGCGCGGGTCATGGCCTGGTGCTCCCACGTCCACGCCGTGTTGCTGCCCCGGCCGAGCTGGTACTTCTCGTAGGCCTCGAAGCTGGTCGTGAGCAGGCCCGAATTGCCGTTGGGGCGCAATGCGGTGTCGATCTCGAAGAGATCGCCCTCCCGCGTCTTTACCGTGAGCCAGTTGATCAGTTTGCGCACATAGGCGGCGTAGACCTCGCCGGCGCGCTCGTCGTCGTCGTCGTAGACGAACACGATGTCGAGGTCGCTGCCGTAGCCCAGTTCCTTTCCGCCCAGCTTGCCGTAGCCGATGATCGCGAACTGCGGCTGCTCCCGATGCGGGCTGCGCAGGTGCGGCCAGCACCAGCGCGCCGTGACGCGCAGCACCGCGTCGGCCAGCGCGCTGAGGTCGTCTGCCACCTGTTCGACAGTGATGCGGCCGTCGACATCGCGCGCCAGCGTGCGAAACAGCTCGGCATGGTGCGCGTGGCGTAGCAGGTTGAGCAGGCGTTCCTCGTCGGCTTCCCCGGTACGCGTCAGCGACAGGTGGCGACTCTCCAGCTCTCGTTCGAACTCGGCCGCGACGAAGCGGCCGGAGAGCATTTCGTCGCTGGCCAGCTCGTCGATCACGCCTGGATGCTGCATGAGATAGCGTGCCGGCCACTTGGCCGAGCCAAGCAGGCGCAGCAGCCGTTCCTGCACGGCGGGCCGCTCGACCAGCAAGGCGATGTAGCTGTCGCGGCGCAGCAGGGGCTCGATCCAGTCGGCCCAGCGCAGCGCGGCATCGACGTGGTGGCCGACCTTGCCCGGCGCGTCGCTGTCGGGTTCGCGCAGCCACTGGCCTGTGCGCTGCACCAATTGCCGCAGGCGCGCCCGGGTTTCGTCGCGCAGCGCCAGCACGCGCGGGTTCTCGCGCCAGCGCCTGATGCGTGCAGCGAATGGTTCCGGCAGTCCGTCGATCAGGTCGGCCAGGTCGATGACGGGAACGGCCTTGGAGTTGCCGTTGCAACCCGTGCAAGGCTTCTTGCCGCCGAGCAGCTTGTCGAACTCCTGCGCCACGAACTCCCGATGCGCATCGAGCTGTGCCAGGAAGTCGCAACAGTCCGCGTAGCCCAGCGTTTGCGCGATCCAGCGCACGTCGTCGTCGTTGACCGGCAGCACATGGGTCTGCTGGTCGTCGAGGTACTGGATGCGATGCTCGACACGGCGCAGGAATTCATAGGCGGCGGCCAGCGCATCCGCAGCTTCCTGCGGCATGAGATTGGCGCGCGCCAGGCGCTGCAGTGCGTCGAGCGTGGGACGCGTCCGAAGCTCGGGAAACTGGCCGCCTCGCACCACCTGCAGCAGCTGCACGGTGAACTCGATCTCCCGGATCCCGCCGCGCGACACCTTGACGTCGTTCGCGCGTTCCGGACGGCCCGCGCTCCTGCGCGCCGCCTGTTCGCGGATCTGTCGATGCAGCGTGCGCAGGGAGTCAAAGACGTTGTAGTCGAGATAGCGCCGGAAGACGAAGGGCAGTACCACGCCGCGCAGGGCCTGCGCCGATCGATCGGCCACCACCGAATTCGGGGCGACGACGCGGCTCTTGAGCCAGGCAAAGCGCTCCCATTCCCGGCCCTGTCGCTGGAAATACTCTTCGAGCGCGTCCATCGAGACCACGCTCGGACCGGAATTGCCATTGGGACGCAGCGCCAGGTCCACGCGGAACACGAAGCCGTGCTCCGTGGTGTCGCCCACCAGCGCGTAGATGCGCTTGACCGCATGCGCGAAGTATTCGTGGTTCGACAGGCGCGAACGTGCGTCGCCCGCCGTCTCGCCGTCCTGGTCGTAGAGATAGATGAGATCGATGTCGCTCGAGACGTTGAGCTCACGTGCGCCCAGCTTTCCCATGCCCACGACCCAGAGCTGCGCGCGCTGGCCATCCTCGCCGAGGGGTGCGCCATGCACGGCATCGAGTTCGGCACAAGCCTCCCTGCACGCGACATCGAGCGCGAATTCGGCGAGTTCGGTGCATGCAGTGGTGACGACGGACAAAGGCGCCTGCTCGTCGCAGTCGAGCGTGACCAGCCGCTCCATCACGAGCTGCCGGACGATGCGCAGCGAATCGGCGACGCTATTCCCTCGATTTCGAAGGGCTTCGTAGGCTTCGGCCATGTGCGTCTTCAGGGGCGCACCTGGCGGCAACAGCGAAAGTTCGCCCGCATAGCGACGCCGCAGTCGTTGCACGAAGCGCGAATAGGCGGACAACGGAGTCGACGGAATGGATGCCGAAGGCGACCGATGCGCCATGGCGTCGGCCTCGGTGGAACCCGGGTGGGAGCTGGCGGTCATAATTCCTGCCACAGCGCGATCCTCAATGAACGACACGACGTCTTCCCCTTCACGTCTGCTCAAGATCACCGCTGTGACGGCGCGCTGGTTGTTGGGTTTGCTGATCGGTGCATGGCTCCTGCTGGCGCTGTCAGTCGTTGTCCTACACATTTGGATTGTGCCGCGAATCGGCGACTACCGTGTCGCGCTCGAGGCGCAGGCCACGCGCGCCATCGGCGTACCGGTCCTGATCGGTTCGATCTCCGCCCGATCGGCTGGCATCTTTCCCACCGTCGAATTGCAGAACGTGGTGCTCCAGGATGCCCACCAGCAGGCAGCGCTGCGCCTCGAACGCGTGGTCGCCAGCGTCTCGCCCAGATCGCTGTGGAAACTGAGCTTCGAGCAGCTCTACATCGAACGACCCGAGGTCGAGGTGCGCCGCGATGTGCTCGGCAAGCTCCATGTGGCGGGGCTCGACATGCCCACCGATACCACCGGCGGAGGCGACGGCGCCGACTGGTTCTTCGCCCAGCGCGAGGTGGTCGTCCAGGGCGGCACGGTGCGCTGGACCGACGACATGCGCAAGACGACGCCGCTGCTCCTGACCGACGTGCAGTTCATTGCCCGCAACGGCAGCCGGCGCCACGACATGCGCGTCGATGCCACGCCGCCCACAGGCTGGGGCGAGCGTTTCACCGTGCGAGCCAGGTTCCGTCAGCCGCTCCTCTCCGTGCGCAGCGGCAACTGGCGAACCTGGGACGGGGAGGTGTACGCGGACTTGCCCTACATCGACGTCACCCGACTCGGCAGCTACGTGCATTTCGACGGACGGATTCGCGAAGGCAGCGGTGGCATGCGCCTGTGGGCCGACGTCAACGACGGCCGGCTGACGGGCGCCGTGGCCGACCTGGCACTGGCGAAGATCGACGCGTCGCTCGCCAAGGGCCTCGAGCCCCTGGTGCTGCGTGGTGTCACGGGGCGTCTCGCCGGCAAGATGACGGACGAAACGCTGGAGTTCGCCACGACCAATCTCCAGTTCGATACCGCCGACGGCATGCGCTGGCCGGGCGGCAACCTCTGGTTCCAGCACACGCCAGCGAAGGATCGCATTGCCGAGCGCGGCGCGGTGCGTGCGGACCGCCTCGACCTTGCCGCGCTGGCGCTGATTGCCGATCGCCTGCCTCTCGACGACGCCACGCGCAAGCACATCGCGTCGTACGAGCCGCGCGGACTGGTCGAGCGCATCGAGGCGAGCTGGCAAGGCTCGCCCGGTGCCCCCGACAAGTACCAGTTGCGCGGCCGCTTGAGCAACTTCAGCATCGCTTCGCAGTCTGGCGAGCACGTCGAGGCCGCCGGGGCCGAAGCGGCGCAAAACGCGGCTGGCCGCAGCGCTCCACGACCCGCCGCCCCTTCGACCGGTGCGACGGCATCAGCGGCCTCGGAACCGCCGCCCGTGCCGGTGGGAACACCCGGCGTGCGCGGCGCCACCGTCGATTTCGATGCCAACCAGGCGGGCGGCAGCGCGTCGCTGTCGATCGCGAAGGGCGCACTCGATCTGCCCGGCGTGTTCGAGGAACCCGTGGTTCCGATCGACCAACTGTCGACCCAGCTTCAGTGGAAACTCGATGGCGAGGCCGTCCAGCTCCAGCTTTCGGGCCTCCGCTTCGCCAACGCCGACGCCGACGGCGAGGCGCAGGCGAGCTGGCGCACGAGCGATCCCGCCGTCTCGCGCAGTGCGGCGCGATACCCGGGCGTGCTCGACCTGCAGGGCAAGCTCACGCGCGCCGACGGCACACGGGTCTATCGCTACCTGCCGCTGCACATCCCCAAGCAAACGCGCGACTATGTGCGCGATGCGGTCACGAAGGGCGCCGCGAGCAGCGTCGACTTCAAGGTCAGGGGCGACCTTCACGACATGCCTTTCATGGACCCGAAGCAGGGCGACTTCCGCATCGCCGCGCGGGTCGCCGACGTGACCTACGCCTATGTGCCCGCCATGCCGGGCGCCAAGGTCGTCTGGCCGGCGCTGAACAATCTGTCGGGTGAACTCGTCTTCGAGCGGGCCGGCATGCTGGTGCGCAATGCACGCGGTCGCATCGTCGGCGCGCCCGGCATCGAAGTGACCCGGGCCGAGGCGCAGATCGCCGACATGGCGCACCATGCGCCGCAGCTCAAGGTCGATGCCCAGGCCAGGGGCCCGGTCAACGAACTGCTGCTCGCCGGCGCGCCACTGACGGGACCCGCCGAGTCGACCCTCGCTGGCATGCGCGTGACCGGCAACGCCGACTACAAGCTGAAACTCGAGCTGCCGCTCGCAGCCCTCGACAAATCCAAAGTGCAGGCCAGCGTCGCGCTGTCGGACAACGAGATCCATCTGTCGCCGCAGGCGCCGTCGCTGTCGCAGGCGAAGGGCATGCTGAACTTCACCGAAGGCGGCTTTTCACTGGCGGGCGTGCAGGCCCGTGCGCTGGGTGGCGCGATACGCGTCGAAGGCAGTGGCCGATTCGGCGATGCTGCGCAGGACCTGAACTTCAAGGTGCAGGGCACCGCGACCGCCGACGGCCTGCGCGCCGCACGCGAGGTCGACTGGCTCCCGCGCCTCGCCGCCAACGCGACCGGCAGCACCCCCTATGCGCTGAACTTCTCGGTGCGCGAAGACGCAACCGAATTCCTGCTCACCAGCACGTTGCAGGGCCTCGCGCTGCAACTGCCGCCACCGTTGACCAAGTCCGCCGACGAATCGATGGCCCTGCGCGTCGAGAAGAAGGTGATCTCGCGCGAGGCACGGTCATCGCCGGGGATGAACGATCAGATCTCCGTCGAACTCGGCCGCGTTGCGTCGGTGGTGTACGTGCGCGACATCACCGGCAGCGAGGCGAAGGTGCTGCGCGGCGGCATCGGCATCGGCTTGGCGGCGGGCGAATCCGCAGCCCCGCCGGAGCGCGGCGTGTTCGCGAACCTGCGGTTCTCGCGGCTCGACGTGGGCGCCTGGCAGTCGATCTTCAGCGCGACAACCGGCAAGGCACCCGAGACCGTCGCGACTGCCGACGGCACGGATGACCTGCAGTCCTACCTGCCTACCGTCATCGCGCTGCGGGCGCAGGAACTGGTGTTCGGCGGCCGCACGCTGAACAACGTCGTGCTCGGCGGCACCCGTGAGGGGCCACTCTGGCGCGCGAACGTCGACGCAGTCGAACTCAGCGGCTATGCGGAATACCGGCACACGCAGGCGGGGCGCCTGTTCGCGCGGCTCGCACGGCTCAAGATCGCGCCCAGCGAGGCCAAGGCGGTCGAATCGCTGCTCGATGAGCAGCCGAGCACCTTGCCGGCGCTCGACATCGTCGTCGACGATTTCGAGCTGTTCGGGCATCGTCTGGGCCGCGCCGAGATCGATGCGGTCAACCGCGGCGGCGCGGGCCGCGAATGGCGGCTCAACCGGCTGGCGCTCTCCAACCCGGATGCCACGTTCACCGCGCAGGGCAGCTGGGCTGCGCCGCCCGGGACCACACCGGCAGCCGGGCGCGACCAGCGGCGCACCAGCATGGATTTCAAGCTGGATATCGCCGATGCCGGCGGACTGCTCACGCGCTTCGGCATGAAGGACGTCGTGCGGCGAGGCCGTGGGCGCCTGGAAGGTGGCGTGAACTGGACCGGATCGCCCTTCACGCTCGACTATCCGAGCCTCGGCGGGCAACTCCAGATCAATGTCGAATCGGGCCAGTTCCTCAAAGCCGACCCGGGTATCGCCAAGCTGCTCGGCGTGCTCAGCCTCCAGGCCTTGCCGCGGCGCCTCACGCTGGATTTCCGCGACATCTTCAGCGAAGGCTTCGCCTTCGATTTCCTGCGCGGGGACGTCAAGATCGACCAGGGCGTGGCGTCTACCAACAACCTGCAGATGAAGGGCGTGAATGCCGCCGTGCTGATGGACGGCTCGGCGGACATCGCGCACGAGACCCAGAACATCCGCGTGGTCGTCGTGCCCGAGATCAGCGCGGGCACGGCCGCGCTGGTGGCGACCGCGATCAACCCGGCCATCGGCATCGGCACTTTCCTCGCGCAGATGGTGCTGAGCAGGCCGCTGATCGCCGCTGCCACGCAGGAGTTCCAGATCGACGGCACCTGGACCGACCCCAAGATCACCAAGGTGGCGCGCCGGTCGACACCCGAGGCCCTGGCCCCTGTAAGCCCAGCCGCCGCACCGGCCGTACGATAGAACAAGCACAAGGAGACTTGCCATGAAAGTCGCTGCGATCCAGATGGTGTCGGCCATCGCACGCGAGGCCAACCTCGCTCGCGCGCACGCGCTGCTGGCCGAGGCCGCGGCGGAGGGCGCCGAGCTCGCAGTGCTCCCGGAGTACTTCTGCATGATGGGTGCGCGCGACACCGACAAGCTCGCCCTGCGCGAGACCGCCGGTGCCGGCTCGGTGCAGAGCTTCCTCGCCGATGCCGCGCGCGAGTTCGGGTTGTGGATCGTCGGCGGCACCCTGCCGCTCGAAACGGAAGACGACAACCACGTCTTCAACAGCTCGCTGGTCTATGCACCGGACGGCGCGTGTATCGCGCGCTACGACAAGATCCACCTCTTCTTCTTCGACAACGGCCGCGAGCGCTACGACGAGCGCCGCGTCATCGCGCCGGGCTCGCAGCCCGTGTGCTTCGACCTCCCCTCGCGCGACGGCCACCGCTGGCGGATCGGCATGAGCGTCTGCTATGACCTGCGCTTCCCGGAGCTCTATCGCGCCCTCGCGCGGCAGGGGGCCGAGTTGTTGCTCGTGCCCAGCGCCTTCACCCGGACCACGGGCGCCGCACACTGGGAGGTGCTGCTGCGTGCGCGCGCGATCGAGAACCTCGCGTGGGTCGTCGCTCCCGCGCAGGGCGGCACCCATGAGAACGGACGGCACACCTGGGGCCAGTCGATGGTGGTCGATCCCTGGGGCGCGGTGGTGGCGCAACAGGCCGTCGACGAAGCCGTGGTGCTGTTCGACATCGATGCCATGCAGGTGGAGCGCGCGCGGTCGCAACTGCCGGCGCTTTCCCACTGCGTACTCTGACGACGGTGTCCTCGCCTCCGCTGCCTGTCTCCCGCGTCCTCCGTCCCGCGTTCGCGCGGTTGCGCTTCCTGCGCTCGGTGTGGCGGCGCTGGTTCCTGTGGGTGCTGCTCGCCATGCTCGTGCTGGCATTGCTCGTCACCGTGGTGTGGCTGGCGGGGCGCCACGAAGTCGAGCAGACCCAGAGCGTGCTCGAACGGGACACCGCCGACGCCGTGTCCGACCTTCGCGTCGGGCTGCAGCGCAACGCACAGACCTTGCGCGCGTCGCTCGGCGAGGGCGTCGATCGCGAACATTGGGAAAGCCGCGCATCGGACCTCCTGCGCCAGCACCGCGAGTGGTTGCGGCTCGAATGGCGCGACGCGAGATTGCGACTGCGTGGCGCGGCCGATACGCCCTATCGCCAGCACATCTTCGATGAAGGCGTGCGCGGTGCCGACCAGCCCGACGTGATGCTCGCCTGCGCCGCGGCGCGCAAGCTGGCGGCGCCTGCGTATTCGCCAAGCCACTACGTGCCAGTCACCCAGGGCAACGGCCTCGAAGTCATGGAGCTGTGCCTGCCGGTGGAGGGCGGAGGCTACCTCGTGGCCTCGTATTCGTTGCGCGACACGCTCATCGAACTCGTGGCGCCCACGCTCAGCCGCGGGCAGGAGGTGGCCTTCACCGAAGCCGACGGCACGCGGCTCGTGGCCATCGGTGCGCCGCGCCGCGTGGGCACGCGCGTCTTCACGGCGCAGCAACTCATCGACCTGCCGGGCGCGCCCATGATGCTGCGTGTCGACGGCTGGCGCGCGGTGCCGGATCTCTTCCCGAACATGCTGACCGCGCTGGTCACCGCGATCTCGATCGCCCTCGTCTCGGTGCTGGTGCTGCTCGCCCGCGACACGCGCAGACGCCTGCGCGCGGAGCGCGACCTGGCCGACGCGCTCGCGTTCCGCAAGGCAATGGAAGACTCCGTCATCACCGGCTTGCGCGCACGGGACCTGCAAGGCCGCATCACCTACGTGAACCCCGCGTTCTGCGAGATGGTGGGCTTCAGCGCCGAGGAACTCATGATCAGCGAAGGCACGCCCTACTGGCCGACCGAACTCGCGCACGAGTACCAGCGGCGCCAGGCCGTGCGCCTGGCGGGCGCCATGCCGCCGCGCGAAGGCTTCGAGTCGGTCTTCATGCGCAAGGACGGCAGCCGCTTTCCGGTGCTGATCTTCGAGGCGCCCCTGATCAACGCGCATGGCTCGCAGACCGGCTGGATGAGCGCCTTCATCGACATCAGCGAGCAGCGCCGCATCGAGGAACTCTCGCGCGCCAGCCAGGAGCGCCTGCAGGCCAGCGCGCGTCTGGCCACCGTCGGCGAAATGGCATCGCTGCTCAGCCACGAGCTCACGCAACCACTCGCGGCGATCACCAGCTACGCGAACGGCTCGCTCAATCTGCTGAATGCCGACCAGTCCCAGCGAAGCCGCGACCACGATGACATCGCGATGGCGGTTCGCCGCATCTCCGAGCAGGCCGACCGCGCCGGACAGGTGATCCGCAGCGTGCATGACTTCGTGCGCCGGCGCGATCGCACCCGCGAACCCGTCGCGCCGCATGCGCTGGTCGACGCGGTGCTGCCCCTGGTGCGACTGCAGGCGCGCAAGCTGGGTGTGCGCATCGAGCTTTCGCTCGAAGACCGCCTGCCCGCCGTGTTCTGCGACCGCACCCTCGTCGAGCAGGTTCTGCTGAACCTGGCGCGCAACGGCATGCAGGCCATGGACATGCCGGAGCTGACCGATCGCGTGCTGCGCCTGAAAGTCGTTCGCGCAGGTGGCATCGGCCGGGATGGCGGAGGCGCGACGGCTGCCGACGCGCGCCGCTGGCTCGAGTTCTCCGTCGCGGACGTGGGTTGCGGCATCAGCGGCGAGGTCGCCGAACGCCTCTTCACGCCCTTCTTCACCACGCGCCCGGACGGCATGGGCCTGGGCCTGAGCCTGTGCCGCACCGTCGTCGAACAGCACGGCGGCGTGCTGATGTACGAACCCCACCGCCCCCGCGGCACGATCTTCCGCTTCACCCTTCCGGTGATATGACTAACCCCCAGGCTTGCCCACTTCGTGTGGCCGCCCACCCCCTTGCAGGGGGCAATGCCAGCGGCCCGGCGAAGCCGGTTCCGCGGCATTTCTGGAAGAATGCAATGCGCCCCACTCGGCCCTCCCGTGATCGGGAAATACCGCAGAACCGGCTTCGCCGGGCTGCTGGTATTGCCCCCGGTAGGGGGTGGGCGAAGCGACACGAAGTGCGCGCACCTGGGGGCGAGCCAAATGATGATTGATGCGCTGATTTTTATTGTTGACGACGACGCCAGTGTTCGCGAGGCGCTGGCTTGGCTGTTGCGTTCGCGACGGCTGGTGAGCGAGAACTTTGCCAGTGCGGAAGCGTTCGAGGCGCGCCTTGCTGACGAACCATTGCTCGACCAGCCGCACTGCCTGCTGCTCGACGTGCGCATGCCGGGGACCAGTGGGTTGGTGCTGTTCGATCGTCTCGCGGAGCGGGGGCTGCTGGAGACGATGCCTGTGATCTTCCTGACCGGGCACGCCGATGTGCCGACGGCGGTCGATGCGGTGAAGCGCGGCGCCTTCGACTTCTGCGAGAAGCCGTTCTCGGACAACGCGCTGGTGGACCGCATCGAACATGCGCTCGGGGCGTCCTTGCGCGCCATCGAAGCCAAGCGTACGCGGCAACGCCTGAAGCACCGTATCGACGAACTGACCGATCGCGAGCGTGACGTGATGCGTTGCGTGGTCGAAGGGCTGCCCAACAAGCTGATCGCGGAGCAACTCGCGATCAGCGTGCGCACGGTGGAAGTTCACCGTGCGCGCGTGTTCGAGAAGATGGAAGTCAAGTCGGCCGTCGAACTGGCCAACTTGCTTCGCGGCGTCCAGACTTAGGCCGGGGAACGTTCACCGACATAGATCTCTACGCGGCGATTCTGTGCGCGGCCTGCGTCGGTGCTGTTGTCCGCGATCGGTTCGCGCGAGCCGCGGCCTTCGATGCGGAATGCGGTGGGCGACACGCCGCGTGCGACCAGGTAGTCGCGCGTGGCCGCGGCACGCTCGACCGACAGCGGGTTGTTGATGGCATCGGTGCCGGTGCTGTCGGTGTGGCCGATGATGCGCACGTCGGCGTTCGGGTTGTTGCGCAGGCCGGTCGCGAACTGGTCGAGGATCGGCGAGAAGTTGGGCTTGATGGCCGCGCGACCCACGTCGAAGGAGATATCGCTCGGGATTGCGAGCTTCAGCTCGTTGTTCGGCGTTTGCGTCACGGCAACGCCGGTGCCCTGGGTGGCTGCTTCCATCTGCTTCTTCTGGTTTTCCATGCGCTGGGACCACAAGTAGCCGCCCGCCGCGCCCGCCAGTGCGCCGATTGCCGCACCCGTGCCGGCCCTGCCTCCGGTGGCGCTGCCGATCGCCGCGCCAGCCAGTGCGCCGCCGCCGGCGCCGATGGCCGTGTTGCGTTGCGTGTCCGTCATGCCGCCGCTTGCGCAGCCTGAAAGAACGATCGCTGCTGCACAGGTGGCGAGTACGAATTTTTTCATGTCAGTCCCTTTCGACTATGGATTCAAAGAGCGCCGATTATCCCGAGCGCTCCACGTGAATCGCCCCGCCCGGGCGTTTCCGCGTGTAACGTTCGATTTTCGGCCGTGGTCTGGAGAGGCGCGCGAAATCTCGCGTGCCCGCTATCGAATGAATAGCGTGCAAGGCGCAGGCCGACACGTCGACGCGCCATCGAATGACGCGTGGTCAATCGCGCGGAGAAGTGTCCTTGGATGCAGGCGCCTCTTCGGCATCGGCCTCTTCATGCAGCTCGCCGCGCTTGCGGCCGGAGAACATGGTCCACCAGATGATGAGGATGAACACGATTCCCGCGCCAAGTGCTTCAAGCAAAATCAGACCCATGAAAAAAGGACTCCAGTGGCTGGTTGGGCTCGCGATCGTAGCAATGCTCGCAGCCTGCTCGACCGGAACGCGGCAGCCCGAAGCGCCCGTCTTCACCCCCATACCGGGCACGAGCCCATCGCGCGACCTGGGACCGCTCACCGGCTCGCTCGCGCATCCGAAGAGCCGGTGGGTGCCCGTCGCGTGGTCGGAGCTTCCCGGCTTCAACGAGGACGCGCTGCACGAAGGCTGGGTCGCCATGCTTTCCAATTGCGCGCGCCCCAATGCCGCCTTCGCGCCCCTGTGCCGCGAGGTGCGTCAGCTGTCGCTCGCCGAAACCGCGGAACAGCGCGAATGGATGATGCAGCGGCTGCAGCCCTTCCGGGTCGAGTCATACACGGGCCCCACGGACGGCAAGCTCACCAGCTACTACGAGCCGGTGTTCGATGCCACGCGCAGGCCGACGGCGACCAACACTGTGCCGCTGTACCAGGCACCCACCGGCCTGGTGCCCAAGCGCCCCTGGTACACGCGCCAGGAAATTGACACGCTCCCGCAGGCCCAGTCTGCGCTGCGCGGCCGCGAGATCGCCTGGCTCGCGGACCCCATCGATGTGCTCATGCTCCACATCCAGGGGTCGGGGCGCCTTCGCATCACCGAGCCCGACGGTTCGCAGCGCGTGGTGCGCGTGGCCTTTGCGGCCACCAACGAGCAGCCCTATCGCAGCGTGCAGCAGTGGTTGATGAGCCAGGGCGTGACCAAGGTCAGCCTCTGGCCCGACGACACCAAGCTCTGGGTCGCGCAGAACCCGCAACGCCTTTCGCAGCTGCTGTGGAGCAATCCCCGCTACGTGTTCTTCCGCGAGGAGCCGTTGAGTGAGGTCGATGCGTCCTCGGGTCCGATCGGTGCGCAGGGCGTGCCGTTGACGGCCGGCCGCTCGATCGCGGTGGATCGGGACAGCATTCCCTACGGCACACCGGTCTGGCTCGCTTCGCCGGGTCCGGCGGTACCGCTCGCCAAGCTGGTGGTCGCGCAGGACACGGGCAGCGCCATCGTCGGCGCGGTGCGGGCCGATTACTTCGCGGGCACCGGTGCCGACGCGGGACGCCTGGCGGCCCGGATGAACCAGCCGCTGCGCCTGTGGGCGCTGTGGCCAAAATAGGACGGAAGCCCGAACGCCATGAACCTGAGCACTTTTTCGATCATCCTCGCCGGCGTCCTGCTGAACTCGGCGGCGCAGCTCCTGCTCAAGGCCGGGGCCAGGACACTGGGCTCGGTGTCCATGGGAAGCATTGCCTCGCTCTTCGCCACGGCGTTGGGCGCGGCCACCCAGCCCTGGATCCTGCTGGGCCTTTTCTGCTACGTCGTGAGCGTCGGGCTGTGGATCGTCGCGCTGACCCGCGTGGACGTCACCATCGCCTATCCGATGCTCTCGATCGGCTACGTGGTCGCGGCACTCCTCGCGTGGCAGTTGCTTGGCGAGCCCCTGACCTCCGGCCGGGTGCTGGGCATCGCCATCATCCTGGTGGGGGTCGTGGTGCTGGCCAGAAGCTGAGCAGCGCAACGCCCCGCCTGATCAAAGCCCGATCACGCCACCGTCGTCCTTCGTGATCATCACCGTCGCCGAGCGCGGACGTGCCGTGCTGCCGCCCGCGCCGTAGGCCGTCACGCCGGCACCGTTGCCGGGCCAATGGCTTTCGTACTTGCCCGGGTCGGCGATGTTGGTCGCGACGGTGTTCTCGCCCGGATGCTGGATGTTGATGAACAACGCCTTGCCGTCCGGCGATTCGGCCAGGCCGGTCACTTCCGCGCCGAGCGGCGCCGTGAGGAAGCGCTTGAAGATCGTGTCGTTCATCTTCTTGCCCGCGTACGTGGTCACTGTCACCGGGCCGGTACCCGCCGCGCCGGGCTTGCCGTTGGCCTGGTTGACCACGTCGAGCTTGCCGCCGTCGCCGTAGGTGCCCGGGACCGCCGCCAGCAGCATGCAGTTGGTGACGTCGGTGTAGGCGTTGTCGTCGGTCTCGATCCAGAGGATGCCGCTCGCGCGCGAGAACCAGCAGCCGTCGGGCTTCGAGAAGTCGTTGACGTCCGACAGGCCCGACAGGTTCACGTTCTTCTGGTAGTTCACGTCGTCGAGACCGGCGTCGGCCTTGGCCTGGCTGCCGAACAGGAAGATGTCCCAGTTGAAGGTGGCGGCCGACGCATCGTTGTCGGTCTCGCGGATTCGCATCACCTGCCCGTTGACATCGCCCTTGGAGACCGACGCCGTGGCGTTCTGCGTGGAGACGCCCTTGTTGTCGAGCCAGTAGCGCGGGAAGGCCGGGTCGACGTCCGGGTTCGGCACGTTGTTGCTGCTGGTCGTGCCGACCGCGCCGCGGTCCGGGTTCTCGGTCATCGTGATGTAGATCTCGCCGTTCTTCGGATTCACGGCGGTCCATTCGGGGCGGTCGCACTTCGTCGCGCCAGCGGCGTCGGCTGCCAGCCGTGCGTTGACCAGCACGTCGGCCAGGTCGGCGAAGGCGTAGGCGCCGTTGCCCGAGATGGCGGCGTTCGTCAGGTCGAGCTTGAGCCACGTGCCCGAGCCGTCGGCGTTGAACTTCGCCGCATAGAGCGTGCCCTCGTCGAGGTACTTGCTGCCCGTCGCCAAGCGGTCTGCGGGATTCGCGTCCGCCGCGCTCCAGACGGCCTTGGAGACGTACTTGTAGACGTACTCGCTGCGCGAATCGTCGCCCATGTAGAAGGCGAGCGGCTTGCCGACGACCGGGTTGCTCGGCCATGCGCCTTCGTGCGCGAAGCGGCCGAGTGCGGTGTGCTTGACGGGCGTCGACGACGGGTTGTACGGATCGATCTCGACCACCCAGCCGAAGGTGTTGGCCGTGTTGCGGAAGTCGTCCGTGCCGTCGGTCGATGCACCGAGGCTGCTCGTGTCCCAACGCGCGTATTCGGTGTTCGTGCCGTCGGCCGGCACGACAGTCGCCCAGCGCTGGCCGCCGCCTGCGCCTTGCGCGAGGCCGATGCGCTTGAAGGCAACCAGTTCCTTGGCGCTGCGCTTCGCATCGTCGGCCGAGCCGCGACGGAAGAAGCCCGCGAAGTTTTCCTCGCAGGTGAGGTACGTGCCCCAGGGCGTGTAGCCGGACGCGCAGTTGCCGATCATGCCGCGCGTGCCGGTGCCGGCGGGCGAGTATGCGGTCTTCAGCAGCGCGGAGCCGCGCGCCGGGCCACCGAACTCCATCGGCGTGCGCGGCGTGACGCGGCGATTGAAGGTGGAGTTCTTGACCACACCGAACTTGCCGCCCGACTTGGCGATCTCGACCACCGAAGCGCCGTGCGCCTCGACCTCCTTCAGTGCCTCCGCTTCGGGACGCGGGCCGGCGCTCGAACCGATGTTGGTCTGGCCGCTCGGGTGCATGAACATCACGGTGCCGTTGATGGCTTCGTGGTTGATACACATGAGCGCACGCTCGGTGCTGCTGAGGGACGGCTTGCTGTCGGCAGTCAGGCCGAAGTAGTGCATGCCGTCGTGCTGGTCGCCGCTGCGGCGGCCGAAGGTGTCGTCGGTGCCGTCGTTCTTGTAGTCAGTGACTGCGGGGTCGATCGAGTCGCCGGTCGCGTAGATCACGGTGGCCGTGTAGCCGGCCGGCACGGTGATGCGGTCGGCGAGGTCCTTGCCCACGGCGGAGAAGCCGAGCTTCGGATCGGCAGCGGGTGCCGGCGCCGGAGCGGGAGGAGGCGGTGCCGGTGCGGGCGCGGGCGGCGCGATGGGGAAGACGCCGTCGTTTCCGCCGCCGCAGGCGCTCAGGGCCAGCGGACCGAGCGTCGCGGCCGTCAGCGCGCCCACGCCGCCGCGCAGAAGATGGCGGCGATGCACGCGTGCCGCGATGACTTCATGCAGGCTGGTGTTGGCGGTCGGGTTGTTGTCGAGGTCGTCCGGGTCGATATATTCGTCGGAAACGGCAGGCGTGGGGAGGTTTTTCATCGTGAAAGGTGGGCTGACGGAAGCCTGACCTTAGCGACGGAAGATGAAACTTTTGTTGCAGTGGCCCGCATCTGGCTGTGCGCCATGACGGACGGCGTGGCACAAGGCGACGTCGGCAGCCGAAATCCCCTGCAGCGTTGAGCCTGAAATGTGTGCGCCTCCCACATTCGCGCGCCAGCGATCGAGCTACCTTTGTTTGCAAAAGGAGCCTTCCATGCCAAACCCCAAGTTTCCTTCCGAGGACGACCCGGCGCAGCTTCCGGTCGAGCCGGAGTTTCCGACCGATACCGACCCCGGCAATCCGCATTCGGACGAAGGCAAGCCCGGCGTCGATGAGAACGCCGCCGTCTTCGCGAAAGAAAAGCTCTAGCCCCGTCCGACGTCGCCGCGCTGCGTCCGGCACGCGTATCTCGCTGCGTTCCCGGTTACTCGGGAAGCATGCCTTTTATTGCGCTTCATGCATCAATAGGACCAAACATTGCAATTCCCCTAACGTAGGCTGCGTCGCACACTTGCTCCCCAGAACTGCTGCCGCTTGGTGCAGTCAGCAAAGGAGACAACATTGGACGCACAGCAAGATCAGCTGCAATCGTGGGTCGGACGCAGCGAGAGAATCGAAGACACCATCAACCCCACCCCCGTGGTCGCACTGACGGCGACTCTCGACCATCCAGCGGCGCCGGTGATTGCGGGCACCACGCTTCCCCCACTTTGGCATTGGCTCTACTTCCTGCCGATGCACCGGCAGAGCGAAATCGGCGCCGACGGCCATGCCAAGCGCGGCGGCTTCCTTCCGCCGGTCCCCCTGCCTCGACGCATGTGGGCCGGCAGCCAGTTCGAGTTCCGCTCCCCGATCCGCGTGGGAGACCGAGTTGCGCGCACCTCGACCATCGATGACGTCACAACGAAGGAAGGCCGCACCGGCAAGCTCGTATTCGTGAAGGTGCGTCACGAAGTGCGCTGCAACGAGGCCGCCGTGCCGGCGCTCGTCGAGTTCCATGACATCGTCTATCGCGAAGCACAGGGCCCGGACGATGTCGTCCCACCACCCCAATCCGCACCGGTAGAGGCCGCCTGGCGCCGCCAGATCGTGCCGGACGACGTGCTGCTGTTTCGTTACTCGGCGCTCACGTTCAATGGCCACCGCATCCATTACGACCGCCAGTACGTGACGCAGGTCGAAGGCTATCCGGGCCTGATCGTGCATGGTCCCTTGATCGCGACACTGCTGATGGACCTCCTGCGCCGGCAGTTGCCGGACGCCGACGTGGCGAGTTTTCGGTTCAAGGCGGTCCGCCCGACATTTGACCTGAACGCCTTCCATGTCAGCGGCCAACCGCAGGCCGACGGCAAGACCATTCATCTCTGGGCCTCGGACCACGAGGGTTGGCTGACGATGGACGCCACTGCAGTGCTGCGCTGATCCATCACGACAACATCAAGAGAGACAAACCCATGCAGCCACTCAAAGGCATCACCGTCGTCACGCTGGAGCACGCGATTGCCGCGCCCTTCGCCACTCGCCAGTTGGCCGACCTGGGAGCCCGCGTCATCAAGATCGAGCGTCCAGGTTCGGGCGACTTCGCCCGCGGCTACGACGAACGCGTTCGCGGCCTGGCATCGCACTTCGTCTGGACAAACCGATCCAAGGAAAGCCTCACGCTCGACGTGAAACACCCCGAGGCAGCTCGAGTGCTCGAGCGACTGGTCATGGAGAAGGCCGACGTCGTCGTGCAGAATCTGGCACCGGGCGCAGCCACGCGCCTCGGCCTGGGCTACGACAAGCTTTCCAGCGCCAAGCCAGGCTTGATCGTCTGCGACATCTCCGGCTATGGCGACGACCCGCGCAATCCCGGCCCGTACCGCGACAAGAAGGCCTACGACCTGTTGATCCAGAGCGAGGCCGGTTTTGTCTCCGTCACAGGCACGCCTGAAGAGCCCTGCAAGGCGGGCCCCTCGATCGCCGACATCGCCGCCGGCATGTACGCGTACAGCAACATCCTCGCGGCGCTGTTGCAGCGCGGCCAGACCGGCAAGGGGCAACGCATCGACATCTCGATGCTGGAGTCCCTGGCCGAATGGACCAGCTACCCGCTCTACTACGCCTTCGAAGGAGCCGCCCCACCGCCGCGCACCGGCGCCAGCCACGCGACGATCTATCCGTACGGGCCGTTCCCAGCCGGCGACGGCACCACCGTGATGCTGGGATTGCAGAACGAACGCGAATGGGTCAGCTTTTGCGACAAGGTGCTGGAGCAACCCGATCTCGCGATGGATCCGCGGTTCACCGCCAACTTCAAGCGTGTGGCGGAGCGGGTCGCGCTACGCCAGATCATTGTGGACGCCTTCGAGCCGCTGACTGGTAAGCAGGTGGTCGAGCGACTCGAGCTCGCGCAGATCGCCAATGCGCAGGTCAACACCATGAAGGAGGTCTGGGCGCATCCTCAACTCGAGGCACGTGGGCGCTGGACCGAGGTGGGGACGGCCATGGGGCCGGTGCCCGCCATGCTGCCGCCCGGCACCTGGGATACCGGCCCCCGCATGGACCCGGTTCCTGCACTCGGCGAGCACACGGACGCGATCCTGGCCGAGCTCGGCTACAGCGCGGCCGAGATCGCCGGACTGCACACATCCAAAGCTGTTTGAGGTCGCCGCCATGCCCGCTGAATTGCTGCTTCCCGCTCGCACCTATCTCTTCGTGCCCGGCACGCGCCCGGAACGCTTTGACAAGGCGCTGGCCAGCGGCGCCGACAGGGTCGTGCTGGACCTCGAGGACGCCGTGGCTCCTGATGACAAGGCCAATGCACGCAGCACCGTCGCGACATGGCTGCAGGGTGTGATGCCCGCAACCCGGTCGCGCATCGTGGTGCGTATCAACGACGCCGGCTCGCCCTGGTTTGCCGCCGACCTCGCGGCGTTGCGCGACGCGGCCGGGATCGGCGTGCTCTTGCCAAAGGCCGAGTCGGCCGCGCAAATCGCCAGGACCCAGGCTGCGTTGCCGGACGCCGGCATCCTCGCGCTCATCGAAAGCGCACGCGGCGTGTCTGAAGTCGACCGCATCGCGGCCGCCGGCGCGCAGCGACTGGTGTTCGGCACGCTCGATTTCGCGCTTGACCTCGACATCGACATCTCGACGGACGCCTCCGGCCTTGGCTATGCAGCCAGCCGCATCGCGATCGCCTCACGCTTGGCGGGCCTGCCGGCACCGGTAGCAGGCGCCACCCCGCAACTCGACGACGAAGCTCGCCTGCTCTCGGATCTTGCGGAGGCTCGACGATTCGGCTTCGGCGCCAAGCTGTGCATCCACCCCCGCCAGGTACAGCCGATCCACGCGGCACTGCATCCGAGCGCGGAGGCGCTGGACTGGGCGCAGCGCGTCCTGGTTGCCGATGCTGCATCACCTGGCGCTGCCCGGCTCGACGGACGCATGGTCGACCGGCCCGTGGTGCTCCAGGCACAACGCATGCTGGCCTTGGCCCGCAACTGACCTTATTCACCAACTTCCACCGCAGAAAGAGACAACACACCATGGCCTCCACCATCATCGACTCGCGCATCTTCGGCGACATGTTCAGCGATGCACGCATGCGCGACGTCTGGTCCGACGAGAACCGCACCGCCAAGTACCTGGACATCGAGCGCGCCCTCGCGAAGGTCCAGGGCGAACTCGGCATCATCCCGAAGGAAGCGGCGGACGAGATCGTTCGGAACTGCAATCTGTCGCAGATCGACTGGGTCAAGCTGAAGGCCAAGACCGAACAGATCGGCTATCCCATCATTGCCGTGGTCAACCAGATCAATGCGAACTGCCGGGACAAGCTCGGCGAGTATTGCCACTGGGGCGCGACCACGCAGGACATCACCGACACGGCCGCCGTGTTGCAGATGCGGGAAGGCCTCGCCCTGGTCGAGCAGGATCTGGACGAAATCGGCGATGCGCTCGCCGCCCTGGCAAAGAAGTACCGTGCCACGCCCGTCATCGGCCGCTCCAACCTGCAGCAGGCCACGCCGATCACCTTCGGCTACAAGATGGCGAGCATCCTGGCTGGCATCGATCGTCATCGCGAGCGCCTGCAGCAACTCAAGCCGCGTGTCCTGATGGGTGAGTTCGGCGGCGCATCCGGCACCTTGTCCTCGCTCGAGAAGGGCGCCATGGAAACCCAGGCCGGGCTGATGAAGGAGTTGGGTCTGGCCCAACCGCTGATCTCGTGGCACACGGTGCGCGACACCATCGCGGAAGTTGGAGCTTTCCTCGGACTGGTCGGTGGCTCGCTCGGCAAGATCGCGATGGACGTCAAGCTGATGATGCAGACCGAAGTGGCGGAGGTCTTCGAGCCCTTCGCGCCGGGTCGCGGCTCGTCGTCGACCATGCCGCAAAAGCGCAACCCGATCTCCTGCCTCTACATCCACGCCAACATCTCGGTGGCGCGCCAGCATGCGGCTGCCCTGATGGATGCGATGGTGGCTGACCATGAGCGCTCGACCGGGCCTTGGGAGATCGAGTGGGTCTCGCTTCCCGAGATCTTCTGCCTGATGTCAGGCGCATTGAAGCAGACCAAGTTCATCCTCAAAGGCCTGGAGGTCGACGCCACCCGCATGCGCGCCAACATCGACATCACGAACGGCCTCGTGATGTCCGAGGCCGTGATGATGGGACTAGGCCCCTACATCGGCCGTGAATACGCCCACGACCTGGTCTATGACCTGTGCCGCCAGGCACTGGCCGACAACCGGCCGTTGATCGAGATCCTGGTTGCCCATCCCGAGATCAACAAGCACGTCACGCGCGCGCAGCTCGATGCGATGTGCGACCCGGCGAAAAACCTTGGCCAAGCCGGCGTCATGGTCGATCGCGTGCTCGCGGCGCGCCGCTGAGCCCGGCCCCGGCCTTCATCACCGACCAACCGGCGCAGACCGGTATGCATCTGTTCGCCCTGAACTTGGAGACAACGTCGTGAACCTTCGCAAGCTCTTGAAGCTCCTCTACGTCCAGGTCCTGATCGGCCTGATCCTCGGCATCACCGTGGGCCACTATTGGCCGGACTTCGGTGCCAGCCTCAAGCCGCTCGGCGATGGCTTCGTCAAGCTGGTCAAGATGATGATCGCCCCGGTTGTGTTCTGCACCATCGTCACCGGCATCACCTCGCTAGGCGATTCGAAGGAAATCGGCAAGACGCTGCTCAAGGCGATGGGCCTGTTCTACGCGCTGACGATCCTTGCGTTGATCACCGGCCTCGTTGCCGTGTTTGTGATGCAACCGGGCGCCGGCATGCACATAGACCCGAAGAACCTGGACGCCTCGGTGGCGACACGCTTCGCGAACGAGATTCACATCCATGGCTTTACCGACTTCGTGCTTCACATCATCCCCAACGCCTTCTTTGGTGCTTTCGCCGACGGCGAAGTACTACCGGTGCTGCTGCTGGCCGTCTTGTGCGGCTTCGGCCTGACACGCATCGGCACGGCAGCCAAGCCGGTGCTCGACGGCATCGACGGCTTCTCGCACATGCTTTTCGCGGCCTTCAGCATCATCATGCGGCTGGCGCCGATCGGTGCTTTCGGCGCGATGGCCTTCACGGTAGGGCGCTACGGCATCAAGTCGATCGGCTCCCTCGGGCTCCTGATCGGGACCTTCTATGTGGCCTGCATCTTCTTTGTCGTCGTGGTGCTCGGCGTGCTGTCGCGTCTGCACGGGTTCAAGCTGTGGCAGCTGATGCGCTACATCAAGGAAGAGTTGCTCGTGGTGCTCGGCACCTCGTCGAGCGAACCGGTGCTCCCCCGCCTCTTGCTGAAGCTCGAGCGCCTCGGTTGCAAGAAGGGCGTGGTCGGGCTGGTGCTGCCGACGGGCTATTCATTCAATCTCGACGGGACGGCAATCTACCTCACGTTGGCGTCGATGTTCATCGCCCAGGCCTGCGACATCCATCTGTCGTGGCTCCAGATCGGCTCGATGCTCGGCATCATGCTGCTGACCTCCAAGGGCGCCGCAGGCGTGACGGGCAGTGGCTTCGTCGCCCTCGTGGCCACGCTCACCGTCATGCCTGAATTGCCGGTTGCCGGCGTAGCGCTCATCGTGGGTATCGATCGATTCATGTCCGAGGCGCGCGCGCTCACCAGCACCATCAGCAATGCCGTGTGCTGCGTCGTGGTCTCGATTTGGGAAAACGCTTGCGACCGAAACGTACTACGGCGCGAATTGGCCGCGAACTACGCCAACACCGAGCACGAACTCGAAGAGGGTTCCGCAGACTTCCCTACGCCGCTCGGCCACGCTGGCCCTGCGCACTGACACCGGCCGACGAGCCTTGAGCATGGCCGGCTCCTGATCTTCAACTCACCGCGCGGCGGCCTTCTGGCTTGCCGCGCCTTGCCTTCATCCCGGAGAAGAACGCGTAGAGCTGCTGCGCTGCCGGCGACAAGGTCCGGCCTTTGCGCCGGATGAGGCCGATCTTGCGGGTGATCACCGGGTCGTAAAGCGGAACGCTCACAAGCAACGGATGGTCCGCGTCCGGCATGGCGATCGAAGGCACCGCCGCTACGCCCAGGCCCGCCTCTACCAGGCCGAGCATCGTCGTCACGTGCTGGGTCTCGTAGATGCTCTGCGGACGGCCAGGCAGGCCCGAAAGCGCCTGATCCAGCAGGAGCCGGTTGCCCGACGCCTTGCTGACCGAGATGTAGTCGTACTGGGCCAGTTCGGTCCAGCTCACGCGGCGCTTCTTCGCGAGTGCATGGTCGCGCCTGCAAGCCGCGACAAAGCGCTCCTCCAGCAAGGGCTTGAATTCGATGTCCGGCTCCTTGCCGCCAACAAAGTTGAGCCCGAAATCGGCCTCGCCGCGCGACACGGCCGAGAGCACCTCGTTGGCGCTGGCGTCGAAGACCTTGACCCGGATCTTCGGGTAGCGCTCGTGGTAGCGCGAGATCACTTGCGACAGGAAGTAGTAGACGGTCGAAGGCACGCAGGCGATCGTCACCTCACCCATGCGCGTGGCCGCCACGCCGCGGATGCCCAACAGCGTGTGGTCGAGGTCGTCCAGGAGTTGCTGCACCTTGCGATCGAAGTCGCGTCCTACCGAGGTCAGGCTCACGCGCCGCGTGGTGCGGTCGAGCAGTCGCACGCCGAGCGCCTCCTCGAGCTTTTCGATACGCCGGCTGAAGGCGGGCTGCGAGACATGCAGCGCCTCGGCTGCCTTGCGGAAGCTGTTGAGCTCGGCCACCGCCCGGAACGCCTGCAGATCGTTGAGATTGAAGTTGATGGCCATGTCGCCGCGCTCCCGAGGGCAATGCATTGATCCACAGTGTGCATCAATCGATCCTGAACATGCAATTCACAGAAGTCTTTCAAAAGCGGAACATTCGATCAAGGCCAAGCAAGAGCCTCCCAGAAATCAGCTTTCGACATTCCACCGGAGTAGACAAATTGAAGATCCAGAAGATTCGCCTTGTGGGCACTGTGGCGCTGGCAGCGTCCTTGGCTTGCGGCGGCGCAGCAGCCGCCTTTCCTGAAAAGTCGATCACCCTCGTGGTCCCGACGGCGGCGGGCGGTGCCAACGATGCCATGGCGCGCGTCATCGGTCAGGCCATGTCGGCCATCCTCAAGCAACCCGTCATCGTCGACAACAAGGCGGGCGCCAATGGCGCGATCGCTAGCGAATATGTGATGCGCGCCGCGCCCGACGGCTACACGCTCATGCTGGGTTACGTCGCAACGCATGCGATGAACCCGGCACTGCAAAAGCTTCGCTACGACCCGGTCAAGGACTTCGAGCCCGTCGGAATGATCGGATCGTCGGCCACGGTGATGGTGCTTAATCCCGCCGTCAAAGCCGGCAACGCCAAGGAAGTCGTGGCGATGCTCAAGGCCGCTCCGGACAAGACCAGCTACGCCTCGGCCGGCAATGGCACGGCGCCGCACTTCGCCGCCGAGATGTTCAAACTTTCGACAGGGACCCACATGCTGCACGTTCCCTACAAGGGCTCCGCGCCGGCCATCACGGACACCATTGGTGGCCAGACGCAAGTGATGTTTCCCAGCCTCTTCACGGCCATGCCGTATGTCAAGGCCGGCAAGCTGAAGGCAGTCGGCGTTGCAGGCCCCAAGCGCTCGGCGCTCATGCCGGACGTACCCACGCTCCAGGAACAGGGGATCGCCGACGTCGACGTTTCGCAGTGGTACGGCATCTTCGCGCCGGCGAAAACACCCAAGCCGGTGATCGAACAGCTCAACAAGGTGCTCAATGAGGTGCTGGCAGACAAGAGCGTGATCAAGCGTCTCGAGGACCACGGTGCCGAAGTCTCGACCATGACGACCGACCAGATGCGCACCTATGTTGCGCAGGAGCAGGTCAAGTGGAAGAAGGTGGTCCAGGCCGCCAGGATCACCGCGGATTGAGGATCAGGTCGATCCCTTGCGTGCTGATGCTCAGCTCGACGGGGTGGGCGGCGGCAGCGAGCGCATCGACCGAAGGCCATCGAAGGACCTTCACAGGCGGTTGCAAGGCGATCTATCGCGGCAGCGGAAGCGCCGTCTTGTACCGCACCTGCTTGAGCGCAAAGCTGGACCGGATCTTCTCGATCCCCGCAATCGGCGTGAGCTGTTCGAGAATGAACTTCTCCAGCGCCGCAATATCGGCCACCGCAACCCGGATCAGGTAGTCGCTGTCGCCCGTCATCAGATAGCACTCCATCACCTCATCGTGCTCCGCAATCCGCTGCTCGAAGTCGGCCAGCGATTGCTTGCTCTGCGTCTTGAGACTGATCGAGATGAACACGTTGAGCCCAAGCCCCAGCGCGCTCGCACTGGCCAGGGCGACGTAGCGCTGGATCACGCCCGTATTTTCGAGCGCCTTCACGCGCGCCAGGCACGGCGAGGGCGACAGGTGGACCCGGCGCGCGAGTTCGACATTCGAGAGCGCGCCGTCGCGTTGCAGTTCGTCCAGAATGCGGAGATCGATTGCGTCGAGTTGCATGAAATGCTGCAAAAGGGCCAAATCGCGGCATTCTATGTGGCCGATATGGCATTTGAGGGTCTCCAAACAGCATCTCATTCCAAAACCAGCGGCCTAAAGTGCGGTTCATGAACGCCCCCATGTCCCCCGATCAGCTGCGCGCATTGCTCGACATGTCCCTCCACGATGCCGACCCTGTCGAAACCGCCGAATGGCGTGACGCCTTCGTCGCCCTGGCCGAGACGCATGGCCCCGAGCGGGCGCGCTGGATGCTCGACGAACTCGCGCGCATGGCACGGGCGCAGCGCATCGGCTGGCAGCCCGAGCTCTCGACGCCGTACGTCAACACCATCGCCCCCGAAGCCCAGCCTGCCTTCCCCGGCGATCTCGCGATCGAGGAGCGGCTCGCGTCCCTGATGCGCTGGAACGCGCTCGCGATGGTCGTGCGCGCCAACCAGGCGTATGGCGAACTCGGCGGCCACATCGCCAGCTATGCCAGTGCGGCCGACCTGTTCGAGACGGGGTTCAACCATTTCTTTCATGCGCGCACGGAGGCGCATCGCGGCGACCTCGTGTTCTTTCAGCCGCACAGCGCGCCCGGCGTGTATGCGCGCGCCTTCCTCGAAGGCCGCCTCAGCGAGGCAGACCTGACCCACTACCGCCAGGAACTCACCGCCCCCGCCTTCACCGAGGGCAAGGGCGCACGCGGGCTCAGCAGCTACCCGCATCCCTACCTGATGCCGGACTTCTGGCAGTTCCCGACCGGCTCGATGGGCATCGGTCCGATCAGCTCGATCTACCACGCGCGCTTCATGCGCTACCTCACGCACCGCAACCTGCTCGACTGCGAAGGCCGCAAGGTCTGGGGCGTGTTCGGCGACGGCGAGATGGACGAGCCCGAATCCATGAGCGCGCTCACGCTCGCCGCGCGCGAGAAGCTCGACAACCTGGTGTGGGTGGTCAACTGCAACCTGCAGCGCCTCGACGGCCCGGTGCGCGGCAACGGCCGCATCATCGACGAGCTGGAGAAGCTCTTCGCCGGCGCCGGCTGGAACGTCATCAAGCTCGTGTGGGGCAGCGACTGGGACGGCCTCTTCGCGCGCGACATGAACGGCGCCCTCGTGCGCGCCTTCGCCAACACCGTCGACGGCCAGATGCAGACCTTCGCCGCCAAGGACGGCCGCTACAACCGCGACACCTTCTTCGGCCAGGACGAGGAACTCGTGCGCCTCGCCCAGGGCATGACCGACGAGCAGATCGACCGCCTCAAGCGCGGCGGGCACGACCTCGTGAAGATCCACGCCGCCTACGCCGCGGCCGCAGCCCACCAGGGGCAGCCGACGGTGATCCTCGCCCACACCAAGAAGGGCTACGGCATGGGCAGCGCGGGGCAGGGCAAGATGACCACGCACTCGCAGAAGAAGCTCGACGACACCGACCTCATCGAGTTCCGCAACCGCTTCAACCTGCCGCTCACGGACGAGCAGGCGACCCAGGCCGCTTTCTACAAGCCCGCCGACAACAGCCCCGAGATGCACTACCTGCTGGGCCGGCGCGCGGCGCTCGGCGGCAGCATGCCGCGCCGCGAAACCGCGTGTGAAGTGGTGGCCAAGCCCGACATCGCGGCCTATGCGCAGTTCGCGGTGGCCGCTGCCGGCAAGGAGATGAGCACCACCATGGCCTTCGTGCGCGTGCTCGGCAATCTCATGAAGGACAAGACGCTCGGCCCGCGCGTCGTGCCCATCGTCGCCGACGAGGCGCGCACCTTTGGCATGGCCAACCTGTTCAAGCAGGTCGGCATCTATTCGAGCGTGGGGCAGCGCTACGCGCCGGAAGACATCGGCTCGGTGCTCTCGTACCGCGAGGCGACCGACGGCCAGATCCTGGAGGAAGGCATCAGCGAGGCCGGCGCCATCGCGAGCTGGACGGCCGCGGCCACCAGCTACAGCGTGCACGGCCTGGCGATGCTGCCGTTCTACATCTACTACTCGATGTTCGGCTTCCAGCGCGTGGGCGACCAGATCTGGGCCGCCGCCGACCAGCGGCCACGCGGCTTCCTGCTCGGCGCGACCTCGGGCCGCACCACTCTGGGCGGCGAGGGCCTGCAACACCAGGATGGATCGAGCCATCTCATCGCAGCGACCATTCCGAACTGCAAGGCCTACGACCCGGCCTTTGCCGGCGAGATGGCGGTCATCGTCGATGCGGGCATCCGCGAGATGCTGGTCGAGCAGAAGGACGTCTTCTATTACGTCACGCTCATGAATGAGAACTACGCCCAGCCTGACCTGCCGGCAGGCGCGGAAGCCGATGTGCTGCGCGGCTGCTACCGCTTCGATGCTTGGAAGGGCGCGCAACCGGAATCCGCCAGCGCGAAGGTCACGCTGCTGGGATCGGGCGCAATCCTCACCGAGGTCGTCAAGGCCGCACAAGTGCTGGCTGACGAGGGCATCGCGGCCGAGGTCTTCAGCGTCACGAGCTGGAGCGAACTGGCCCGGGACGGCCGCGCCTGCGAAGAGCGCGCACTCGCGGGCGATGCCGAACCGGGCACGCCCTTCATTGCAAGGCAATTGGCCGGCGGCAGCGGCCCGGTGATCGCCGCGACCGACTATGTGCGCGCCGTACCGGAGAGCGTCCGAGCCTTCCTGCCGGAAGGCCGCCGCTACCTCACGCTGGGCACCGACGGCTTCGGCCGCAGTGACACACGCGCCGCGCTGCGCCAGTTCTTCGGGGTCGACGCGCAGAGCATCGTGCGGGCCGCGCGGCACGCGCTGTCCCGGCGCTGATTCGGTCCGGCCGCATGGCCACGCGGGGTTAGTCCCGTTGTGACGCGGCCGCGTGAATTTCTATGATGGCCCCCTGACCCGTGCGGCCAGCCAGTCTGCCCGCGCGGACGCCAGCCCGTTTCTTGCGTGTTGGCCTCCATCGAACCCCTCGGGAACATCCATGAACAAAGCAGGACTCATCGGCCTGGGCGCCATGGGCGCAGGCATCGCGGGAACGCTGCGCGGCAAGGGCTTCGAGATGCACGTATGCGACGTGCGTCCCGGCGCGGCGGTGCGCTTCGCCGAACAGGGCGGTGTCGCCTGGGCCACGCCCGCGCAGGTCGCGGCCGCGTGCGACGTGGTCGTCTCCGTCGTGGTCAACGCGCAGCAGACCGAGGCCGTGCTCTTCGGCGAGGGTGGCGCGGCCGCGGCGATGAAGCCCGGCAGCGTGTTCGTGATGTGCTCGACCGTCGACCCCAACTGGTCGATCGCGCTGGAAGGGCGCCTGAACGCGCTGGGCATCCACTACATCGACGCACCCATTTCCGGCGGTGCGGCCAAGGCGGCGAGCGGCCAGATGACGATGATGAGTTCGGCGCGACCGGACGCCTACGCGAAGGCCGATACGGTGCTCGACGCCATGGCCGGCAAGGTCTATCGCCTGGGCGACCGGGCCGGCGCGGGCAGCAAGGTGAAGATCATCAACCAGCTCCTCGCCGGCGTGCACATCGCGGCGGCGGCCGAAGCCATGGCACTGGGACTGCGCGAAGGCGTTGCGCCCGATGCACTCTATGAAGTCATCACGCACAGCGCCGGCAACAGCTGGATGTTCGAGAACCGCATGGCCCACGTGCTGGCGGGCGACTACACACCGCTGTCGGCGGTCGACATCTTCGTGAAAGACCTGGGGCTGGTGCTCGACACCGCGCGGGCGAGCAAGTTTCCGCTCCCGCTCGCATCCACTGCGCACCAGATGTTCATGCAGGCGTCGACGGCGGGCTTCGCGAAGGAAGACGACAGTGCGGTCATCAAGATCTTCCCGGGCATCGAACTGCCTGCCTCCAACTCCCCGGGCAAGTCATGAGTCTCCTGCTGGGCTGCATCGCCGACGATTTCACGGGCGCGACCGATCTCGCGAACAACCTGGTGCGTGCGGGCATGCGCGTGGTGCAGACCATCGGGGTGCCGGCTTCGCCGCTGGCCGCCGACGTCGATGCAGTGGTGGTCGCGCTCAAGTCGCGGACCATCGCGCCGGCCGAAGCAGTGGCGCAGTCGCTCGATGCGCTGGCCTGGTTGAAGGCACAGGGCGCACGGCAGATCTACTTCAAGTACTGCTCCACCTTCGACAGCACCGCGCGGGGCAACATCGGTCCCGTGACAGAGGCACTGATGGATGCGATGGGTTGCGACTTCACCATCGCTACGCCCGCCTTTCCGGACAACAAGCGTACCGTGTTCAAGGGTTATCTGTTCGCGGGCGACGTGCTGCTCAACGAAAGCGGCATGCAGAACCATCCGCTGACGCCGATGACCGATCCGAACCTCGTGCGGGTGATGCAGGCGCAGACGCGGCGCAAGGTGGGGTTGATCGACTATGCGACGGTGGCGAAGGGCGCGGTCGCCATCGGCGAGCGCATCGGGCAACTGCGCCGTGAAGGTGTGGGCGTTGCCATCGTCGATGCGGTCTCCAACGACGACCTGATGCGCCTCGGTCCGGCGCTCGCGGACATGTCGCTGGTCACGGCCGGGTCGGGCGTGGCGATCGGGCTGCCGGCGAACTTCGGCATTGCGCCTTCGTCCGCCGCCAGTGTGCTGCCTCCGGCAAGCGGTTTGCAGGCGGTGGTCTCGGGCAGTTGCTCGCTTGCCACCAATCGGCAGGTCGCGGACTTCATCGCATCCGGCCGTCCGGCGCTGGCGATCGATCCCTTGCAACTCGCTTCCGGCATCGATGCGGTCGGGCATGCGCTGGCGTGGGCAGCGCCCTTGCTCGAACAAGGGCCGGTATTGATCTATTCGACCGCGGACCCAGGCGTCGTCAAGTCGGTGCAGGGCCGCCTCGGTTCGGTGGAAGCGGGCGCGATGGTCGAGGAAGCCATCGCCGCCATCGCGCGCGGCCTGGTCGAGCGCGGCGTGCGGCAACTGGTCGTGGCGGGCGGCGAAACCTCGGGCGCGGTCGTGCAGGCGCTCGGCATCGCGCAGCTGCAGATCGGCGCGCAGATCGACCCCGGCGTGCCGTGGTGCCATGCGGCCAGCGATGCCGCTGGCGGGGCCGGTGTTCACATCACACTCAAGTCGGGCAACTTCGGCACCGACGACTTCTTCGGCAAAGCATTTACAGTGCTTGAATGAAGTACTGCCCCCACGCTCATCACTTCGTGTATCGCTGCCCCCCGAGGGGGCGCTCAGTGTCCTTCGGGCGGCCGGGCGTGCACTGATGAACGAAAACCAAGCGCGAGAAGAAATCTGCCGCATTGGCCGCAGCCTCTTCCAGCGCGGCTACGTGCACGCCACCGCCGGCAATATCAGCGTGCGGCTCGACAGCGGTTTCCTGATCACGCCGACCGACGCCTGCCTCGGCTTTCTCGATCCTGCGAAGCTCGCTCGGCTGGACGCGAACCTGCACCAGACGCACGGCGATCTCGCGAGCAAGACCATCGCCCTGCATGCGCGCATCTACGGGGCCGCCACACAGTTCGACAAGGGCACGCGCTGCGTGATCCACACGCACAGCACCCATTGCGTAGCGCTCACGCTGAATGCACCGGGCCCGGAATTGCTTCCGGCGTTGACGCCCTATTTCGTGATGAAGGTCGGCCATGTGCCGGTGATCCCCTATCACCGCCCCGGCGCGCCGGAGGCCGCCGCGCTGGTGGCGCACACCATCGAGCGCTACGGCTCGCAAGGCACGCCGATCCGCGCGGTGATGCTCGATCGCCTCGGCCCCAACGTCTGGCACGACACGCCCGCGGCCGCGATGGCCGTGCTGGAAGAGCTGGAGGAGAGCGCGAAGCTCTGGTTCCTGTCCGGCCAGGCGAAGAACGGTCGTCCTCCCGAGCCCCTGGGCCCGAACCAGATCAACGATCTCCGCCGCAACTTCGGCGCGCGGTGGTGACTATGCTCGCCCCCAGCCTCGCCCACTTCGTGTGGCTCGGGCACCCCCTTCCGGGGGCAACCCCGGCGGACCGGCGGAGCCGGTTCCGCGGGGTTTCTGGGATGGGGTGTGTGGGTCTTTTCTGAATTTTTGGAGCTCTTGATGCCACGGTTTGCTGCCAATCTTTCGATGCTCTATCCGGAGCTGGACTTTCTCGATCGCTTCGAGGCCGCTGCCAAGGATGGCTTCCGCGCGGTTGAATACCTGTTTCCCTATGCCCATGAGCAGCGCGAACTCGCGGCGCGGCTGTCGGCCAATGGGCTGCAGCAGGTTTTGTTTAATGGGCCGCCCGGCGACTGGGAGCGTGGGGAGCGCGGGCTTGCCTGTCTGCCGGGGCGCGAGGCCGAGTTTCGCGAGGGCATCCTGAAGGCGCTCGACTACGCGGCCGCGCTGGCTTGCCCGCGCGTTCACGTCATGGCGGGTCTGGTGCCGGGCGGCACGGAGCGCGACGCGGTGCAGCCGACCTACGTCGACAACCTTCGCTGGGCGGCGGTCGAGGCGGCCAAGGCGGGGCTCGACCTGCTGATCGAGCCCATCAACACGCGCGACATTCCGGGCTTCTTCCTGAACCGGCAGGACCATGCGCACGAGATCGTCGAGGCCGTGGGCGCGCTGAACCTGCAGGTGCAGATGGACCTCTACCACTGCCAGATCGTCGAAGGCGATGTGGCGATGAAGGTCCGCAAGTACCTTCCGACGGGCCGCGTCGGTCATTTCCAGATTGCGGGCGTGCCCGAGCGGCATGAACCCGACATCGGCGAGCTGAACCATCCCTATCTCTTCGACGTGATCGACGAGGTCTCCGCGCAGTGCGGCTGGGAAGGGTGGGTCGGCTGCGAATACCGGCCGCGGCGCGGCGCCGTGGCCAACGGCACTTCTGCCGGACTCGGCTGGCTGCGGAGCCTCCCGCGCAGTTCGCGCGCATGAAGCTCGAAGCTGTCCGCATTCCGCCGCGCCTCCAGGGCTTTGCACCGGCTGGGGCCGAGGTGTTCGACGTCACGCTGGCTGGTCCTCGTGTCGCCAGCATCGAGCCGAGCGCGCAGCCCGCGCGCGGCATCCTGCTCAGCGGCCCGGTGGACGCGCATGCCCACATCGACAAGAACTACACCGTGCGGGACGTTGGCGCCGCGGAAGGCAATCTTTTCGCGGCCATCGAGCGCATGGCGGCCCATCGTGCCCACTGGACCGCCGACAGCCTCCGTGTCCGCATGCAGCGAGCATTGCGCGAAGCGTGGGCCAGCGGCACGCGCGCCTTGAGAACCCATCTGGACTGGGGCGGGGCCGATCCTCCGGTCTCGCTCGCGGTGTTCGAGGCGCTCCGCGAAGAATGGCGCGACCGCATCGAACTGCAGTTCGTCGCGCTCACGCCGCTGGACGCGTTCGCCGATCCAACTGCCGGCGAGCGTATTGCCCAGGCAGTGAAGCGCGCGGACGGGGTGCTCGGCGCTTTCGTTTATCGCAACGATGGCATCGCGCACAAGCTGGGGCGCGTGTTCGATCTGGTGCAGGAATATGAATTGGAGATCGACTTCCATGTCGATGAGGGACTGGACGTCGAAGCGACCGGGCTGCGCACCATCGCGGAACTCGCCATTGCGCGCGGACTGCACGGGCGCGTGACCTGTGGGCACGCGTGTTCGCTCTCCGTGCAGGACGACGCGACCGCCAACGAGACCTTGGCGCTGTGCGCGCAGGCGAGCATCCACCTCATCGCCCTGCCGACCACCAACCTCTACCTGCAGGGAGCCTGGAACCGCACTCCGGTGCAGCGCGGCATCACGCGGATCCGCGAAGCCGCGGCGCACGGCCTGCGCGCGAGCCTCGCGACCGACAACGTGCAGGACGCCTTCTATCCCTACGGTAGCTACGACCTCGTCGAGACCTTCGGCCTCGGCGTCCAGATGGGGCATCTGGCGCCCGCCACCGACTGGCTCGACGCCATCACCGTCAGCCCCGCGAAGGCCCTCGGGCTGGCCTGGGACGGCCGCATCGCACCCGGCTGCCCGGCAGACCTGGTGCTGCTGGCAGCCGCCGACGAATACGAACTTCTGGACCCGCGCGGACGCCGACGCACCGTCATCCGCGCAGGCCTCACCCTGGAGAACACTGAATGAGCATGGGCAAACCGATGGCCAACTACGCGGCAGCAAAACGCGTAGGCGACTTCGTCTTCATGAGCGGCGTGGTGGCGGTCGATCCGACCACCCGCCGCGCCGTGGCGAGCTACGAGGACATTCCCGAAACGGCGCGCACGGCGTTGCGCGGCCTGGGCTATGCAACCGGGCAGATGTCGGTCGACATCTTCGAGGCGCCCATCGTGGCGCAGAGCTGGTTCGTGCTCGAACGCATCCGCCAGATCGCCGCCGAGCACGGCGGCACGATGGACGACGTGGTGAAGCTGGTGCAGTACTTCCGCCGCCTGTCCGACTACGCGCCGTACAACCGCGTGCGGGGGTTGTTCTATCCGGGTGAACCGCCGGTCAGCACGGTTGTCGAGGTGTCGCGCTTCCTGCCGGGAGACGAGGTGCTGGTCGAGGTGGAGGCGACGATGTACTTGCCGCAGCATTGAGAGGCTCTAGAGCCTCGTAGCGAATTCTTGTCGCTGCGCGGGTTGTTGCAGTGACTGTTCCTGGGCCTCATGCCGAGTCTGCGCGGAGTTCTGTTCCCAGGCGTCGCTGCTCTGTGCGATCGGCGTGTTGAGTGACTCCACCGTCGGCACGCTGGTGAATTGCTTGAACGGTGAGTTCAATGCGCCTTGCACTGCAAACACCTTGGACGCGTCCGTGCTCAGGGTCACGTGTTCGATCCGGTTCATCCCATGGCTGCGTGCGGCCACGACGAGCGCGGCGGCCAGTTGATCGCTTCGATGGTCGGGCGTGCGGCCGACTTGTGCATCGAGTCGATGCACGCCGGATTGCGCCTGCCGGAAGAGCGCGTGGTCTGGGTGTGTCGGGTCGGAGAGTTGTACCGCTAGCCCATCCTGCTTCAAGGCAAGGTGCAACTGGATAGGCCTTGGCAGGCCTTGAATCGGCACGTACCTGTGGGCGTCGGCGGTGTGATCGAAGTGCGCGTCGATCGCCGGAGCGTGAGTATCGACGTAAGGACATTGCGCGTCTGGCTTGCCCAGCGAAAGGCCGTTTTGCTCCAGCAGTGTCTCATGCAGTTTCAGGTGCTGCATATCCAGGTGCAGGGTACCGGCCAACGCCGGATTGAGCATTTCATACTGGCACACCGAGCCCACCAGGCCGGCTGCGTAGTAGTTGGTGTAGTCCGAGTTGCCGTGATACCCGAGTCGCGTGTCAGCCGGCACCTTGTCGAAATAATGCGTGGCGGCAGCTTCGATGTTGCGGGCGTCAGGGGTGATGGACAGGTCGGCGTTGAGCGTGAAGCCGGCCTTGGCGATGAACTGCTTGTGCCCGGCTTCTCCCTTGAGTTCGACAAAGTCGTTGACATACTCGACCTTCCCTGACAGTTCGCCCATGTCCGACAGTTTGGCTTCCGGATTGCCATGCTTCAACCGGCTGACCAGTGCATTCCATCCGGCAATATGGGCGCTGGCTTCGTCGCTGCGGTTGATTGAAAGCATCCGAGCCAAGGACTGACTGTAGTCATGAACCGGCTCACCACTTTCAAGCACGCGCCGAGCATCCTGATCGAACCTTTCAAGCCCCCGTCTTGTCCGCTCGAGGTTGGCGCCGTGCTGAACCTCATGGCCGATGATGAACGTGAGCGCATGGCGCTTCCTGGGATCCAGGACATCACTCTGCTTCAAGTTGACGGTTTGTGTGTCAGAACTGAAACTGGCCCCTGCATTTTCGTTCTCGTTCATCCAGGCGAAGTGCTTGAGATGGCCTCTTGCCACGGCGTCGTTCATCTGTTGCAGCAATGCAGGCGATTCCTCGATAAGCGCGCGCAGGTTCCGGTAGACCGGCGATACCGGGTCGCCGATCTCACGTATCACCTGCTCCAGCCGGGGGCTGAAGGTGCTCACTGCCGCGCTTCCGGATCCGTGGACCTTTCAAGGAAGTCGACGGAGACCCTCTTGATGCAGTCATGGCTGATTTTTTCAAGGCTTTCGCTGCTTTCGCCGACGACTCCGATCTCCACCTCGACCAATCCGCGCTGGTATTGCCGGGCCGGACTTGCTCGGCGTGTACTGCCGACATGCCGGTAGCCCATCTTGAGCAGCGCATCATGAAACTGCGCCGCGTCGAGTTGGCAGATGCCCGTCATGGGCGGACGAGGCGCGCTCCCTTGTGTTTGGTAAAACTGCAGCCCATAGCCAGGCAGATGGGTGACGTCGACCACATCCCATATCAGCATGAACGACCACTCATTGGTCAATGTCCCGAAGGCAAATAGCGCGCGGCTTTTGGGTGAAGCATCAACAAGACGGTCCATCGGCAACCGGAAGAATGGCGTCACTCGCTGCAACTCCAGATCCTGCGGTTGATGCAAGGTGTCGATCAGTGCCAGCAACCTGCGCAGTAGATCGGGGGCGTCCCGGGGCGGCGCCATTGCGGGTTCCGGGCTGGACATGGTCTTTTCCTCCGATGGGACGACAGTCCGCGTCAACTGCGAGCAGGCGCCGAGTGCCAACCCCATCGACAGACATAGAAGCCAAGGAAGGCGTTTGGTTTTCAAGTGCAGTGATACGAGCAAACTTGCGCGGTGGTCGCGGGATGACCACCGGCTGCATCGACTCTAGAAGCGTCCAAAACGCGCGTACATCAGACCGATTTCAGAAGGCCGAAGATTTTTCTCTTCGTTTGTCTCCGGTTTCCCGTACCCACGCTTCTATCGAACGCCGGCACCCTTCAGCAGGAATTCGGTGACTTGCTCGATCAGGTAACGCTGATCCTTGTCGTCACTCTCCGCCACGTTCCGGAAGAGCGCTACCTGCGTCGCGTGATCCGCATAGAACTGCGTCACCGCCCACAGGTGGAACAGGAAGAGCATCGGGTCGACCGCGTCCATCAACCCCTGGTTGATCCAGTTCTGGATCACCGCCGCGGCCTGGTCGGTGCGCTGCTTGCTCGTGCCCATCATCTCGCGCAGGACGGGCGCGCCGCGCATCATTTCGGCGGTGAAGATCCTGGAGCGCAGAGGGTGTTCGAAAGAGAACACCATCTTTCGCCGGATCAGGTCGCTCAGCACCTTGCGCGGGCCGAAGGCCTCGTCGCTGAAGCCGAAGACGCCGATCCAGTCGTTGATGATGTCCTGCAGCACCTGCCGGTACAGCGCTTCCTTGCTCTCGATGTAGTAGTGCAACTGCGGCTTCGACAGGCCGGCCTTGTCGGCGATGGCCTGCGTCGAGGCCCCGGCGAGGCCGTCGTTTGCGAACACTTCGACCGCCGCCTGGTAGATCACTCCCAGCACCTGCGTGTACTTGCGCGCGCGGCCGCGGGTGGCCGGTGCGTCCGGCCCGTCTTCCAGGGTGCTCGGTGTCGTGCTCATCGAATATGCATGGTGCCAGAGCCGAAGCTGATGCGGATCACAACGCGATCACCAGTTCATCGCCTTTGGCGCGCGAACAACACAGCGCCACCTTGTGGGCGCGTTCGCTGCGGGTGAGGCAGAAATCGCGGTGTTCGGCGCTTTCGCCTTCACACCCCACCACGCAGGTGCCGCACAGGCCCTGTTCGCACGACACCGGGATGTCGACGCCGAAAGCGTGCAGCGCATCGACGGCGGTCTGGTCGCCCGCGACCGGCACGATGATGCCGCGCTGCGCCAATCGCAGCACGAAGGGCTTGCCGGTGCCGCCAGCCGCATCCGCTGGCGCAGCGAAGTACTCGGCATGGACCACGTCCTCGGGCCAGTGCGCGGCCGCATTGCGCACGGCCTGCATGCGCTGAAGAGGCCTTCGGGCAGGCCCAGCGTGTACCAGTTGGCCGCTACGACCATCATGTCGTGCGCCTCGCGCAGGTCACGGGCGACGATGTCCATGATCGACATCTGGCCGCCGTGGCTGTTGTAGAGCACCAGCTTGCGCACGCCGGCCTTGGCGACGCAGGCTCCAATGTCCTTCCAGAGCGCGATCAGCGTCGAGGCCGATACCGTGAGCGTGCCGGGGTAGCGCGAGTGCTCGTTGCTCTTGCCGTAGGCGACCGTCGGCAGGAAGAGCACGGGCAGGTCGTCCGGCAGGTACGGGAGGGTCGCCCGCACCATGCCGTCGATGGTGGCCGTGTCCGTCGACATCGGCAGGTGAGGACCATGCTGCTCGGTAGCGCCCACCGGCAGCACGGCAATCAGGCGGGAGCGGTCGAGGCGGGAAAACTCCTCGCTGGTCAGGTCGGACCAATAGCGGCTGCGCGGGCGGGCGGATGGCATGAAGCACTTCGTTCGTCGTGAAGGGTGATTAAATTAACCACTTGGTCAAAAAAGATGGCTCAGCGTTTATCCGAAAGAGATCTCTCCGAGCTGAAACCGTGAGTAAGTGTCACGCACGCGCTTCAATCGGTCTTCTCAGATATGACCAGATGGTCAATTGTCGTTGTTCGACTCCACACGGCTCTCATGGCCTCGCGCCTTCGTTGCCCGCGGCTGACGCCAGTGCGCCATATTCGAGAATCGCGTCGAGGAGCAGCATGTCCATCCAGTTGAACCACACGATCGTCAAGGCCCGCGATCCGCAGGCATCGGCAACGCTACTGGCCGCGATTCTCGGACGCGGCGCGCCGGTCCGATTCGGCCCATTCCACGGCGTGGAGATCGACAACGGCGTCACGCTCGATTTCATGCGTGTCGATGAACCGTTCGACTGGGCGCACTACGCGTTCCTCGTGAGCGAAGCCGAGTTCGACGAAATCTTCGGGCGCATCCGCGAACGCGGGATTCCCTACTGGGCCGATCCCGGTCACCACCAGCCGGGCGTGATCAACCATGGCGACGGCGGGCGTGGCGTCTACTGGGACGACCCGGATGGCCACAGCCTCGAGATCCTGACCCGGCCCTATGGCAGCGGCGGCTGATCCGGTGGCTTGGGCGCAGGCGGCGGACGTGTGCGACGTGCTCGTGATCGGCGCCGGGCCGGCGGGGAGCGCTTGCGCCCAGGTGCTGGCGCGCGCGGGATTCGATGTGGTGCTCGCCGACCAGCAGGTGTTCCCGCGCGACAAGGTCTGCGGGGACGGGCTGATTCCGGACGCGCACCGGGCGTTGGAGCGGCTCGGCGTGCTCGACGAAGTGCTGGCACGCGCACGGGGTGCAACGCATGTCGCCTGCGTCGGACCGAGCGGCGGCCGGGTCGAGGTGCCGGCGCATCTGGCGGTGTTGCCGCGTCGCGAACTCGACGAGATCCTGCGCCGGGCGGCGCTTGCGGCGGGCGTGCGCTGGCTCGCGCCGGCGCGCTTCGAGGCGCCGCTGCTCGATGCAGGTCAGCAGGTGATCGGCGCGCGCCTCTCGCTGCCGGACGGCGGCGCCCACAAGGCGCACGTGTTGCGCGCGCGCTGGACCGTGCTCGCCACCGGTGCGGCGTCGATTCCATTGATCGCGGCCGGCATGTGCAGCCGTCGCGCACCGAGCGGCATGGCGCTTCGGGGCTACGTGCGCAATGAAGCAATGGCAGAGCGGATCACCGGACTCGACGTGGTGTGGCACCGCGCGCTGCGACGGGGCTATGGCTGGATCTTTCCGTGCGCGGGCGGCGTGTTCAACATCGGCGTCGGGATCACCCACGGTCGCGCGGACGCACGCGACGTCAATCTGCGCGAGCTGTTCGCCACCTTCGCCCGCCTGTACGCGCCCGCGCGCGATCTGATGGCGCAGGGCGAGCCGCTCGGTGGGCTGAAAGGCGCGCCGCTGCGCTGTTCGCTCGATGGCGCGCGATGGTCGCGGCCGGGCCTGCTGGTGGCGGGCGAGGCCGCAGGCAGCACCTACCTCTTCACCGGCGAGGGCATCGGCAAGGCGCTCGAGACGGGCATGCTCGCGGCGCAAGCCATCGCCGACGGTCGCGACCGGCAACTGGGCGACGCGCGGGTGCGTGAAAGCTACGAGGCTGCATTGCACGGCCTGAAGCCCCGCTTCGATGGCTACGAGAAGGCCAATCGCATCAACAACCATCCATGGCTGGCCGACCTCCTGATCTGGCGCGCACGCCACAGCGAAAGCGTCAGGCAGCGCCTGAGCGGCGTGATCGAGGAAACCCACACGCCCCGCACCCTCGTGACGGCCACGGGCGTGCTGCGGCTGCTCTTGCCGTCGGCCTGACTCACCGGTGAGAGATGTACCGGGTGACGACAGGCAGCGACTCGCCCTGGTGAAACGCCAGACGCCGCTCGCGCAGCGCGATGTCCGCCGCCGTCGCGCGATGGAAGCGCCGCAGATGCTCGGTCCATGATTCGTCGACGATCTGCTCGACGTAGCGGCTCGGCTCCGAGATGTCGTGGAGCAGTTCCCACCCGATCGCGCCCTGGCTCAGCCGCGTGCGGCGCGTCTGGTGCATCACGATCAGGAAGGCGGCAGCGCGCGCGGGGTCGATCAGGTACTCGACGGTGATCACCACGCGGCCCTCTTCGCCCGGCGCGCTTTTCGGCGGGCCGGCGGCCCATCCTTGCTGGGCGGGGCTGGTGTCGTCCTCTTCACCGGTGCCGTCGGTCACGTAGCGCAGCGCGGCCAGCATGCAGAGCGTGCCGGTCGCCGCGGCGATACCGAGGCTGACATAGAGCGACGTGAGTTCCGCCACCTGGCCCCAGAGCGCCGCGCCAAAGGCACTCGCGCCCATGATCGCCATCTGGTACGTCGACATGCCGCGGGCGCGCACCCAATCCGGCAAGGCCAATTGGGCCGATACGGACAGTGAATTGGCGACCGTGATCCAGGCCATGCCGCCGAGGAACATCGCGGGCACCGCCACCCAGGCGTTGGGCGCCACCGCCATCACCGCGGTCGCGCTCGACTGCAACACGGTTCCGCGCAACACCAGTTGGTCGCGGGTCATCGCCTGGCGCAGCCGCGGCAGGAACAGCACCGCCACGATCGCGCCGGAACCCATCGCCGCCAGCAGCAGCGTGAAGGTGCCGGCCCCGCCGCCGCGCAGGTTGCGCGCCAGCAGCGGCAGCAGCGCCAGCAGCGCGGTGGAATGCAGGAAGAAGAGCGCCACGCGCGTGAGCACTGCCCGCATGCGCTGCGACTGGCGCACGAACTGCACGCCGACGCGCATGGCGCTGATGAGTTTCTCGCGGCCCAGCGGATTCGGCGTGTGCTCGCGCCGCCAGTGCAGCACGACGAAGCCCGAGGCCACGCACATCACGGCGTTGATCCCGAACACCCACACCGTGCCCGCGCTCGCGATCAGCGTGCCGGCCAGCAGCGGACCGATGATGCGCGAGGCGTTCATTGCGATGCCGTTGAGCCCGAGCGCGGCCGGCAGGTGCGTGCGCGGCACCAGTTCGGGGACGATGGCAGAGAACACGGGCCAGCGCATCGCCAGGCCGATGCCGTTCGCGAAGGTCAGCGCCAGCAGCAGCGGTGCGTTCATCACGTCCATCACAACGGCGACGCACAGCACGATCGCGGTGCCGGCCAGCCAGAACTGGGTGGCGACCAGCCAGCGACGCCGGTCGAGGATGTCGGCCAATGCGCCGCTCGGCAGCCCCAGCAGGAAAACCGGCAGCGTGGAAGCCGATTGCACCAGCGCGACCCAGATCGGCGAGGTGGTGAGCGAGGTCATCATCCACGCCGCCGCCACGTCGTTCATCCACATGCAGATGTTGGCGATGAGCCAAGTGCTCCACAGCATGCGGAACACGGGGAGCTTGAGCGGTTCGAGGGGCCCTACGCGCGACGGCTGCACGCGCGGAGCAGTGGGAGTTTCGAGGGGCGAAATCGGTGGCATCGACGCCTATTGTCGGCGCGTCGTCGGCGCGGCCAGATGCTCGAGCGGCAAGGCATGGCTCGCCTTCACCTCGCCGAGCGAGAAGCTGGTGTGCAGGTCCTTCACGTTCGGCAGGTTGAGCAGGTGCTGCAGCGCGAAGCGCGAGAAGCTGTCGAGGTCCTGCGCGACCACCTGCAGTTCGAAGGTGCCGGTGCCGCTGATGTAGTGGCACGCGACGACTTCGGGCAGCTTGCGGATCGCGTCTTCGAGCTTGCGCGTGACGTCGCCGGTGACGCGCTCGGTGTCGACGCGCACGAAGGCGAGGACCCCGAGCCCGATCTTGCGGCGGTCGATCTCGGCGTGATAGCCCTTGATGTAGCCGGCTTCCTCGAGCGCCCGGACGCGGCGCCAGCAAGGCGCGGCCGACAGGCCCACGCGCAGCGCAAGTTCGGCATTGGTCAGGCGCCCGTCGGCCTGCAGTTCTTGCAGGATGGCGAGGTCGAACTTGTCAATGCTTTCCATTTCAGAGGATTTTAAGCAAGATCCTTTCAAAACAACCCATCCAGCGGGCAAAGAACGCAAACACCTGTCAAGACAGCAGGCATACACTTTGCGTCATGATGGCCGAGGGGACTCCGACCCGGAGGCCTCGCAAGCCACAGCCCACAAGGCTCAGCCCACTGGAGACAGCACGATGAATGCACCCCTGCCCGAGCACATCCGCAAGGCCCTGGAAACGGTCACGCTCGACGACAAATACTCGCTGGACTACGGCCGCGCCTTCATGAGCGGCGTCCAGGCGCTGGTCAAGCTGCCCATGCTGCAGCGCCTGCGCGACCAGCAGCAGGGCAAGAACACGGCGGGCTTCATCAGCGGCTATCGCGGCTCCCCGCTCGGCGGCTACGACCAGGCGCTGTGGAAGGCCAGCAAGTTCCTCAAGGAACAGAACATCGTCTTCCAGCCGGGCGTGAACGAAGAGCTCGCGGCGACCGCGCTATGGGGCACCCAGCAACTCGGCTTCTCGCCGGCGGGCACCAACAAGTTCGACGGCGTCTTCGGCATCTGGTATGGCAAGGGCCCGGGCGTCGACCGCTGCTCCGACGTCTTCAAGCACGCCAACATGGCAGGCACCACGCCCTGGGGCGGCGTGATCGCGGTGGCCGGCGACGACCACATCTCCAAGAGCTCGACCGCGGCGCACCAGAGCGACCACATCTTCAAGGCCTGCGGCACGCCGGTGTTCTTCCCGGCCAACGTGCAGGAAATCCTCGACCTCGGCATTCACGCCTTCGCCATGAGCCGCTTCGCCGGCATCTGGTCGGGCATGAAGACGATCCAGGAGATCGTGGAATCCAGCGCCACCGCGATGATCGACCCCGAGCGCGTCGAGATCGTCATGCCCACCGACTTCCAGATGCCGCCCGGCGGCCTGCACATCCGCTGGCCCGACCATGCGCTGGAGCAGGAAGCCCGGCTCATGCACTACAAGTGGTACGCCGCGCTCGCCTACATCCGCGCGAACCGGCTCAACCACAACGTGATCGAGGGGCCGAACGATCGCTTCGGCATCATGGCCAGCGGCAAGGCCTTCAACGACACGCGCCAGGCGCTGATCGACCTGGGCCTGGACGACACGGCCTGCCGCCAGCTCGGCATCCGCCTGCACAAGGTGTCCGTGGTGTGGCCGCTCGAAGCGCAGCTCACGCGCGAGTTCGCCACCGGCCTGCAGGAAATCCTGGTGGTCGAGGAAAAGCGCCAGGTCATCGAATACCAGCTCAAGGAAGAGCTCTACAACTGGCGCCCCGACGTGCGGCCCAACGTGGTCGGCAAGTTCGACGAGGGCGAAGTGCATCAGGCCGAGGGCTACTCGGGCGGTGAATGGTCGATGCCCAATCCGACCTCGCACACCCTGCTGCGCGCCAACGCGGATCTGAACCCGGCGCTGATCGCGAAGGCGATCGCCCAGCGCCTCAAGAAGACAGGCCTGCTGGCGGCCGCCGGGGCCGACATGGCGGCGCGCATTGACACCCAGCTCGCCATCCTCGAAGCCAAGGAGCGCGCCATGGCGGCGCCGCAGGCCACCGGCGTGTCGGACGCGGGCCGCCAGCCCTGGTTCTGCTCGGGTTGCCCGCACAACACCAGCACCGTCGTGCCCGAAGGTTCGCGTGCGATGGGCGGCATCGGCTGCCACTTCATGGCGACCTGGATGGACCGCTCCACCATCGGCTTCACGCAGATGGGCGGCGAAGGCGTGCCGTGGGTCGGCCAGCAGCCTTTCACGACCGACCAGCACATCTTCGCCAATCTCGGTGACGGCACCTACTTCCACAGCGGCCTGCTGGCGATCCGCCAGAGCATCGCGGCCGGCGTGAACATCACCTACAAGATCCTCTACAACGACGCGGTCGCGATGACCGGCGGCCAGCAGGTCGGAGAGCGTCCCGAAGGCCACTCGGTGCTGCAGATTGCCGAAAGCCTGCACGCCGAGGGGGCGGTCAAGGTCGTCGTCGTCACCGACGAGCCGGAGAAGTACGAGGGCGTGAACGTCCCCGGCGAGAACGTCAAGGTGCGACACCGCGATGAACTTGACGAGATCCAGCGCGAGTTCCGCGAGATCAAGGGCACCACGGCCATCATCTACGACCAGACCTGTGCCACCGAGAAGCGCCGCCGGCGCAAGCGGGGAACGGCGGTCGATCCGGCCAAGCGCGTGGTCATCAACGAGCTGGTGTGCGAGGGCTGCGGCGATTGCAGCGTGCAGAGCAACTGCCTCTCGGTCGAGCCGCTCGAAACGGAGTTCGGCCGCAAGCGCACGATCAACCAGAGCACCTGCAACAAGGACATGAGCTGCCTCAAGGGCTTCTGCCCCAGCTTCGTGACCGTCGAAGGCAGCCAGCTCAAGAAGAAGTCGAAGGGCAAGGGTGCGACGCCTGCCGAACTGGGCGTGCTCGCCGAGCCGGCGCTGCCCTCGCTCGCGGGCGGCAATGTCTGGGGCATCGTGGTCGCCGGCGTCGGCGGCACGGGCGTCATCACCATCGGCCAGTTGCTCGGCATGGCGGCGCACATCGAAGGCAAGGGCATCGTCACGCAGGACGCCGCGGGCCTGGCCCAGAAGGGCGGCGCCACCTGGAGCCACGTGCTGATCGGCGACACGCAGGACGACATCCGCACGACGCGCGTGGGCACGGCGGCGGCCGACCTGATCCTGGCCTGCGATCCGCTGGTCAGCGTCAACGCCGAGACGATGGCGCGGATGCGCGAAGGCCGCACGCACGTCGCGCTCAACAGCCACAGCAGTCCGACCGCGTCCTTCGTGCGCAACGCCAACTGGCAGAACCCGCAGGATGCGTGCGCGGCCGAAATTGCGCGCGCGGTCGGCCCCGACGCCGTCGGGGCCTTCGATGCCGATGCGGCGGCGACCTCGCTGATGGGCGACTCGATCTACGTCAACCCCATGATCCTGGGCTATGCGTGGCAGAAAGGGTGGATCCCGCTCGAGCATGCTTCGCTGATGCGCGCGATCGAACTCAACGCGGTGGCGATCGACAACAACAAGGCGGCCTTCGAGTGGGGCCGCCAGGCTGCGCAACGCCCAAGCGAGCTGCAAAAGCGCGTCCAGCCGGGCCAGGTCATCGAGTTCAAGAAGCGCGAGACGGTCGAGGGCCTGGTGGCGCGCCGCGTGGAATTCCTGACCGGCTACCAGAACGCCGCCTACGCCGACCAGTACAAGGCCTTCGTCGCCAAGGTGCAGAAGGCGGAGTCCGCCCTGGGCAAGACCAGCCTGACCGAATCCGTCGCGCGCTATCTCTTCAAGCTGATGGCGTACAAGGACGAATACGAAGTCGCGCGGCTGCACACCGACCGCAGCTTCCTCGAACGGATCGAGGGCATGTTCGAAGGGGAGATGGGCAAGGACTACAAGGTCAACTACCACCTCGCCCCGCCGATCATTGCGAAGAAGAATGCCAAGGGCGAATTGCAGAAGCAGAAGTTCGGCCCGGCGATGCTGACCGGCTTCAAGGTGCTCGCCCGGCTCAAGGGCTTGCGCGGCACGGCGCTGGACATCTTCGGCCGTACCGAGGAGCGCAAGGCCGAGCGCGCCCTGATCGACGAATACCGCGCGAGCATCGAGGAAGTGCTGGCTGGCCTCAACGCCGCCAACCACGCGACGGCCCTGGAAATCGCGAGCCTGCCCGAGCAGATCCGCGGCTACGGGCACGTCAAGGAGCGCAACCTTGCTGCCGCTCGCGTGCGTTGGAATGAGCTTTTGACCAAGTGGCGTAGTCCGCAAGCCGCGCGCGCAGCGGCCTGATTCTCGTCGTCCGACGCTCCGCCCAAAGCCCCCAATTGCCTCGCCGGGATAGCCCCCGGCGGGCCTATCCCCGCCGAATACAATGCGCGGTGCTGTGCGCGGCCAGGCACCGCGCTGCGCGACGGGTTCGCGCCGCTGCGGGCCGGCGGGACCTCTTGTTTTGGAGGCCTGCGCTCTTATTTCTTCCCTTCTGCTGGAGACTCCCTTGTTCATTTCCTCTGCTTACGCCCAGACCGCGCCCGCTGCTGCCGGAGGCAGCGACATGATGTCCTCGCTCGGCAGCATGCTGCCGCTGGTGTTGATGTTCGTGGTGCTGTATTTCGTGATGATCCGCCCGCAGATGAAGCGCCAGAAGGAAGCCCGGGCGATGATCGAAGCGCTGGCCAAGGGCGACGAAGTCGCGACCGCCGGTGGCGTGCTCGGCAAGATCACCCAGATCGGCGAGCAGTACCTGACGATCGAAATCGCCAAAGGCGTCGAAGTCCAAATCCAGCGCAGCGCGGTAGTCCAAGTGCTCCCCAAGGGCGCAATCAAGTAACGCTCGGCCCGGCTCAGCCGGCCCGATTCAATGAACAGCGATTTTTTCCCCCATCAGCCGCGCGCAGCGCGCTGCTTTCGTGAGCTGTCGTGGAACCGGCTTCGCCGGGCCACAGACAGCGCCCCCGGCAGGGGGTTGGCGAAGCGACACGCAGTGCGCGCAGCCTGGGGGGGAGCCAATATATGAACCGATATCCGGTTTGGAAGTACGCGGTCATCGTGATCGTGCTGCTCGTGGGGTTGATCTACGCGCTGCCCAATTTCTTCGGCGAGGCGCCTGCGGTGCAGGTGTCGTCGGCCAAGTCGACGGTCAAGGTCGACGCAGGCACGCAAGCCCGTGTCGCCGAGGCGCTCAAGGCCGCCGAACTGACGCCCGACCTGTTGACCCTCGACGCCACTTCGGTGCGCGCGCGCTTCACCAACACCGACGATCAACTCAAGGCGCGCGACGTCTTGCAGCATGCGCTGGTGCCGGATCCGAGCGACCCGCCCTATGTGGTGGCGCTCAACCTGCTGTCGCGTTCGCCCTCCTGGTTGACGGCGCTCCACGCGTTTCCGATGTACCTGGGCCTCGACTTGCGCGGCGGCGTGGACTTCCTGTTGCAGGTCGACATGAAGGGTGCCATCGACAAGAAGGCCGAATCCTTCGCGAGCGACCTCCGCACCGGCCTGCGCGACAAGGGTGTCCGCGGCAGCGCGGTCAATCGCAACGGCCAGACCATCGAGATGCGCTTCCGCGATGCGGCCGGCGTGACGGCCGCCAAGGCCTTGCTCCAGGACCAGTTCGCGGACCTCTCCGCGGTCGAGAGCCAGGAAGGCAGCGACTACAAGCTCACCGTCTCGATCCGGCCCGAGGCGGCGCGGCGGCTGCAGGACGCGGCGCTCAAGCAGAACATCACGACCCTGCACAACCGGATCAACGAACTCGGCGTGGCCGAACCGGTGATCCAGCAGCAGGGCCTGGACCGCATCGTGGTGCAGCTGCCCGGCGTGCAGGACACAGCCAAGGCCAAGGACATCCTCGGCCGTACCGCGACGCTCGAGATGCGCCTCGTCGACGAAAGCGCCGAGGCGCGTGCCGCTGAACAGGGTGCGGGCCCGGTGCCATTCGGTTCCGAGAAATTCCTCGACCGGCAGGGCCGCCCCGTGATCGTCAAGAAGCAAGTGCTGGTAACGGGCGAGAACCTCACCGATGCGCAGCCCGGCTTCGATTCGCAGACCCAGCAGCCCAAGGTCGACCTGACCATGGACTCCAAGGGCGGGCGCATCATGCGAGACGTCAGCCGCGAGAACATGCACAAGCGCATGGCGATGCTGATCTTCGAGAAGGGCAAGGGCGAGGTGCTCACCGCTCCCTCGATCAACGGCGAACTGGGCAACCGATTCCAGATCTCGGGTTCGATGAGCGTCGTCGAGGCCAACGACCTCGCGCTGCTGCTGCGCGCCGGCTCGCTGGCCGCGCCGATGGAGATCATCCAGGAACGCACCATCGGCCCGAGCCTCGGGGCCGACAACATCAAGAAGGGCTTCGACAGCGTGATGTACGGCTTCGCCGCAATCATGGTGTTCATGTGCGTCTACTACGCGCTGTTCGGCCTTTTCTCGTCGATCGCGCTGGCGGTCAACCTGCTGCTGCTGGTGGCGATCCTGTCGATGCTGCAGGCCACCCTTACGCTGCCCGGCATCGCGGCCATGGCGCTCGCGATCGGCGTGGCCATCGACTCCAACGTGCTGATCAACGAGCGCATCCGCGAAGAACTCCGCGGCGGGGCGTCGCCGCAGGCGGCCATCCATGCCGGCTACGACCGCGCCTGGGGCACGATCCTCGACTCCAACGTGACCACGCTGATCGCCGGCATCGCACTGCTGGCCTTCGGCTCGGGCCCGATCCGCGGCTTCGCGGTGGTGCACTGCATCGGCATCGTCACTTCGATGTTCTCGGCGGTGTTCTTCTCGCGCGGCCTGGTGAACTTCTGGTACGGAAGCAAGAAGAAGCTCAAGTCCGTGTCCATCGGCACCGTCTGGAAGCCGTCCACCCAGACCGCGATCGACGCGAAATAAGGGACCCGAAAAATGGAATTCTTCCGAATCCACAGGACGATCCCGTTCATGCGCCACGCGCTGGTGCTGAACGCGATCTCGGTCGTCACTTTCCTGCTGGCCGTGTTCTTCCTGTTCCATCGCGGGCTGCACCTGTCGGTGGAGTTCACGGGCGGCACGGTCATGGAGGTCGCCTACCAGCAGTCGGTCGACGTCGGCAAGGTGCGCGAGACCATCGCCAAGCTCGGCTACCAGGACGTGCAGGTGCAGAACTTCGGCACCTCGCGCGACGTGCAAATCCGCCTGCCGGTGCAGAAGGGCCAGAGCTCGGCAGAGCAGAGCCAGCAGGTGATGGCGGCGCTCCAGGCGGTCGATCCGTCGGCGACGCTGCGCGGCAACGAGTTCGTCGGACCGCAGGTCGGCGAGGAGCTCACCACCAACGGCCTGAAGGCGCTGGGCATGGTGGTGGTCGGCATCATGATCTACCTGGCCTTCCGCTTCGAATGGAAGTTTGCGCTGGCCACGGTGCTGGCCAACCTGCACGACGTGGTGATCATCCTGGGCTTCTTCGCCTTTTTCCAGTGGGAGTTCTCGCTGGCGGTTCTGGCGGCGGTGCTGGCGGTGCTGGGCTATTCGGTCAACGAGTCCGTGGTCATCTTCGACCGGGTCCGCGAGAACTTCCGGCGCTATCGGAAGTTGACCACGCGCGAAGTGATCGACAACGCGATCACTTCGACCATCAGCCGGACCATCATCACGCACGGCTCGACCCAGCTCGTGGTGTTGTCGATGTTCTTCTTCGGCGGACCGACCCTGCATTACTTCGCGCTGGCACTGACCATCGGCATCCTGTTCGGCATCTACTCCTCGGCCTTCGTGGCGGCCGCGATCGCGATGTGGCTGGGCGTCAAGCGCGAGGATCTGGTCAAGGGACCGGTCAAGCGCGAAGGCGACCCGGACGATCCGAACGCGGGCGCCACTGTATGAGGTCGGCGAGCGCCGTGCCTGCTGGCCCGGGGCTTGCGTTTGGCATCGGTGTTGGGGTTGCCGAGCATTGCCGGCTCTTGTGCGGTTACGCTTCCCGATGCAAGCTCGTGCTTGTCGACCCGATTTAATTGCCGACCTGACCATCCATGTCCACGCGGTCCCATGCCTCTTCTCTCCAACTCTCCCGCGAGACGCGCGAGCGTTTCGTCGCCGCCACCGAAGGGGTGATCGCGCCGGTCGCGACTGCGATCGGCGAAAGGCTGGTGGCGCTGGCCACGCAAACCGGCAATGCCCGGGACATGCAGGAGAACCGCGACGGCTTCCTGGCCTTCCAGGCCCAGGGCGCCAATTGGGTGCAGCTTTCGCAGAACGCGTGGCGCAAGGCGCTGGCCAACAGCACGGCTGGCGGAACACCGTCCAACTCGCTGTCTCGCCTCGAACTGATCGGCGACGAGGTGGTGGAAACGAGCATCCTGTCGTCGCGGCTGGCCCAGTCGATCCAGGACAAGGCCAATTTCGAACTCAACGACCTGCGGTTGCGCATCCAGCATCTCGAGGGTACGCACGAACTTGAAGCCAAGGACATTCTCAAGCCCGAGGCGCTGGCCAAGGTGATGGTCGACCAGTGGCTGGCCTCCGGCCTGAGCCGCGGCCTCTGGACCAAGGTGCAGGACCAGGTGCAGATTCACATGGTCGACGCGGTCGTCAAGGCCTACAAGGATGCCAACGCCTTCCTGGTCGCCAAGGACGTGATGCCCGAGATCGACCTGAAGAGCTTCGTCCGGCGCACAGGCTCTGCCAATTCCGGCAATGCGGCGCTTGGCGGCAGCTTCGCGGGCAGCCATGCAGGCGGCGGCAGTTCGGCCATGGGCATGACCGTCCAGCAACCGGCCATGCGCGGCGGTTTCGGTGCGCCCGCGGGAAGCTTTGCGCCGGCGGCCATCGGCGTCGGCATGGGACGCGGCGCCGCGGGCGGATCCGCCTATGCGGGTGGTGACACCATGGTCGCCTCCGGCGGGTCGCCCCTGCTGATGGCACGGCAACGCGCGCAGGGCGTGCTGCTCAATCTCAAGCGCTTCGTGAGCGCGCGCATCGGCGGGGATATCACCCAGCGTCGCTCGTCCGCGCCCGGCGAAATGGTGGAAGGCGGCGGCGAAGGAGGTGGAGGCGGCGGTGGCGGCGCTATGGCCGGCGGCTCGCCCGCGTTCGTGGCGGCCATCGCGGACGCGGAGGCGGCCTATCAGGTCGCCGCTTCGCATTACGTGGTCGGCGACGAAGCGACCGCGATCCACAATGCGTCGGCCGAACTGCGCCGCCGCACCAGCGAACTCAAGAAGAAGGCGCCGACGACCGCGGACAAGGCGACCGTCGAGATCGTGGCGCTGATGTTCCAGGCCATCCTGGCCGAAGAGCGCATTCCCTTTTCTGCCCGCGTCTGGTTCGCGCGGCTCCAGATGCCGGTCCTGCGCGTGGCCATCGCGGAGCCGGAGTTCTTCGGCACTCTGCAGCACCCCGCGCGCATGCTGATCGACCGCATGGGCTCGTGCGTGATGGGCTTCGACGCCGCCGCCATCTCGGGCAGCGCGCTCGAAGGCGAGATCCGTCGCGTCGTGCAGGTGATCGAGCAGTATCCCGAAACCGGCCAGCGCGTCTTCAAGCTGGTGTTCGACGAATTCGTCGTCTTCCTCAACAAGTACCTCACGCAAAGCGACACCACCCAGCGGGTGATGAGCGTGGCGCAGCAGGTCGAGCAGAAGGAGACGATGGCGATCCAGTACACCATCGAGTTGCGCAAGATGCTCAACGACATGCCGGTGCGCGAGGAGATCCGCGAATTCCTGTTCAAGGTCTGGGCCGAAGTCCTGGCGATTGCGGCCCTGCGCTACGGCCCCCAGGACGAGCAGACGGTGACGCTGAAGCGTTCCGCCTCCGATCTCGTCTGGGCCGCCAGCGCCAAGCCGAACCGCAACGACCGCACCCGCGTGATCCAGGACCTGCCCAAGCTGCTCCAGCGCCTCCGTCAGGGCATGACGCTGCTCGGCATCGTGGGCGAGCCGCAGGAGGCGCACATCAAGACGATCGGCGCGACGCTCTCGGACGCCTTCCTGTCGAAGACCGAGGCCATCCCGCCCGCCAAGATCGAGGCCATGGCGAAGCGCCTCGCCAACCTCGAGGACTTCGTGTCCGACGAAAACGCGACCGACCTGCCGCTCGACGCCGCCAGCATCGAGCTCCTGCTCGGGGTCGATGCCGCGTCGATCGAGGTCGTGCCCGACACCGGCACCAAGGTCGGCGAAGACATGCTCGCCTGGGCGCACGAACTGCAGGTCGGCACCTGGTTCATGCTCGACCACAACGACAAGGTGAGCCAGGTCCAGTTCGTGTGGCGCAGCGACCGCAAGCAACTGCACCTGTTCGCGTCCAGCGATGGCCGCAGCTTCTTGATCCAGGTCGGAAGACTGGCGTCCTACCTGCAGGCAGGCTTGTTAGTGCCGGCCGAAGAGGAAACGCTTACGGTCCGCGCCACCCGCGAGGCCCTCGCAAAACTCGACGCCAACCCCGAACGCCTCTTGAACTGACCCCGGCCGGCGCAGCCAGGCCCGTTGGTAAAACACCGCGGAACCGGCTCCGCCGGGCCGCCGGTGTTGCCCCCGGTAGGGGGTAGGCGAAGCGACACGAAGTGCGCGCAGCCTGGGGGCGAGTTCAGTAACACCGCGGGACCGGCTCCGCCGGGCCGCCGGTGTTGCCCCCGGTCAGGGGGTAGGCGAAGCGACACGAAGTGCGCGCAGCCTGGGGGCGAGCAACTAGTGCGCTACTCGGGCGGCGGAGTCGTCGCAGAGTTCGTCCAGCACCAGCGCGTCGGGCTCGACGCCGGTGCTCCAATGCACCATCAACACGATGATCTTGAGTTCGTCGAGCGCCAGCGGATCGCCCGGCGTTGCCATCGCGCGCTCGATCACGATTTCACGCATGCCGGCAGGCAGGACGCCGGAGGACTCGAGAAAGCTGACGAAGCCGAGGCACTCTGCGCCGATGTGCTCCTGCTCGGCGCCCGAATAGACGCGCATCGAGCCGGGTGACTGCGGGATCACTTCGGTGTCCGCGCTGCGAACGCTCACGGTTGCGGAGACGCCGTCGGCGTGCCGGCTGAGCTGCACGCCCTGAGTCGCGAGGCTCAGGCCGTCGAGCCAGTGCAACGCGTCGCGGATTTCCTCCGCGTCGAAGCCCTGCGCGCTGAGCTTGCGGCCCAGTTGTTCGGGTTGGGGACACGCATCGCCGCGCCAGTAGTTTTCGTAGACAAACACGAGCACTTCGAACATGGAGCCAATATAGCCCACCCGGCGCGTCGCGTCGCGCATTGCGAGTTGCGCGAACACGACGCCGCGCGTAGGGCCCGATGGTCAGCCGAGCGCGACGCGCTGGAACAATCCGCCCGGCAAGCGCGCGACGCTGCCGGCAAGTTCGAGCTCGAGCAGTTGCACCTGCAGGTCGGCTGCGCTGTAACCGGTGCGTGCGCAGAGCACGTCGAGGCTCACCGGATCGAAGCCAAGTTCGCGCAGCAACGGGGATTCGCTCGCCGGGTCGCTCTGCGGGCCGGCTGCGCCGCCGACGCGGGGCGACACGTTGTCGAAGCGGAGCTCTTCGAGGACGTCCTGGACCGACTCGACCAGTTTCGCCCCCTGACGAATCAATGCGTGGCAGCCACGTGATTGAGGCGAATGGATCGAGCCCGGAATCGCGAAGACCTCCCGGCCTTGCTCGACGGCGAGCCTCGCAGTGATGAGCGAACCGGATTTGAGTGCGGCTTCCACGACCAGCGTGCCGCCGGTGAGCCCCGCGATGATGCGATTGCGCTTCGGGAAATTCTGGTTGAGTGGCGGCGTGCCCAGCGCGTACTCGCTGACGATCAATCCCTGGGCCGCGATTCGATGCGCCAGGTCCCGGTGCCGGGCCGGATAGACCCGGTCCAGCCCGGTGCCTACCACCGCCACCGTCGCAAGCCGGTGGCTGCCTTGGGCTGCTTCCAATGCGCCCTCATGGGCAGCACCGTCGATGCCGAGCGCCAGGCCCGACACCACCGTGATTCCCGCTTCGCCGAAGGCTCGCGCAAACGCCCGCGCGCTCTCCGTACCCTGCGATGTGGGATTGCGGCTGCCGACCATGGCGATGCTGCGACCGAGTTGCGTGAGATCGAATTCGCGCGCACCGAGCAGGTAGAGCATCAGCGGCGGATCCGCCGTCTCGAGCAACGACGCCGGATAGCCGGCATCCCCCAGGGTCAGGATGCGCCGAGTCGCGCCCTGGCTGTCGGTGCGCTGCAGCCAGTCGAGCGTGTTGGCGACCAGCGCCGGCAGTTCCGGCGGCTCCCGGAGCAACGCCTGCACCTGCGCCTCCGTCGCGACCTGCTGGAGTGCGTCGGGCGTCTGGCGGAAAACGTCGGCGGGCAGGCCGAAGGCGGCGAGCAGCTTGCGGCCGGCGGCGTTGCCGATGCCCGGCGTCAGCGAAAGGCGCAGCCAGCCTGCGAGTTCTTCATGCTCCACGCGAAAGCGAAGCGGCCATCAGGGGTTGACCAGCAAGTCGCCGGGCTTCGGCGCATCGCTGATCTCGAGCACCAGTGCGTAGGAGGCCTTCTCGAACGGGCGGAACACCATCAGCAGGCCGATGCGCTCGTTCGGCAGCTTCACGACTTGCTTGCCGTCGTAGTTCGGGTTGGACGCACGGTCGACGATGGTTTCGCCGTTCTTGAGGATGGCCAGCACATGACCGGCCTCAATGCCGTCGCGCGTGCCCTTGTTGATCACGACGATCTGGTTCTGCGTCACGAACTGCACGGCATTACCGTACACCGAGACGATGCGGCCGTTGATCACCTGTTCAGGCGCGCGCGGCGCGTAGCTCATCAGCTGGCGTTGGGGTTCCGGCAGCAGGCGGTCGCCGGCGCGCATTTCCTCGCGTGCCGCAATGATGTCGATGGTCGCCGGGACGACGTTCACCACTTCCTTGCCTTCGACCAACTGCCCTTCGACCGACTGGCTGCGCTTGAGTTGGGCCCGGCCGAGGTACGCGGCCTCGTAGCCAAGGAGTTCGCCCGTCGCCGGGTCGGTCAGCGGCGTCGCGTTGCGGAAGATGCGGAAGGTCTGGATCGGGCCGGCCGCCTCCATCAGTGGCGAATTGGTATCGCCCAGCGCATACGCACGGTCGCCGCGGGCCAGGAGCACGCGGCTGTCGTTGCCGGCCACGATGTGCGGCGCGCTCGCGAGCGTGTTGTCGTCGATGATGATCGGCTCGCTCAGGAAGGGCTCGATCAGGCTCGGATTGAGCGTCGGCAGCGCCATGCCCGACAGCGATTCGTAGCGCGTGCGCGGCGACAGCTTGACCGTGCCTTCGGGCCCGCCGGAACCGCGGCGCGTGCTCAGGCGGGCGCGGCCGCCGGTCTTGTCGAGATAGAGCACCTGGCCCGGATAGATCCGGTGCGGGTTCGAGATCTCGCTGATGTTCATGCCCCACAACTCCGGCCAGCGCCACGGGCTGCGCAGATAGAGCCGTGAAATGGCCCAGAGCGTGTCGCCAGGCTTCACCGTGTATTCGTCCGGCGCATTCGGTGCGAGTTCGCTCACCGGAATGCCCGCCTGCGCCGTCTGCTGAGCCGTGGCCCGCTGCTGCGGCGTGACGGGATAGTTCTGCGCGAAAGCCGCCGTGCCACCCATGCTCGCCACGGTGATCGCCGTCAGCGTAGCGAAGAAGCTCGGACGCAGACCTTTGTTGATACGGAGTTTGTTCATGGTTTATGGTGGTGGCACGCGCTGCGCCGGGCAGCTTGTACGAATCCTCACAATTTGCTACGAATTTTGCGCTGAAGCCCTTGATTGGGCAACGTATATGACCTCGGAGCGCCTCGGCGCGTCGTGGAAATGGCGAAAATAGCGACAACTTTTCCTCGCTTTCATGGCCAAACGAACCATTTTGAGTTACCCCGACGCGCGACTGCATACGGTCGCGAAGCCAGTCCAGGGTGTGGATGCTCGCATCAAGACATTGGTCGCCGACATGCTGGAGACCATGTACGACGCCAACGGCATCGGTCTCGCGGCGACGCAGGTCGACGTGCATGAACGGCTGGTCGTCATCGATGTCTCCGAGGACCGTGACACGCCGATCGTCCTCATCAATCCCGAGATCGTCTGGGCCAGTGATGAAAAGGTTCTCAACGAAGAGGGCTGCCTCTCCGTGCCCGGCATCTATGACGGCGTCGAGCGCTCGACGGCGGTCCGCGTGACCGCACTCGATCTCGACGGCGAGCCACGGACCATCGAGGCCGAAGGGCTGCTGGCCGTCTGCATCCAGCACGAGCTGGACCACTTGCTCGGCAAGGTGTTCGTCGAATATCTTTCTCCGCTCAAGCGCAATCGCATCAAGAGCAAGCTGCTCAAGCAGCAGCGCGAAGACCAGAAACTCGAACAACGAGAAGGAAGACGTTGATGTTCAGATCCCTGGGGCTACTGGTGTTGGCGGCGGTCCTGGCGGGCTGTGTCAGCGAACCAACCCGGCTGCCACTGGGCACCGACCGAGCGACGACTCTGGACCGACTGGGCAAGCCGACCAGCACCTATCCGCTGCCCGGCGGCGGCGAGCGTTTCCAATATTCGCGGGCGCCCTCGGGCTACGCGGTGACCAACATCGACATCGACGCGAGTGGAAAAGTCTTCTCCATCCGGCAGGAACTCTTCGAAGGCCTGTTCGACAGCACCATCAAGCCCGGCGAGTGGCGCACCGAGGATGTGCTGCGCACCTACGGTCGCCCCTTCGAGATCTCGCGGGTGACTTCCTTCGACGGCGAAGTCTGGGCCTGGCACTTCAAGTCGCTCAACAATCGGCGACTGCTCTATATCTATATCGATCCAACAGGGTTCGTCGACCACTATCACACCGCGGACGAACTGTTTCGCGATACTGAAACGGGTCGGTGAGCGGCACATGAGGTTGGTTTTTGCGGGCACGCCCGAGTTCGCCCGCGTTGCGCTTGAAGCGATCGCCGGCGCAGGCTTCGACATCGTGCGGGTACTGACCCAGCCCGACCGGCCCGCCGGCCGCGGAATGAAGCTCCAGGCCTCTCCCGTCAAGCAATTCGCGGTGGGCCGCAACTGGCCCGTCGCCCAGCCGCGCAGCCTTCGGCTCGACGGCAAGTACCCCGAAGACGCCGCCGCCGCGCGCACCGCCATTGCTGACGCGAAGGCCGACGTGATGGTCGTCGCCGCTTACGGCCTGATTCTTCCCCAATGGGTGCTCGACGCACCGCGCCTCGGCTGCCTCAACATCCACGCGAGCCTCCTGCCGCGCTGGCGGGGCGCGGCGCCCATTCACCGCGCGATCGAAGCAGGCGACGCCGACACCGGCGTGACCATCATGCAGATGGATGCCGGCCTCGACACCGGCGACATGCTGTTGCGCGAGTCGCTGACGATCGGCGACGACACCACGGCGCGCCTGCACGACCGGCTGGCCGCGCTGGGCGGGCGGATGATCGTCGACGCGCTGCGTCAGGCCGAAGCCGGGACGCTGCACGCGGAACCCCAGCCCTCCGAGGGCGTGACCTACGCCCACAAGGTCGAGAAAGCCGAGGCGCAGGTGGATTGGACGCTGGACGCCGCGACGATCGTGCGCCGCGTCCGCGCCTTCGACCCGTTCCCCGGCGCCAGTAGCGCGCTCGATGGCGAGACCGTGAAGCTCTGGGCCGCAGAGGCCCAGGCAGGCGCGCCGGTCGAAGTGCCCGGCACGGTGCTCGCGGTGACGCCTTCAGGCATCACCGTGGCCGCAAAGGGCTCCCTGGTTACTCTGACTGAACTGCAACGCGCCGGCGGCAAACGCCTGCCGGTGGCCGACTTCCTGCGCGGCTTCGACGTGAAGCCCGGCCAGGTCTTCGGCTGATGTTCCTTTCCCCTTCGATCCGTCGCCAGCCGGAGTTCGGCCAGGGCGTGCGCGACATGTCTTCCGCCGCAGTGGGCATCGGCGCCTGGGGCCTGATGACCGGGGTGGCCATGCTCAAGGCGGGAATGAGCGTCTTCGAGTCCATCGCGATGACCTTGCTGGTCTACGCCGGCAGTTCCCAGCTCGCGGCCATTCCGCTGCTGATCGCGGGCGCGCCGGCCTGGGTCGTGCTGGCGACGGGCTTCTGCGTCAACTTGCGCTTCGTCGTCTTCAGCCTGCACCTGCGCCCCTACCTCATGCACATGCCGCGCTGGCGGCGCATGACACACGGCTACCTCACGGCCGACATGAGCTATGCGCTCTTCACGCGGAAGTATCCGCAGCCGCCCGTGACGGAGGCCGAGAAGCAGTCGCAGGAGGCCTACCTCACGGGCAACTACTTCGTGACGTGGTGCGCGTGGATGGGCATGAGCCTGCTCGGCATCGTGCTCGCGAACATGATCCCGCAGAGCTGGGGGCTGGGCTTTGCCGGCGTGCTGAGCCTTGTCGCGATCGTCTGCTCCATGGCGACCACGCGACTGCGCCTGCTGGCGGCCCTGATCGCCGGGGTCACGGCCGTGGCAGCGTACGCATTGCCGCTCAAGCTGAACATCGTGACGGGCATCGGCGTTGCCGTGCTGCTGTGCTTCTGGCTCGAGAAGCAGTTCGGGCTCGATCCCGATGCAGAGGACGACAAATGATCCACGGCGGCGAAACCGATCTGTGGACCCTGGCCGTGATCATCGGCCTGGCCGGCGTCACCGTGCTCACGCGTTGCTTCTTCTTCATTCTCGACCGGCCCTGGGGCCTGCCGGAGTGGGCGCACCGCGCATTGCACTACGCGCCGGTCGCCGCGCTGGCGGCGGTGATCATTCCCGAGATCGTCATGACGCAGGGCCATCTGATTTCGACCTTGAAGGATGCGCGGCTCTACGGGGCTGCGGCCGGCGCGGCGTACTTCTTCTGGCGGCGTGGCGTGCTGGGGACGATGCTGGCGGGGATGGCGATCTACCTCCCACTGCACCTGGGGCTGGGCTGGTAGTCAGTCCAGCTGCACCCCCGCCGTCTTGATGATCTGCCCCCAGCGCTCGCTTTCCGCCCTCGACAGCTTGTAGAAATCCTGCGGCGTTCCCGGGAGCGCCTCGAAGCCGAATTCCGAGAACAGCTTCACCACCTTCGGCGCCTGCATCGCCTTCTTCAATTCGCTATTGATGCGGTTCACGGCTTCCGGCGGCATGCCGGCCGGGCCGATGAGCCCGTGGAAGGCATAGGCGTTGACGTCCTTGTAGCCCAGCTCCGCAAAGGTCGGCACATCGGGCAGCGCGCTCGCCCGCTGCGGCAGGGCGATCGCCAGCACCCGCACCTTGCCCGACTTGATGATCGGCAGTCCGGATGCGAGGTCCAGCATCATGGTCGGCACCTGCCCGCCCATGATGTCGGTCATCGCGGGCGCAGCGCCCTTGTACGGCACGTGCTGGATGCTGATGCCTGCCTTCTGCTTGAAGAGTTCCATCGCCATGTGGTGCGGCGAGCCGTTGCCGGGCGAGGCGTAGCTCACGCTGTCGGGATGGGCCTTCACGTAGCTCACGAATTCCGCGACCGTCTTGGCCGGGAAGTCGGGATGGACCACCAGCGCGACGGGGAAGCGGCCGATGGTGCCGATGTAGGTGAAGTCGGTGGCGGGCTTGTACGGGAGCTTGGCGAACATGTGCTCGTTGAACAGCAGCGCCGCGTTCTCGGCCTGCATGATCGTGTAGCCGTCGGGCTTGGCCTGCATCAGCACCGAGACGCCGATGTTGGTCGACGCGCCCGGACGGTTGTCGATGACGATCGGCTGGCCGAGCGATGGCTGCATCGCATCGGCGAGCGCACGCGCGAGGTTGTCGGTTCCGCCGCCTGCCACGTAGGGGACGATCCAGCGCACGGGCTGGCTGGGATACGCGGTCTGCGCGGGCGCATGGCTGGCCGCCGCGAGCGTCAGGCCGGCGGCGAGCAGTTGCAGGAATCGTTTCATCGTTTGTCTCCGGGGTTGAAGGAAATCTGGAATCAGCCGCGCAGGGTCTGCCACAGCGCGCGGTCGCGGTCCGCCGTCCACACGACGGGGTGCTCGATGCCGCGCAGTTCGTCATAGGCGCGCGACACGTCGAAGGGCAGTACGTGCTGGAAAACGGGCCAGTCGCCGAAGCGCGGCTTCATGGCCTTCTCGGCGCGCTCGAAGCAACCGCGGAGGCTGTCGCCTGCGTCGATGCCTGAGCGCACGCTGCCAATCAGTGTGGACAGAAAGCCCTTCGTGAGTTCGATCGCTTCGGCGCATGCCGCCTCGCCCTTCAGCACGGCGCCGCGGCCGGGCACGAGCACTTGGGACCTGAGTGCCGCGACGGCATCGAGCGTGCCGGCCCAGTCCTGGATATAGGCATCACCGGCATAGACCCCGCAGCGGTTCTCGACGACATCGCCGGAGAACAGAACGCCGCAGTCAGGCAGCCACGCGACGGTGTCGCCACCCGAATGGCCACGGCCGAGGCACATCAGCCGCACTTCGCGGGTGCCGAGCCACAAGCTCATCTCGCGTTCGAATGCCATGGTCGGGACCGTGAGCCCCGGGATCTCCTCGACGCCGGCGAAGAGACGCGGAAAGCGACCGACTTCCGAATCGAAATCGGCCTGCCCGCGCTCGCGAACCCAGTCCAGCGTGCCCTGGCTGGCGATGATGGCCTGCACTTCGTCGAAGGCGCTCGCGCCCATCACGCGCACCGCGTGATAGTGCGTCAGAACAATGAACTTGATCGGCTTGTCGGTAACGGCGCGGATGTCGGCCAGGAAGTCGCGCGCCATGCGCGGCGTGGGCCGGGTGTCGATCAACACGACGTGCTCGTCGCCGACGATGAAGCCGCAGTTGGGATCGAAGTCGCTGATGTAGCCGTACACGTTGGGTGCGAGCTCGCGGACTTGCGGCTTCTGCTCGCGGGTGTCGGAGGCGGAGGCGAAGGAGACGGTTGCGTTCATGCGGGGCTTTGTGTGACGGGATGGGTGGACTCGCCGCTCTCGCGCGCCGCGGCGATGCAGTCCAGCAGCACGGACTGGTCGCCGCACTGGTTGGCAAGCAGGAGCACGAGACGGGCATTGAAGTCGCCGCTTTGGGATTCGGTCAGTCCTTCGATGGCGCCGACCCAGGCCGCATAGAAGCCGTCGGGATCGGGGATGTGGGGCTCGGTGATCATGGCGTTCTGTCTTTCTCAGCGATGGGCCAGCGCGGTATGAACCGCGGCCGAAATCGATGCGGGCGTCGGATGGCTCAGCACCGCGGCGCGATAGGCGTCAGGGCGCACGAGGCACAGGCTGCCGGCCGCCGGATTGCCGAGTTGGCGCGCCAGCGCATCGTCGGGCTGCAGCGTGGGCAGGTGGCTGTCGCCGCCTACGGCCACGAGGCGAAGCGGTAATGACGCAGCGGTGTCGGCCGCAACTGCAGCTTGCGCGCGAGTCGGTGCGAACCAGAGGCCGAGGCATTGTGTGCCGTCGGCCAGCAGGTCCATCAGCGTGGCCTGCGTTCCGTCCATGCGCCGCAGCGGGAGGTTCTGCACCGTCCGCGCGCCTTCGGGCAGATGGGGTGCGACGGGATACTCGTTGGCGACCGACATGCGACCCGTGTTCACGAGCGCCCGAGCGAAAGCATGACGCGATGCAAGCGCGACCACCGCACGTCGCAGGGTGTGCTCGGCCGGCGATCGCGGCGCGAGGAATCGCGCCGACCGGCTGGTGACGCGGAGGTTCTCCGCCGCAGCCGGGCGCCGCTCGGCATCGTAGGTGTCGAGCAGTGCGTCATCCGCCTGCCCCTGCGCGACCAGTGCCAGCTTCCAGCCGAGATTGGCCGCGTCCTGGATGCCACTGTTGCCGCCTCGCGCGCCGAAGGGGCTCACGACATGCGCCGAATCGCCGATGAAGAGGATGCGGCCATGCCGGAAGTTGTCGAGCAGGTGATCGCGATAGCCATAGGGCCCGATCCAGACGAACTCGAACTCCACGCCCGGTCCGAGCTGCTCCCGCAAGCGCGCGCCGGCCACTTCCGGCTTGCTGATGTGGGCCGTGTCGCAGTTCTCGGGCATCTGGTAGTCGATGCGCCAGACGCCGTCGCCCATCAGGTGCTGCCAGACGGCGCGGCCTTCGTTGAAACTTGCGTCGACCCAGGTCCAGCGTTCGGTCGGCAGCGGCTTCTTGAAGCGCACGTCGCTGATGCACCAGCGGTCGGTGCTGCGCGACGGATGCGCATCGATGCCGAGCTGGGTGCGGATCGGGCTGTTGGCGCCGGTCGCGTCGATCAGGTGATCCGCCTCGATCGTGTAGTTGCCGGCCGGGGTTTCGACCTGCACCCGGACGCCGTCGGCGAGCGGCGTCGCTTGCGTCACGCGGTTCTTCCATCGCAGGTCGGTCAGGCCGAGTTCGAGAATGCGGTCGACCAGGAACCACTCGACGTAGAACTGCTGCAGGTTGATGAAGGGCGGCTGCACCGAGACGCTGTCGGTCTTCAGGTTGAAGTTGTAGACCTCCTGCTCGCCGGAGAAGGTGCGGCCGAAGGACCAGGTGATACCTTTCCCGGCGATGCGCTCGTAGACGCCGAGACGCGCGAAGATCTCCAGGCTCTTCTGCGCGTAGCAGATGCCGCGCGACGAGGCACCGCGCACGCCGACCGTGTCGTCCTCGTCCAGCAGCACGGCGCGCACGCCGCGGCGTGCGAGGTCGCAGGCCAATGTCAGTCCGGCCGGGCCGGCGCCGACGATCACGATCGGATGGCGGGTGATGGTTTCGCGGTCCAGCTCGGGCGGCGGCACGAAGGGCCAGTGCGGCAGTTCGTATTCGGGGGCGAAGGCGTAGGTTTCCATCGGAATGTCGGGCGTGTTCACAGCGCGTGCGCCCATTCGGCAACCGCATCGGCAGCCTGAAGCACCAGCTCCGGCTGCCCGGCGAGGTAGTGGTTGCCGCCGACGATGTCGACGTTGCGGATGCGCGTGCCGCCCGCGGCCATCCATGCATCGCGCGTGCTCGGGAAGGTCGACTGGTCGCCCGTGTAGGTCAGCAGCAGCTTGGGCACCGTCGTGCGCGAGAGATTCGACGGACCGTCGGCCTGCGAGCGCGAGGACCATTGCGACAGGAACGCTGTCAGCGAGGTGGTGCGGCCCATCGCATTGGCCGAATAGTTCACCTGCCGTGCATCGCCCCAGACGCTGCCCGGTGCGCGATCGTTCGGATCGATCGACAGGTCCACGCATCGCGGATCCGCATGCGTGCGGTAGACGATGAAAGCCTGGTCGCGCGGCGCACCGGGCGTGCTGCGCAGCATCCGCAAGCGCTCCAGCGCCCAGTGCTCGATGCGGTCGAGGCGAGCCTTCTGGGCCGCACTGAAGCGTGCGAGGAATTCGGCGCTGTAAGGCACTTCGTGGCGCGCGTCGTACATGTCCAGCGCGGGGTCCACCGACATCGAATCGTGCTCGTCGGTGACAGAGGGATCGATCCAGTCGCGCATCAGCTTCGATCGGCCCTGATGCGCCGCGCACAGCGCGATGCCATCCACCGGCGGCAGGTCGCCGGGATGCAGGTGCGTCGGGTCGCCATCCGGAAAGTGGTGTGCCGTGAGCTTCTCTGCCTGCGACTGATAGAAGCTCGCCAGCGCGGCACCGCCCGAGTTGCCGATCAGCACGACCTTCTCGTACCCGGCCGCCCGCAGGAACTGCACACCAGCGCCCAGGTCCTGGATGGCGCGTTCCATCAGCAGTACCGTGTCGTTGCCCATGTAGCGCGAGTTCAGGCCCATGCAGCAGATGCCGCGCTCGGCCAGCGGGTCGATCAGGTAGTGGCCCATGAAATTGCTGGTGGGGTGCATCACGATCGCAGCGACCTTCTTCGGACCGCTCGGCGCGCGGTACGCGCCGTAGATGCGCGGGCGCAGCATCTGCAGGCCCGATTGGCTTTCCAGCGACGCACCGGGCTTGACGTCGATGACGGCCAGTTGCAGATCAGCCATGGTTCGCAGCCTTCCGCAATTCGGCCTTTCGCACCGTCCATGCGTCCAGCTCGGCGCGGGCGCGCTGTGCGTGGGCGTCCATTTCCGCCTTCGATACCGTGGGCGTGGTGAGTTCGAGGCGGATGCCGTTGGGGTCGAAGAAGTAGATCGACTCGATGATGTGATGGTCCGTGGGGCCCAGCACGTCGACGCCGGCCGCTTCGAGTCGGGCCTTCGCTGCCATCAGTTCATCGACCGAATCGACGCGCAGCGCGATGTGGTTGACCCACGCGGGCGTGTTGGGCGACGGAAGCGCTGCGACATCGTCTCCGAGATCGAAGAAGGCGAGGTGAGAGCCGTCCCGCATCTGGAAAAAGATGTGGACGTAAGGGCAGAACTCGCCCGTGCTGGGTACGTGATCGCTCTTGATCACGTGGGTCAGCGGGAGGCCCAGCAGGTCTTCGTAGAAGCGCCGGGTTTCTTCGCTGTCGCGGCAGCGCCAGGCAAAGTGGTGCAGGCCTTGCACCGGCACGGGTGATGTGGCGAGAGGCGCGGTCTCGGCGGGCATGGTTTGTCTCCATCAGGGGGGCTTGGAGGGATTGGGCCGTTGTTCTTCTTATGATTCAATCGAAATAAATTCATTGATTGATGAACTGCGGCCATGAATCTGACATTGCGCCAGTTGCGAGCCTTCGCCGCGGTCGCCGAAACCGGCAGCTTCACGGCGGCGGCCTCGACCCTGCATCTCACGCAATCGGCATTGAGCGTGCTGGTGCGCGAACTGGAGCGCGAGATGGGCGTGCAGCTCTTCGATCGCCACACGCGGCGCGTGCTGCTCTCCGAGGCCGGGCGCGAATTCCAGCCTTCGGTGCAGCGCCTGCTGGCGGACCTTGCAGGCGCCGTGGCCGGCGTGACCGACCTGCGCGACAAGAAGAAGGGCGTGCTGCGCCTGGCCGCGCCGCAGCTCATGGCCTGCACGTTGATGCCGCGCGTGATCGCCGCTTATCGCGAGCGCCATCCGGACGTCGACGTGCGCCTGGCCGACACGCTGCCCGAGCACTTGCTGGACGGCGTGCTTTCGGGCGAGGTCGAACTCGCCGTGGGGCAGGACGTGGCCGTCGAATCCACCATCGAGCGACGCACGTTGTTCCGCGACCGTCACTGGCTGATCTGCCCGCCGGACCACCCCTTCGCGCGCCGCCGAAAGGTGCGCTGGAGCGAACTCGGGCCCTACACCTTCATTGCACCGACGCGTGACTTTCGACAGCGCGTGCTGCCCGAGCTCGATGCCGACGCGCGGGAATTCATGCTGCGCGCGACCACCCAGGAGGTGTCGTACATGACGACTGCGCTCGGCATGGTCGCTTCCGGTCTGGGCCTGACCGTCTGCCCGACCTACTCCGCGTCGCTGGTGCGCGCCCACGGGCTTCAGATGATTCGGCTCGATCAGCCGGACTTCCACCGCGAGGTGTGCGTGTATGGCGCGTCGAAGCGTTCGCTGTCCCCGGCGGCGGCCAGCTTCGTCGAATTGCTGGAAGGCTTCGTTCAGAAGCCCGGCCTCGCCGGCTGACATTCGCCTGAAAGCGGGCGAAACCTACAATGTCCGCTGCTGCCCGTCGAGGCACCTTCATTCGCATCCAAACTGCCCAATCCCATGAACGTTCTTCGATTCACCGACCTCTGTGCGCAAGGCAAAGTCTCCGGCCAGCGCGTGTTCATCCGAGCCGACCTCAACGTGCCGCAGGACGACACGGGTCGCATCACCGAAGACACGCGCATCCGTGCCTCGGTGCCGTGCATCAAGCTGGCGCTCGATGCGGGCGCCGCAGTGATGGTCACCTCCCACCTCGGCCGGCCGACCGAAGGCCAGTTCAAGCCCGAGGACTCGCTGGCGCCTGTCGCAGCGCGCCTGGGCGAACTGCTGGGCCGCGAAGTGCCGCTCGTATCCGACTGGGTCGATGGCGTGCAGGTGGCGCCCGGCCAGGTTGTCCTCCTCGAGAACTGCCGCCTCAACAAGGGCGAGAAAAAGAACGACGAGGGGCTCGCTCGCAAGCTCGCCGCGCTGACGGACATCTACGTCAACGACGCCTTCGGCACGGCGCACCGCGCCGAAGCCACGACCTACGGCATCGCGCAGTTCGCCAAGGTGGCCTGCGCCGGCCCACTGCTGGCGGCGGAGATCGACGCCATCACCAAGGCGCTGGCCCAGCCGCAGCGGCCGCTGGTGGCGATCGTCGCGGGCTCCAAGGTCAGCACCAAGCTCACCATCCTCAAGAGCCTGGCCGACAAGGTCGATCAGCTGATCGTCGGCGGCGGCATCGCGAACACGTTCATGCTGGCCTCGGGGCTGAAGATCGGCAAGTCGCTGGCAGAACCCGATCTGCTCGACGAGGCCAAGGCCGTGATCGAGGCCATGCGTGCGCGCGGCGCAGCGGTGCCGATCCCGGTGGACGTCGTCACGGCCAAGACCTTCGCCGCCGATGCGCGCGCGACGGTGAAGGACGCGAGCGACGTGGCGGATGACGACCTGATCCTCGACATCGGACCGAAGACCGCCGACCTCCTGGCCGCTCAATTGCGCGAGGCCGGCACCGTGGTGTGGAATGGGCCCGTGGGCGTGTTCGAGTTCGACGCCTTCGCCAATGGCACGAAAACGATCGCTCATGCCATCGCCGACAGCAAGGCTTTCTCGATCGCCGGCGGCGGCGACACCTTGGCCGCTATCGCCAAATACGGCATCGAAGACAAGATCGGCTACATCTCGACGGGCGGCGGCGCGTTCCTGGAAATCCTCGAGGGCAAGACGCTGCCGGCGTTCGAGATCCTCTCGAAACGCGCTGGATAAGCTCGCCCCCAGGCTGCGCGCACTTCGTGTCGCTTCGCCTACCCCCTGCCGGGGGCAACACCGGAGGGCCGGCGGAGCCGGTCCCTCGGTGTTTCTGGAAGGGAGTCACAAAACGCTGGCGGGTGGGGGGCAAAGTGTATACAGTGTGGAATACAAACTGGAGACCTTCATGAGCACGCCTCGCCTTCCACGACATGCCACCAAGATCGTCGCGACGCTGGGTCCGGCATCGAGTTCGCCCGATCTGCTGGAACAGATGATCAACCACAAGGTCAGCGTGGTGCGGCTCAACTTCAGTCACGGCACCGCGCAAGACCACATCAATCGCGCTGCGATGGTGCGCGACGCGGCCCGCCGTACGGGCCGGGAAGTGGCGATCATGGCCGACCTGCAGGGCCCGAAGATCCGGGTCGGCAAGTTCGCCGAGGGGAAGATCTGGCTCGAGCCCGGCGCGAAATTCGTGCTCGACGCATCGCGAACCGAGCTCGGTGACATCGACGCCGTGGGACTGGACTACAAGGACCTCCCGCGCGACGTGAAGCCAGGTGACAGCCTGCTGCTGAACGACGGGCTCATCGTCCTGACGGTCGATGCAGTAAAGGGCGACAGCGTCTTCACCACGGTGCGACTGGGCGGCGAGTTGTCCAACAACAAGGGCATCAACAAGCAGGGTGGCGGCCTCACGGCGCCGGCGCTGACCGCCAAGGACATGGAAGACATCAAGACCGCGATGAGCTTCCAGGCGGACTACGTGGCCGTGAGTTTCCCGAAGAACGCGACCGACATGGAGATGGCGCGGCAGCTCTGCAACGTGGCTGCGGCGGAATTCGGGCACAAGCCCGGCATGATCGCCAAGATCGAACGCGCCGAGGCCATTCCCAAGCTGGAAGAAATCCTGCGCGCGAGCGACGGCATCATGGTCGCGCGCGGTGATCTGGCCGTCGAGGTCGGCAATGCCGCCGTGCCGGCGCTGCAGAAGAAGATGATCCGCATGGCCCGCGAGATGGACAAGGTCGTCATCACCGCCACGCAGATGATGGAATCGATGATCACCAACCCGGTGCCCACGCGTGCTGAAGTCAGCGACGTCGCCAATGCGGTGCTCGACGGCACGGACGCGGTGATGCTCTCGGCCGAGACCGCTTCCGGGCGCTATCCCCTCGAGACCGTGCAGGAAATGAGCCGCATCTGCGAGGCTGCCGAAGCCGCGGAAGATCCGCACCTCGATGCCGATTTCAGCGGCCAGAAGTACAGCCGCATCGACCAGTCGATCGCGATGGGTGCGCTTTTCACCGCCCATCATCTCGGCGCCAAGGCGATCGTCGCGCTGACGGAGTCGGGCTCCACGCCCCTGTGGATGAGCCGCCATCGTGCGCACATCCCCATGTATGCGCTGACGTCGCGCCTGTCGACACAGCGCAAGATGGCGTTGTATCGCAACGTTCGACCGCTGCTGATGGATTCGGAGAGCGACCGCGACACGGCGCTCGAGCGGGCCGAAGCCCACCTGAAGAGGCGGGGCATCGTGCAGACGGGCGATATCTACGCGATCACCTGCGGCGAGCCGATGGGTGCGCCGGGTGGCACGAACATGCTCAAGATCTGTAGGGTCAGTTGACTCGCCCCCAGGCTTGCCCACTTCGTGTGGCCGCCTACCCCCTACCGGGGGCAACACCTTGCGGCCCGGCGGAGCCGGTTCCGCGGTGTTTCCCGAATGGGGGGACTAGGCTCTGGGGCCTTGGGGGGGCCTTGGGGGGCCGTTGGCGGGGGTGGTTAGTAGAATCGTTGGAGTTTTTCCGATCCATCCCTAGATTTCCCGCGAGGTAATTCCAATGGCACTCGTCTCGATGCGCGAACTGCTCGACCACGCCGCCGCCAATGGCTACGGCATCCCGGCGTTCAACGTCAACAACCTCGAACAGGTCCAGGCCGTGATGGAGGCCGCCAAGGAAGTCGGCGCGCCCGTCATCCTGCAAGCCAGCGCCGGCGCTCGCAAGTACGCGGGCGAAGCCTTCATCAAGCATCTGATCCAGGCGGCCATCGAGGCCTATCCGACGATCCCGCTGGTGATGCACCAGGACCACGGCCAGAGCCCGGACGTCTGCAAGGGCGCCATCGACCTGGGCTTCAGCTCGGTGATGATGGACGGTTCGCTCGAAGCCGACGGCAAGACCATCGCGAGCTACGACTACAACGTCGACGTGACCAAGAAGGTTGCCGACATGGCGCACAAGTACGGCGTCACGGTCGAAGGCGAACTCGGCTGCCTCGGCTCGCTCGAGACCATGAAGGGCGACAAGGAAGATGGCCACGGTACAGACGCGACGATGACGCGCGATCAACTGCTGACCGATCCGGAGCAGGCCGCCGATTTCGTCAAGCGCACGCAGATCGACGCGCTGGCCATCGCCATCGGCACCAGCCACGGCGCCTACAAGTTCACCCGCAAGCCCACCGGCGACATCCTGGCGATCGACCGCATCAAGGAAATCCACCGCCGCATTCCCAACACCCACCTGGTGATGCACGGCTCGTCGAGCGTGCCGCAGGAACTGCTGGCGATCATTCGCCAGTACGGCGGCAACATGAAGGAAACCTACGGCGTGCCGGTGGAGGAAATCCAGGAAGCCATCAAGCATGGCGTGCGCAAGATCAACATCGACACCGACATCCGCCTGGCGATGACCGGCGCCGTGCGCAAGTTCCTCGCCGAGAACCCCGAGAAGTTCGATGCCCGCGAATGGCTGAAGCCGGCGCGCGAAGCCGCCCGCCTGATCTGCAAGCAGCGCTACATCGAGTTCGGCTGCGAAGGCCAGGGTCCCAAGATCAAGGGCGACAACCTGCAAATCGTCGCCGCGAAGTACGCCAAGGGCGAACTGATCCAGGAAGTCGTCTGATCACTTCTCCCTGAGGCAGAAGCCACCTTCGCGGTGGCTTTTTTCTGAGTGGCGCCGCGCGCACAATCTGCGACGTCCACGCACAGCTCCAGAAGCATCCCCATGACCACCGTCCACACCTCCACCATCCAGAGCCTTCCGCTGCTCGCGCGCGGCAAGGTGCGCGACAACTATGCCGTCGGCAATGACCGCATCCTCATGGTCGCGAGCGACAGGCTCTCCGCTTTCGACGTGATCATGGGCGAGCCTATCCCCGGCAAGGGCGTGATCCTCACGCAGATGGCGCTGTGGTGGTTCGACCGGCTGGGTCACCTGTGCCCTAATCATTTGACCGGCGATGCGCCTGAAAGCGTGGTGACGCCCGACGAAGTGCCGCAGGTGAAGGACCGCTCGATGCTGGTCAAGCGGCTCAAGCCGATTCCCGTCGAAGCCGTCGTGCGTGGCTACCTGGCGGGCAGTGGCTGGAAGGAATACCAGGAAAACCGAGCCGTCTGCGGCGTGCCGCTGCCCGAGGGGCTGACCAACGCGAGCAAGCTCCCGCGGCCGATCTTCACGCCCGCGGCCAAGGCGGAGGCGGGCGCGCACGACGAGAACATCAGTTACGACAAGGTGGTCGAGGTCGTCGGCCCCAAGCTCGCGCAGCAGATACGCGAGACCAGCATCGCGATCTACGAAGCGGCCGCCGAGATCGCGCTCGGCCAGGGCATGATCATTGCCGACACCAAGTTCGAGTTCGGTCTGGATGAGGCCGGCACCCTGGTGCTGATGGACGAGGTGCTGACCCCCGACAGCTCGCGCTACTGGCCAGTCGAAGGCTACGAGGCGGCGCTCGCCGCGGGCACCAATCCGCCAAGCTACGACAAGCAGTTCGTGCGCGACTGGCTCGAGGCCACGCGGATCAACGGCAAGCCCTGGGACAAGACGCCGCCAGCGCCGCGCCTGCCGGCTGAAGTGATCGAGAAGACCGCCGCGAAGTACCGCGAGGCCCTGCAACGGCTGACGGGCTGAAGTCAAGCCCTCTCCGGGGGCAATGTGAATAAATCACAAACGCCTTGGCAATAGTCACCGCCCGCCAGCCTCGCCGTATTCCAAACTGAGCGCATCCCTACAAATGAGGAGTGCGTCATGGAAACGGCAGCCGACTTCCAGATTCGTTACGTCCAGGACCGGAGTCCTGTCACGGCCAGCCCGCCCGATTCACTGCAGCCGGGCATGCTCGCCAGGGTCCTCGACGAGATCGATCACGGTCTGTTGCTGGTCGACCTGACCGGTCGCATCCTGCATACCAACTACCCGGCGCGCCGCGAGCTGGCCACGGGCCAGGTACTGCGCAACGGCGACGGCATGTTGTGCGCCGGCAACCCGAGTGCCCAGGCGAAGATTCGCCAGGCGCTCAAGGATGCGGAGCGCGACTGCCGAGGCATCGTCGAACTCGATCACGCCGGTGAAACGCTGTCGCTCGCCTTCATCCCCCTCGCTGCCGTGCACGGCGGCGCCACCATCGACACCGTCCTGATCATGTGCAGCCGCCGGCCCGGCTGCGAGTCGCTCACCATGCAGATGTTCGCGCGCGCCCGGCACCTGACCCGGGCCGAACAGAACGTGTTGTCGCGCCTGTGCGCCGGCCATGGCGCCGAAGAGATCGCCTGCCTGGAAGGGATTCGGATGTCCACAGTGCGCACTCACATCAAGAATGTGCGGCAGAAAACGGGCAGCAGCAGCATTCGCGAGGTCGTGCACCGCGTGTCCCGAATGCCGCAGATCGTGTCGGCCCTGCGGCTGGTCGAGTAGCGAGCTTCTCCGACGCTGCGCGCAGCCTGGGGGCACGCTTATATTCAATGGATGCCCCAAGCATCCCTTGTCGACCCCATCGTCCTGCCGCCCCCCTTGCAGAAGCTGGCCGAGCACGGCGTCCAGCGCCGCTACCGGACGCACGCGATGCTCATCGAGGAAGGCGATACCGGCGGCGCCATCTACATCGTGCTGTCGGGTCGGCTGCGCGCCTTTCTTTCCGATGCGCGCGGTCGTGAAGTGACGCTGGCCCTGCATGGGCCCGGCGAATACGTCGGCGAAATGTCCCTGGACGGCGGCCCGCGCTCTGCCAGCGTGCAGGCGGTCGAGCCGACGGTGTGTGCCGTGGTCACGCGCGAGACGGTGCTGCAGCACATCGGCGCGGACAAGGAGTTCGCTCTCGCGTTGATCGTTCGCCTGATCCGGCGCGCAAGGCTGGCGACCGAAAGCGCGCGCAGCATGGCGTTGCTGGATGTCTACGGCCGACTCAAGCTCCTGCTCGAAGAGCGCGCCAGCCTGCAGGCCGACGGAAGCCGCTGCATCGTCGAGCGCCTCACGCATCAGGCCATCGCGCGTGAAATCGGCTGTTCGCGGGAGATGGTCAGCCGGCTGCTGAAAGACCTGGCCGCTGGCGGATACGTCGAAGTCAACCAGGGACGAATGAACGTCAAGGGCCCGCTGCCGACCCGCTGGTAAGGGCCGGCGTCGGCGGGTTCAGGTGGTCAGCGGGTCGCGCTCAGCGTCGCAATCGTACGCCCGCCGGCGTCCAGCAGCGAAAGTTGCGAGGGCCCCTGCATCCGGTAGCTCGCCGTCGCCTGCAGCGCCGCAAAGAACTGCGATTCGCTCGCGCTGCGCGCCGGATCGGCACATGCCACCCGTGTCGAGGCCAACTGGCTCATCTTGAGCGTGCTGCCGCTGCGCTCGAAAGTCCCGGTCACGCGGTTGCAGCCGCCCGAACCGGTCAGGCGTCCGTTGCGCCGGTCGAACTGCACTTGCGGGTCACGCTGCGGATCGCCGCTCGGTGCGACCGGCTCGTTGCCGAGCTGTTCGAGACGCCAGACCGGGCCTTCGATCGGCTCGTCGAGACTGATGCCGCTGCCGCAACCGGCCAGCAGGCCTGCAGCGAGCAGGACGACTGCGTAAAGGGGGATGGCGCCGGCTTGGGCGGCGGGGCGAAAGCGCATGGCCTGTTGGTCCTTCTGGAGCAGGTTGATCACGGGCGCCATCGTATGCGAGACGGCTAGCTCAGGACCACGCTGCTGAGTCGGCGCCTGTAGCTTGCCACTGTCGGATCGTCGGGCGGGATCTGCCCGTCGGCCACCTTGATCCTCGGCGGTTCGATGATGTCCAGGACCGCGATGTAGGTCTTGCGCGCGAGATCCTCGTTCCAGCTCTTGTCGCGCATCAGGATGTCGAGCAGCTCGTCCATCGCATCGGTCCAGCGCTGGCTGCTCATGAGCAGGCGCGCGCGATCGAAGCGGGCGTCGAAATCACGCTTGTTGGCGGCGATGCGCGACTCCAGATCGGCGATCGTGGGCGCTGCGCCCGCGGCGGGCATCGCGAAGTCGATCGCGTCCATCCAGCGCTGGAGCGAATCGAAGCGGCGCACCAGCGATGTCCTGGCGATCACCGGCGCGAACGCGACCTTGGCGTCGTCGATGCGGCCCTCCTGCAGCAGCAGCTTGACGTAGTCGAAGCGTGCATCGTCATTGGCGGGGTCGGTCGCGACCGCATGCTGCAGCTTTTCGAGGGCACCTTCGGTGTCGCCTTCGGCCAGCGCCGCCTGCGCGGACTCTTCCTGTTCCAGGGCCTCGGCCTCGTCCGCACCCGGCACGTGCTTGTCGAGGAAAGCGCGGATCTGGTCGGCCGGAATCGCGCCGACGAAGCCGTCGACAGGCTGCCCTTCCTTGAACATCACGCAGAAGGGAATGCTGCGCACGCCGAACATCTGGCTCAGTTGCTGCGAAATCTGCGGCACCTTGTCGGCATCGAGCTTGGCCAGCGTGAAGCGGCCGGCGTACTCGACTTCGAGCTTTTCGAGCACCGGGCTGAGCTGCTTGCAGGGTCCGCACCATTCGGCCCAGATGTCCAGCAGCACCGGCGTGGTCATCGAGCCGTCGATGAGCTCGGTCTGGAAGTTTTCGAGGGTGATGTCGATCATCGCGGGATGTTGGGGGTGAAACGTAAAATTCGAACCATGAAGCAAGCAATTCAGGTCGGTGTGGTGATGGGCTCGAACTCCGACTGGGAGACGATGCGCAACGCCGTCGAGATTCTCCAGCAATTCGGCATCGTTCACGAAGCCCGGGTCGTATCGGCCCATCGGATGCCCGACGAATTGTTTGCCTACGCCGAAAGCGCCGCGCCACGCGGCCTGGCCGCGATCATCGCAGGCGCCGGGGGCGCCGCCCACCTGCCAGGCATGCTGGCCGCCAAGACGACCGTGCCGGTGCTCGGCGTGCCGGTCGCCAGCCGGCATCTCCAGGGGGTGGATTCTCTCTACAGCATCGTGCAGATGCCCAAGGGCGTGCCGGTCGCCACCTTCGCCATCGGCAATGCGGGCGCGGCCAACGCGGCCCTGTTCGCGGTCGCGATGCTGGCGGTGGGCAACCCGGCGCTCCGGGCGCAACTCGATGCCTTCCGCGAGAAGCAGACCCAGGCCGCGCAGTCGATGACGCTGCCGCCTGTGGAAGCCGCCGAGGTCTCTCCTTTTTCACCGCAGGGCGGGGGCGCGCTGTGACGACCATCCTGCCGGGCGCCACGCTGGGCGTGGTGGGTGGCGGCCAGCTGGGCCGCATGTTCGTGCATGCGGCGCAGAGCATGGGCTACTTCACCGCTGTGCTCGATCCTGATGCCGACAGCCCCGCCGGGCGAGTGAGCCATCACCACATCCACGCCGACTACGCCGATGTCGACGGTCTGGCGCGTCTCGCGGGCCTCGCGGACGCCATCACCACCGAGTTCGAGAACGTGCCGGCCGCTTCGCTCGAACACCTCGCAATCGCTCGGCCGGTCGCGCCGGCCGCCTCGGCCGTGGCGATCGCGCAGGACCGCATCCGCGAGAAAGGCCACTTCGTGCTTTGCGGCGTCGACTGCGCTCCCTATGTCGTCATCGAGACTGCCGAACAACTGGCCGCCGTGCAGCCGGACCTGCTCCCCGGCATCCTCAAGACCGCCCGGTTGGGTTACGACGGCAAGGGCCAGCGGCGGGTTGCGACCCATGCGGAGCTGACCGCTGCCTGGGAAGACAGCGGCGGCGTCCCCTGCGTGCTCGAAAAGCTGCTTCCGCTCGACTTCGAGTGCTCGGTGATCGTCGCGCGCGGTGCGGACGGGCAGGTGGTGCACTTCCCGGTGCAGCGCAACCTGCATCGCGACGGCATCCTCGCCGTTACCGAAGTCCATGCGCACAACATGCCCGAGTCGACCGCGCGACGCGCGGTGGCGGCCGCACGCTCGATCGCCGAAGGCCTGAGCTATGTCGGCGTGCTGTGCGTCGAATTCTTCGTGCTGGCCAATGGCTCGCTCGTCGTCAACGAGATGGCGCCGCGCCCGCACAACAGCGGCCATTGGTCGATGGACGCCTCGGACGTGTCGCAGTTCGAACTGCAGGTGCGGACGATGGCGGGCCTGCCTCTGAACCCGCCCCGCCAGCACAGCGTGGCGGTCATGCTGAACCTGCTCGGCGACTTGTGGTTCAACGACAGCGATGTTCCCGAAGAGCCGCGCTGGGCCGATGTTCTGGCCCTGCCCGGCACGCACCTGCACCTCTACGGCAAGACCGAAGCGCGCCGCGGCCGCAAGATGGGGCACCTGAACATCACCGGCGATGACGTCGAGGCAGTTCGCAGCACGGCGGACTTTGCCGCGGCGCTGCTGGGCCTGCCCATCCCGCTGTCGGAGTGAGCGGAATGATCCGCGACGGCCGCACGCCCGACGCCATCGATGAAGCCGCCCGGGTCCTGCATGCCGGCGGCCTCGTGGCCTTTCCGACCGAAACCGTCTACGGCCTGGGCGCCGATGCGGGCAGCGACACTGCCGTCGCCGGCATTTTTGCGGCCAAGGGCCGGCCGAGCGACCACCCGCTGATCGTGCATGTGGCGGCCGGAGAGACCGGTACCGAGGCCCTGGCGCATTTCGCCCAACCGCTTCCCTTGTTCGCGCAGAAACTGGTCCGCGCCTTCTGGCCCGGTCCATTGACGCTGATCGTCGCGCGGCAGCCAGGCGTCGGCACCGCCGCCGCCGGCGGGCAGGACACCATCGGCCTGCGTTGCCCTTCGCACCCTGTCGCGCAGTCGATGCTCGCGGCCTGCGCGCGACGAGGCGTGTACGGGGTCGCGGGGCCGAGCGCGAACCGCTTCGGGCGCGTGAGTCCCACGACCGCGCTCCACGTGCAGGAGGAATTCGGCGACGACCTTCTCGTCATCGACGGCGGCCCCTGCGAAGTCGGCATCGAGTCGACCATCGTCGACTGCAGTCGCGGCGCGCCGGTGCTGCTGCGCCCTGGCGCCATCACGCGGGCGCAGATCGAAGCGGCCTGCGGCGAAGCCTTGCGCGACAAGGACGATCTCGGCGCGCCGGATCCGCGCGCCTCCGGAACGCTCGAGGCCCACTACGCGCCGAGCGCCAAGGTGCGCCTGATGGACGCCAAGGCCTTGCAGATGGGGCTCGATGTGCTGGGTCCGAATGCCGCGCACATCGCCGTGTGGTCGCGCACCGCGCTCAAGAGCCGGTCGCAGCGCGTGTTGCTGCGTCGCATGCCGGACGACGCGGCAGCGACGGCGCAACAACTCTTCGCCGTGCTGCGCGCCTTCGACGCCGAGGGCGTCAAGCTGATTTGGGTGGAAGCGCCGCCAGCCGAGCCCGATTGGGAGGGCGTTCGCGACCGCCTGCAACGCGCGGCCGCGGCCTGAGCGCGCGTCAGAGTCCCGACGCCAGCACACCCTGGAAGAAGCCGCGCGCCGACACCATGCAGAAAGGCGGCACCAGCGTGCCGTGATACGCCAGCGTGACGGCCTGCGCCTGGTCAGCCGGCGTGCCCGTCGTGCTCGCGGCCAGGCTCGATTTGGCGGTGGCGAAACCGGACCGTGCGGGCGAGAACGCATCGTTGGTCGCGGCATCTTCGAGGTCCACCACCGTCAGCGCTGCAGGCGGCACGCCGCGGGCACGGAAGTACCCTGAGGTCGCTCGCGTGCTCAGGAAATTGACCGTGGGGTCGTTGGCCCCGCCGCACATCAGCATGGGCCGGGTCGGCAGCCAGTTGCGCAGGTCGTTCGCCACGGCCGCCTTGCGGAAGCCCAGCAGCGGCTGGCAGTCGAGCGGCGACGTCGTGCTCAACGACGCCGCGGTGGCCGGCAGGGCGTTGCCGGGGCAGGGCGTGGCCTGAAGGTCGTTGGCCGCCTGTGTCAGGTAGCTCTGCCTGATCAGGTTGTTCGGACCGTAGAAGATGGCCAGCGAAGGATTGACCGGCCCCGGCACCGCGTTGGCCGGATAAAGCGCGAGCTGTGGCAGCTTGCCGGTCTGGAACAGCGTGTTGATCGGCGTCAGGCTCGGCAGCAGGGTGTCGATGCCGGGCGCGTACTGGGCTTCATAGACGTCGCTGGTGGCCGTGTAGACATTGCCGAACTGCTTCTGCCAGCTGGTCGACAGCAGGGGCGTGAAGATGGTCGCGCCCAGGGCCGGCCAGCCGCTGAAGCTGTAGTCGGTCAGCAGGCTGATGGCCGAGGGCGCGGACAGCGGCGCCGAGGCCGTCACTGTCTTGCCGGTGGCCTGCATCTCGCGATGCGCCGCCATGGCCACGTAGCCGCCCTGCGAATAGCCTGTGATGAACAACGCGCCCGAGTCGGACGCGCCGATCACGGTGAAGGTCTTGCGCGCCGCGGTCAGCGCGTCGACCATGTCCTTGCCCTGCTGGTCGCCGTTGAGGTAGGGGTGGTAGGTCAGCGTCGACTTGTCGTAGCCCGCGTAGTTGGGTGCCACCACGTTGTAGCCCTGTGCGGCGAACATGGCCGCGACCAGCATGCCTTCGCCGCCTGCCGGCTGGTTGGCGTCGGTCCAGCGCGCGAGGTTGTAGTCGCGCGCCGGCGTGGTGCCGTGGGCATACAGCACCGTCGGGCGCTGTCCGGTACAGGAAGGATCGCCGCCGGTGGGCACCATGATGGCGGCCGTGGCATTGGTGGCCTCCCCCTGGCCGCCGATGGTGCGGTACTCCAGGTAGCGAATGTCCACACCGCACTTGGGCGCCCCGGCGACCTGCTGCAGTTGCGTGCCCTGGGGGGTCGATCCCATCAGGGCCGTGAACTCGTTGACCGTCAGTTGCTTGGTCCGCTCGGGTGGAAAGGTCACGACCGAACCGCGGCCCGAGTCGACCACGGCCGGGACGTTGAACGCGAAGCCGTTGTCGCCGCCTCCGCAGCCTGACAGGATCAATACGCTGCCCGTGAGGGCGAGGGCCGGCAGTCGGGTCATGGGCTTGTCTCCTGCTGTGGTCGGATTCCGGATTGGCGCTCGATTCTGGGCAGGGGGCGCTTGCGGCGCAAGCGGTGTTCGCCTACATGCGACGAAAGTCAGCTACCCGTCAGTCCTGCGCAGCCCAGTCGACCAGCGCGTCGAAGGCCGGTCGCGCCGCGACGGCGTTCGCGTGATTCGCGATCGCGATCACCACGTAGCGCCGTCCGCTGGCAGCGTGGACGAAGCCGGCCACGCCGGCCGCATCGCGCAGGGTGCCGGTCTTGAGGTGGGCCGCGCCGTCCGAGCGCAACCCCCGCTTGCGCAGCGTGCCGTCGACGCCCGAGGCCGGCAGCGACGACACCAGCTCGGGCATCACCGGCGAGCGCCAGGCCACTTGCAGCATCTTCGCGAGCGCCGCGGCGCTGATGCGCTCCTCGCGCGAGAGCCCCGACCCGTTGTCGAACACGGGCTGGCCCTCGCCGGTGCCGACGCGGTCGTTCCACCACTGGCGCAGCGTCGCGCGTGCGCCGTCGAGCGAGCCGCGCTTCTTCTGCTGCAGGCCCAGCGTGAGGAAGAGCTGCTGCGCCATCACGTTGTTGCTGTACTTGTTGATGTCGCGGATCACCTCGGCCAGCGGCGGAGAGGGCATTTCGAAAGCGGGCCTGAGTTCGGCGGGCACGCGGCCTTCACGCACCACGCCCTTGATACGCCCGCCCATCTCGATCCAGAGCCCACCGACCGCGCGCGCCGCGTAGCTGCGAGGATCCGCATAGGCCACGGGCCAGACCTTCTCGCCGCAGGCGGCGGGGTAGCTGCCCGCGAAGCCGATGCGCACCGGATCGGCGAAATCGGCCAACAGCGTGCCGCGCCAGTCGCCGCACTCGCCGGCCGACAGCGGCACCGTGGCCTGCGTCGTCACGCCGGCCAATGCGGGCTCGAAGCTCACCTGCGCCGTCTGCGCGCTGCGATTGGGCACGAAGGTCATGACCACCGACTTGAAGTTGATGAGCAGCGCATCGGGCGCGGCGTTGTAGGGGCGCAGCCCTTCGCCGTCGAACGCGGACGGATCCGTCTCGGCGACCTCGAAAGCGCTGCGATCCAGCACGATGTCGCCATTGATGCCCTGGATGCCGAGGCCCTGCACGCGGCGCAACAGCAGCCAGAGCCGCTCGAGCACGAGCTTCGGATCGCCCTGGCCCTTGATGTAGAGGTTGCCCTCCAGTACGCCATTGCGCACCGGCCCGTCGACGTACACCGGCGTGGTCCACGTGAAGGCCGGCCCCAGCAGGTCGAGCGCCGCGTAGGTGGTGACCAGCTTCATGATCGAAGCCGGATTGACCTGCGCCTGCGTGCGCCATGCCAGCCGGGGATTGTGCGTGCCGTCGGCGTCCACCACGAGCATCGTCACCGAATCCCGCGGCACCTTCGCGCGGACCAGCGCCGCATCGACTTCATTGGGAAGCGCCTGCGCGCCCGCATGGAGCGGCGCCAGCGCCAAGCCAAAAGCGATCGAAAGGAGCCAACTGGCGCGGCGCAAAGCAGGAAGCAAAAAGTACATCGACCAATTATCCCGGCCCGTCCCCACCCCCCTACCAGAAATACCGCGGAACCGGCTTCGCCGGGCCGCTGGTATTGCCCCCGGCAGGGGGTTGGCGGCCACACGAAGTGGGCAAGCCTGAGGGCGAGATAATGGTTCATGCCCGTCGCCCCCCGTTTCTCCGCTCGCACCATCGGCATCGGCGCGGCCATCATCACCGTCCTCGTGTGGACAGCCTTCATCGTCATTGCACGGGCCACCGCCGGACGGTCGCTCACGCCCTTCGACATCGCTTTCGCCCGCATCTGCGGTGCCAGCCTGGTGCTGCTGCCATGGGGCGCATGGCTGGTGGTGCGTTCGCGCGCCAGCGATCCTACGGCGCAAAGCTCGTTCTTCGGCCTGTCGCCCCTCCCGCTTCGCCTCACAGCCATCGCCGGCGTCTTCGGCGGCCTGGCCTATGCCCTGCTGGCCTACAGCGGGTTCGTCTTCGCGCCGGCCACGCACGCCTCCGTGCTGATGCCCGGGAGCCTGCCGCTGTGGACTGCGCTGCTCGCCGCCTTCGTGCTGCGCGACCGCATCACGCCGGGACGCGCCCTGGGATTGGCTCTGATCGTCCTGGGCGATCTCTTCGTCGGCGGCGCCAGCCTGCTTCACGCGCTGGAAGGCGGCGCGATCTGGAAGGGCGACCTCCTCTTCATGAGCGCCGCCTTCTGCTGGGCCTGCTACAGCGTGGTGGTACGCAAGCATGGGCTCGAGGCCGTCCGCGCGACCATCGCGATCACGGTGTTCGCCTTCATGACCTATGTGCCGGTCTATGCGCTGCTGGCGGCGTTCGGCGTGCTGGCGAGCCGGCTCGACAGTGCGCCTGTCGGAGAGATCGCTTTCCAGATGCTGTTCCAGGGTGTGGGCTCGGTCGTCATCTCGGGGATCACCTTCACGCGCATGGTCCAGTATTTCGGCCCCGTACGTACGACCATGATCACCGCGCTGGTGCCAGGTCTCTCGGCGCTCGGCGCGGTGGTCTTCCTCGATGAACCGTTGTACTGGAACCTCATTGCGGGCTTGCTGCTCGTCACGGCGGGCATCCTGTTCGGCGTCCAGCGCAACCGTGGCGCAGTCGTGAAGTCGACGCCCTCCGTGGTGACCGCGGCGGCGAGGGAAGGTGCGGATGCCTAGGCTGCTCGCCTTCGACACCAGCACCGAGGCGTTGTCGATCGCCGTGCGGCACGGCGACGTGCAGCTCGAACACGACGGCATCGGCGGCGCGCAGTCGTCGTCGACGCTGATCCCGCTCATCCAGCAACTGCTGGCCGAAGCAGGCCTGGCGTTCGGCGAACTCGATGCGATCGCTTTCGGTCGGGGACCCGGTTCATTCACCGGATTGCGCACCGCCTGTTCGGTGGCGCAGGGACTGGGCTACGGCGCCGGCGTGCGCCTGCTGCCGATCGACACGCTCCTTGCCGTCGCCGAGGAGGCGCGCCACCGCTTCGGCGTCCAGCGGGTGGTCGCGGTGCTCGATGCGCGCATGGAACAGGTCTACACGGCGAGCTATGACTTCGGCGTCGAAGTCATGGCCAGCGAAGCGGAACTGGTCGCGCCGGAAGCCGTCGCCGTGCCGGCTGGCTGGGCGCTCGCCGGCAATGCCTTCGCCGCGTACGGCGAGCGCCTGCCGCGTGCGGCGGCGCGCCACGAGGTGCTTCCCACCGCCGCTGCGATGCTGCGGCTCGCTCCCCCGTTATTGGCCGCCGGTCGGACTGTCGCGCCGGCCGACGCATGGCCGCTCTACGTTCGCGATAAAGTGGCGCAGACTACCGAAGAGCGCGCCGCCATCAAGGCGGCGGGCACCCATCCCTCATGAGCGCAGTCCTGCAACAGCCGCGTGAAGCCCGTCTCGAAGCGATCACGATAGAGCGCATTCCCGCTGTCTGCGCGATCGAGCAGACCGCGTTCACGCATCCCTGGACGCCGGCCAACTTCACCGATTCCCTGGCCGCCGGCTACCACTGCCAGTGCCTCGTGGCGCCTGCGGCCGCCGAAGGCGAGAGCCCGCCGGCCCCCAGCGGCATCCGCGCGCTGTGGAGCAGGGCGGTGGGCCGCACCGAAGGCGAAACGCTGATCGGCTACTTCGTCGCCATGAAGGGCGTCGACGAAGTCCATCTGCTCAACATCACGGTCGCACCGGCGTTCCAGAAGCAGGGATGGGCGCCGCTGATGCTGGAGGCGCTTGCGGGCTGGTCGCGCGGCCAGAACGCGCAGTGGCTGTGGCTCGAAGTGCGCGCGAGCAATGCGCGCGCGCTCGCCGTCTATGAACGCAACGGCTTTCGGCGGGTCGGCATGCGCAAGGGGTACTACCCGGCGCATGGCGGTCGACGTGAGGACGCAGTGGTCATGAGCCTGCGGCTACAGGAATCGAGCAGCGCCTGGGGGGGATTGAAGTGAAACACCCCCAGGCTTCGCGCACTTCGTGTCGCTTCGCTCACCCCCTTGCAGGGGGCAACACCGGCGGCCCGGCGAAGCCGGTTCCGCGGTGTTTAACGAATGGGCCTGGCTTTGCCGGCCGGGCATGCAGGGGCTTTTGATATGACGACGAGTGGATTGATGCTGGATGCGCGGCAGCGCGCAATGCTGGATGAGATGGGCATCAAGCTCTTCTGGTGGCCGAAGAATGAAACCGTTGAATCCGAAGCGGTTGAGGAGTCGCGCGCATCGGCTGTGGGCGACGCGACCACGGAACCCCGCCCTGCGGTCGAGGCGCCCGTGGCGCAGCGTGCGCCTGCGGCGCCGCTGCGAGCTGCATCGCCCGAACCCGCCGTATCGCCCGCGATGGCCCCCCGCGCGCCGGTGGCAGTGACCCACGGCGCCTCCATCCTCGTCGATGCCCCACGCCGCCTCTATGGGGACGCGGCCGCACCGCAAGGCGGCTGGCTGATCGTCGCGGACGTGCCGCCCGAACTCGACGGCCGTCACGGCGAACCCTTCGCCGGCGATGCGGGCCGGCTGCTCGACAACATGTTGCGGGCACTTCAACTGCACGTCGGAGAAACGCCCGTGCACCTCATGCGCACGCATCGCGGCGTGGCATCGGGTCAGCCGGAGAGCCCCCGCCCCATCGTCGACGTCTTCGCCGAGCATGCCGCCGCGCTGGCGCCGCGCCTCGTGCTCGCGATGGGGCCACTCGCAGCCCAGAGCCTGCTGCAGAGCGGCGATCCGCTCGGCAAGCTGCGCGGCCGGGCGATGCCGGTGGCGATCCTGCCGGGCATGCAGGACGGTCCGCCGGTCGTCGCCACCTACCATCCGGCCTACCTGCTGCGCAATCCGGCCGACAAGGGCCGCGCCTGGGCCGACCTCTGCCTGGCGGCCGAACAGCTGGCACGCGCCGCCTAAAATTCGGCCCCATGACCTTCCTGGACAAGCTGCGCGCCGCCGAGCGCCAAAACGGCTCGCTGCTGTGTGTCGGCCTCGACCCCGAACCGACGAAATTCCCGGCCCATCTCAAGGGCGACGCCAGCAAGATCTACGACTTTTGCGCCCGCATCGTCGACGCCACGGCCGACCTGGTGATCGCCTTCAAGCCGCAGATCGCCTACTTCGCCGCGCACCGGGCCGAAGGCCAGCTGGAGCAGCTCATGGAGCACATGCGCCGCAACGCTCCGCACGTTCCCACGATCCTCGACGCCAAGCGTGGGGACATCGGCTCCACGGCCGAGCAGTACGCGCGCGAGGCCTTCGAGCGCTACGGCGCCGATGCCGTCACGCTCTCGCCTTTCATGGGCTTCGATTCGGTCGAGCCCTATCTGCGCCACGAGGGCAAGGGCGCCTTTCTGCTGTGCCGCACCAGCAATCCGGGCGGATCGGATCTGCAGGGCCAGCGTCTGGCGGGCCTGGAAGGAGAACCCTTTCTCTATGAGCATGTGGCCCGGCTCGCGCAGGGCCCGTGGAATCTCAACGGCCAGTTGGGTCTGGTCGTCGGCGCGACCTACCCGGCCGAGATCGAGCGGGTCAGGTCGCTGGCGCCCACCGTCCCCTTGCTGATTCCGGGCGTGGGCGCGCAGGGGGGCGATGCGGTCGCGACGGTTCGCGCGGGCTGGCGTCCGGACGCGCCGATCGTGGTCAATTCCTCGCGTGCCATCTGCTACGCCTCATCCGGCGACGACTTCGCCGAAGTCGCCCGGCGCGAAGCGATCCGGACCCGCGACGGCCTCGAAGCAGCCAAGCCCTGAACGACATTTCGCGCCATCCGCCAAGTCTGCGCAGAGGCTAAGTGACGGAAAAAGTCACACTTTTTAGCATTTGTGTCTCGTTAACTCTTCACTTGTAGTCTTTCTGCTACGGCAAAAAGTCGGGCATGGCGCTTGCCTGAACAGAGCACAGCGCCTGGAGCGCCGAGGAGTGAGGAGTCCATGGTGGAAGACATCGCAACCGGTCGCGCCGAGGCGACCGACGAGTTCGCGCGCGTCGCGCCGACACCCATGCCAGTCGCGGCGGCCGAGCCGCACAACCCGCGCCCGCTCGCGGCCTCGCTGGCCGCGGCCGCGGCCCTTGCAGCGTGCGGCGGCGGAGGCGGCGGGAGCAGCGGCGGCGCCTTCCCTGGGCTGGGAGCCGGCACTGGCACCAGCACCGGCACCGGCGTGCAGGCCGGCTCCCTGACCCCGCTGGCTGCCACGCCGACCGCCCAGACCTACGTCTACACGGAAGCGAAGACGGACGACGAGGCCGCGCGCTTCCTCCTGCAATCGCAGTTCTCCGCATCCGACGCCGAGATCGCGGCCGTCCGCAGCAAGGGCTACCTGCCCTGGTTGGGCGAGCAGGTCGACCGTCCGGCCGAGCAGACGGGCTGGGACTGGATTTCGAGCAAGCCCTACAACACCGTCAACACGGACGACATGATCTGGAACCAGCTCATGACCGCGCCGGACGGTTTCCGCAAGCGCATGGCGCTGGCGTTCACCGAAATCTTCGTGGTCTCGGCCACCGACATCGGCTCCAACTGGTCCAACCACATGATGGCCCAGTACTGGGACACGCTGGTCGGCGGCGTCACCGGCAACTTCCGCAAGCTGCTGGAGGATGTGACGCTCAATCCGGCGATGGGCTACTACCTCAACACCAAGGGCAACCAGAAGGAAAACGCCCAGGGCCGCCAGCCGGACGAGAACTACGCGCGCGAGGTCATGCAGCTCATGACCATCGGGCTCTATCAGCTCAACCCCGACGGCACCCTCAAGACCGGCGCCGACGGTGCGCCGCTGGACACCTACACGCTGGATGACGTGACGAACCTCGCGCGCGTCTTCACGGGCTACGACCTCGACATCCGCGCCGACGAGAAGAGCGGTACCGCCGGCGCCTTCACGCCGCCAGGCGCCACCTATACCGTCGAGGGCAACGGGTGGACCACGCGTGCGATGGCGCTCACGGCCTCGCGGCATTCCACGCTCGAAGCCAAGTTCCTCGGCGCCACCGTGCCCACGGGCACCGAGGGCAAGGCCGCTCTCAAGATCGCGCTCGACACGCTGTTCAATCATCCGAATGTCGGGCCCTTCATCTGCAAGCAGCTGATCCAGCGGCTGGTGACCAGCAACCCGAGCCCGGCCTTCGTCAAGCGCGTATCGGACGTCTTCGCGGACAACGGCTCCGGCGTGCGCGGCGACATGAAGAGCGTCTTCGCCGCTGTGCTGCTCGACAACGAGGCCCGCAGCCCGGCGGGCCTGGGCGACCCGAACTTCGGCCGGCTGCGCGAGCCCATGCTGCGCTTCGTGCAATGGGCCCGTACATTCGGCGCCGGCTCGACCAGCGGCAACTGGAAGATCGGCGATCTCTCCCGTCCCAACGACCAACTGGGCCAAAGCCCGCTGCGGTCGCCATCGGTCTTCAACTATTTCCGCCCCGGCTATGTGCCGCCCTCGACGGCGATCGCGACCGCGAAGATGGTCGCGCCCGAATTCCAGGTGGTCAACGAAACCAGCGTCGGCGGCTACCTGAACTACATGCAGAACACGCTGCCGAAGAACACCAAGGACGTGAACGCGAGCTATGCCAGCGAACTCGCGCTGGTGCTCGACCCCGCGGCCCTCGTTCGTCGACTGAACCTGCTGCTCACCGGCAACCAGCTTTCGGCCGCCACGCAGGCCCTGATCACCGGTGCGCTCGGCACACCGGCCGTGACCGCGACCAGCACCGACGCCGTCAAGCTCAACCGCGTGTACGCCGCGGTGCTGATGGTGATGGCTTCGCCCTCCTACCTGATCCAGAAATAAGGGACCGCGCGATGTACCTGATCGATCCTGCAGCCCACACCCGGCGCGCCTTCCTGCGCCGCTCCGGCCAGCTCGCCATGGCGGGCACCGCCTTGCCCTTCGCGCTCAACCTCGCCGCGATGGGCGAAGCCGCCGCGCAGGCCGCGCCGAGCGACGACTACAAGGCACTGGTGTGCGTGTTCCTCTTCGGCGGCAACGACTACGCCAACACCGTCATCACCTACGACGACCCCAGCTACAACCTCTACAGCGGCATCCGCCTTCCCCAGGCCTCCGGCGGCATCGCCATCGCCAAGGCCGACATGGATGTGGCGAAGACGGTGCTGGCGCCCACCATTGCATTGGCCAACGGGCGCCAGTACGCGTTGCATCCGGCGATGACGCAACTGGCGAACCTCTTCAACGTCGACGGCAAGGCCGCGGTGCAACTCAACGTCGGCCCGCTGGTGGTGCCGCTCAACCGTGCGCAGTACAACAACAGCAACAAGAAGCTCTATCCGCAGCCGCCCAAGCTCTTCTCGCACAACGACCAGCAGTCGACCTGGCAGTCGTCCTCGCCCGAAGGCTCGACCGTCGGCTGGGGCGGCAATCTCGGCGACCTGGCGCTGTCGCAGAACACCAACTCGCTCTTCACTTGCATGTCCGTCGCAGGCAATGCCGTGTTTCTCTCAGGCGACCAGGCGCTGCAGTACCAGGTGAGCACCAACGGCGCCGTCGGCATCAACAGCGTGAAGAGCACCGGCGGCTTCGTGTCGACCTCGGTCAAGTCCGCAATGGGGCAGCTCGTGCAGGAGGCGCGCAGCCACGTGCTGGAGAACGAATACAACCGCGTGACCAAGCGCGCGGTGGAAGCCGAGACCACCGTGACGAGTGCGCTGTCGCCCGCGCTGCCTGTCGATTCCTTCGGCACGCTGAACACGGGCCTGTCCAGGCAGTTGAAGATGGTGGCGCGCCTCATCAACGGTCGCGCCGCGCTGGGCGTCAAGCGCCAGGTGTTCTTCGTCTCGATGGGCGGCTTCGACCTGCACGACAACCTGATCGGCAACCAGCCCGGGCTGATGCAGCAGCTCAGCGACGCCATGACCGCGTTCTACCGCCAGACGGCCGCGCTGGGCATCGCCGACAAGGTCACGGCCTTCACGGCATCGGACTTCGGCCGCACGCTGGCCAGCAACGGTGACGGCTCGGACCATGGCTGGGGCAGCCACCACTTCGTCGTCGGCGGCGCGGTCAAGGGCAAGCAGCTCTACGGCACGCCGCAGGTCGTCAGCATCAATAACGATGCAAAGTTGGACGGCTACGACGGACACGTGGGGCAGGGGCGGCTGATTCCCACGACCTCCGTCGACCAGTACGGCGCCACGCTCGCCAAGTGGTTCGGCGTGCCCGATGCCGACCTCCCGAACATCCTGCCCAACCTCAAGAACTTCGGCGGCAACGTCAACGGCATCGACTACCCCAAGAACGTGGGCTTCATGGCCTGAGGCCGTTGGAGTAATCTCCGAGACCCGATCCATTGAATGGGGGCTTGCGATGAACTACAAGGGTAGCTGCCACTGCGGAAGGATCGCCTTCGAGGCCGAGGGCGAGATCCAGGGCGCCCTGGCCTGCAACTGCTCCATGTGCCAGCGGAAAGGCTCGTTGCTCTGGTTCGTTCCGCGCACGCAGTTCACGCTGCTCACGCCGGAAGACGACAACATGGGCGCTTATCTCTTCAACAAGCACGCCATCCGGCATCGCTTCTGCAAGACCTGCGGCATCCACCCCTTCGCCGAAGCCACCGATCCGAAGGGCGTGCCGACGGCGGCCATCAACATCCGCTGCCTGGAAGACATCGACCTCGATGCGGTGCCCGTCAAGCACTTCGACGGGCGATCGCGCTGATGTTCCCGCTCGAGGGTGGATGCGCGTGTGGCGCGGTGCGCTATCGCATGGCGACGAAGCCGCTCTTCGTGAACTGCTGCCACTGCCGCTGGTGCCAACGTGAAACCGGCACTGCGTTCGCGCTCAACGCGATGATCGAGAGCGACCGCGTGGCGCTCCTGCAGGGCGAGGTCGAAATGGTCGACACGCCGACGCTGAGCGGCAAGGGCCAGAGGATCGCACGCTGCCCTCGTTGCCGCATCGCGCTGTGGAGCCACTATTCGGGAGCCGGCGAATCGGTGAAATTCATGCGCGTCGGCACGTTCGACACACCCGATGAGCTGCCGCCCGACATCCACATCTTCACAACGTCGAAGCAGCCGTGGGTGGTGCTGCCGCCCGGCACGCCGGCGGTGGAGGCGTACTACAGCCGCTCCGAGTACTGGCCGACCGAGAGCATCGAGCGTTTCAAGGCCTTGAAGGCACCGCCCCCAGCCGCTCCGAAACCTGATCCGCGCAAGCCTTGAGGGCGCGCGCGATCTCGCCGTCCCATTGCGTGTCGAAGACGGCGGTCGGCCCGATGGCCGTCAGGGCCAGCACGATGGCGCCCGTATGGTCGAAGGCCGGCGCGGACATCGCGCTCACGCCCGGAAGGATCTCGCCTTCCGATCGACTGAGGCCGTGGGTGCGCACCTCGTGCAATTGCGCCTCGAAGGCCTTCCAACTCGGGAGCGGTTGCACCGGGGGCATCCCCTGACGCGGCGCCACGGCGGCGCCTTTCTGCTCCCGCTGCCGTTCCTCTTCCAGCAACTGCCTGACCACCGGCGCATCGAGGTAGGCCCCGAAGAGCCGACCTGACGCCGTGTTGGTCAGGGAGAACACCGTGCCGTGCCGCATGTTCACGTGCAGCGGCGCCGGCGATTCGGCGATGCGCACGATGGTGGCGCCCCGATCGCCCCAGACCGCAATGGCCACCGTCTGGCCGATCTGTTGCGCCAGCTCGGCGATCAAGGGCGTTGCGACGTGCACCGGGTTCGCCTGCTGCAGGCTGATCAATCCCAGTTGCAAGGCGAGCGGTCCGAGCAGATAGTGGCCGCTGGTGCGGTCCTGCTCGATCAGCCCGAGGCGGCCGAAGCTGACCATGTAGGGATGCGCCTTGGCGGGAGACATCTCGGCTTCGCGCGCCAGGTCTTTCAGCGCCATCGGCCGGCCATGGTGCACCAGGGCGCGCAGGAGCTGGCCGCCCACCTCGATGCTCTGGATGCCGCGCTGCGCGCGATCGCTTTCTGTACTCATTGCCCTGCCCGTCGTTCGTTCATGCAGAAGACATTAGACATTAACTGATCGCCGAATTACACTGCGCTCATTCGTTCAGAACAAACCAGTTCACTTTAGACAAATCAAGGAGACCCGCGATGTCAGAGACCAAGAAGTTCGCAAGCCAGGCCGATCTGGAAGAAAAGAAGATCACCTTCAGCCAGATTTCGGAGCACGCCTGGGCCTACACGGCCGAGGGCGATCCCAACACCGGCATCGTGATCGGCGACGACTGCGTGCTGGTGGCCGACACCCAGGCCACGCCGGCCATGGCAGCCGACGTGGTCCGCCGCATCCGCGAAGTGACCGACAAGCCCATCAAGTACGTCGTGCTGACGCACTACCACGCCGTTCGCGTGCTCGGCGCTGCCGGCTACAAGCCGGAGCACATCATCGCCAGCCAGGACACGCGCGATCTCATCGTCGAGCGCGGCGAACAGGACAAGGCGAGCGAGATCGGACGTTTCCCGCGCCTGTTCCAGAACGTAGAGACCGTGCCGCCGGGGCTCACCTGGCCCACCATGACCTTCACCGGCAAGATGACGCTGTGGCTCGGCAAGCTCGAAGTCCAGCTCATCCAGCTCGGCCGCGGCCACACCAAGGGCGACACCGTCGTCTGGCTTCCGCAGGAGCGCACGCTGCTGTCGGGCGACCTGGTCGAGTTCGACGCCACGCCCTACGCCGGCGACGCCTACTTCCAGGATTGGCCGCAGACCCTGGACAACATCGCCGCTCTCCAGCCGAAGGCCCTCGTACCCGGCCGTGGCGCCGCCCTCACCACGCCCGACGAAGTCGCCAAGGGCCTCGCCGGCACGCGCAGTTTCATCGCCGATGTCTACAGCAGTGTGCAAGCGGGCGTGAAGGCGGGCCGCGACCTGAACGCGGTCTACAAGGACACCTACGACAAGCTCAAGCCGAAGTACAGCCAGTGGGTCATCTTCGACCACTGCATGCCCTTCGACGTGAGCCGCGCCTACGACGAGGCGTCGGGCCATGCCGACCCGCGCATCTGGACCGCGGATCGCGACATCGAGATGTGGAAGGCCTTGGAAGGCTGACCCTGTAGCTCCCTCCCCCTCTGGGGGAGGGCCGGGGT
>NZ_JBFUKW010000017.1:0-173010 GCF_056400665.1 Variovorax sp. P5_A3 | reverse complement strand
GTCGCGCCGGCAGCCACTTCGGCGGCGCTGTAGCCGCCTGCGCTCGCGATGACGGTCGCTCCCGCCGGTCCGATGAAGGTGGCCGCGTCGTCGCCGAAGCTGGCGTGGTACAGGTTCAGGCGTCCATAGGGTTGCAGCCGTCCGGCGCTCGTGGCGAGGTCCCCCTTGATGCGCACGCCGAGCCGACCGATCCAGCCGCTGTCCGCGTCCTGTTGCACGCGTGCGCCGCCGAGAAACAGGTCGTCGAAGCTGCTGTGCTGCCAGGCGAGTTGCGCCTGCGGCTCGATGCTCCAGCGCTCGTTCAGCGCAAAGGGCTTCCCGCTTTCGATCGAAGCCGTGAAGCTGCTGGCCTTGCCCGAGACCCGGGGGTTGATGTCGGGTTTGACGTCATAGCGCTGGCTCGCCCCCTGCAGCACGCTGTCGACGTACCAGCCACTGGCATCCATCCAGGTCGCGTACGCGCCAAGGAAGCGCGAGCGCAGGTCATTGCTGCCCACGCGCGCCGTGAGCCCGCGCGCATTGCCGGTGACATCGGCGCTGCCGTCCAGGTAGCCGACATAAATCCCTGACTTCCAGGCGTTGGTGACGAAAAGGTCGGTGCCAACCTGCAGGCCGCTCACGTGTCCATCGCTGTGGGGCTGCGCGATGCCCGCCTGCTCGATGTCGAGGTCGGCATACACGAGGCGGCCCCACGCCCGGCGCGTGCCTGCTGCCGCAGCTCCCGATGCGCCGGCGGTGCCTGCGCTGGTGATGGCTGCGGGGTCTTCGTCGCCCACGCGCCGATGCAGGTTGCCCAGCATCGCGAGGTCGGACTGCCTGAACTGCGCGGGCAATGCGGCCACCAGCGGGACCTCCGCCCGGTAGGTCGGAATCTGTAGCGGCGGTAGCGAAGGAGGCGTCGGCTGCGCGCCCGGAGGCAGAACTTCGCCCACGGGCGGCGGAATCACCGGAGGAACCGCGGCAGTGGTCGACCGCAGATACCAATTCTCGCCCGCGCCGAGCGCGTCGGCTGCATGGAGCCGGTATTCGAACGCGCCCGCATCCACGTGGCCGCCGGCCAGGCTGAATGCGCTGCGGGTGGTCTGCGCGGTTGTGGTCGCGCCACCGGTAGCACTGATGACCTCGATGCCGTTGCCCGTGGTCAGCGCGCCCAGGCCACCGAGGTTGACGATCTGCACATTGGTGCTGCCGCTCGCCGCAGCCGTGGGTCCGTCAAGCACGAGCCTGTCGCTCGCGCTGCCGCTGCCGGCGAGGGCGGTGCCGAGTCGCAGCAGGCCGCCATTGCCGACATACGCCCCCGTGACCGTGAGCGTGCTGCCCGCTGCGCCACTCACGAGGTTGACAGTGCCGCTGTTCGTCAGCGAGGCCACGCGCTGGTTGAAACCGGCCGTATCGAGCGTGGCGCCCGCGGCCACCGTGTGGGCAGACGCCGCGCTGAAGGTCTGGGTCGTCCCGGCACGCAGAGTGCCGGAGGCGACCGTGGTGGCGCCCGAGTAGGTGTTCGCGCCTGACAGCACCAGCGTGCCGCTGCCGTTCTTCGTGAGCGCACCGCCGCCGGAGATCACGCCCGAAAGCGTTTCGCTGAAGGCGCCGGTGTCGATGACGGGATCGCTCGTCCCGGTGAGCACCACGGCATTGGCGACGTTGAGCCCATCGACAGCAAAGCCCAGGGTCGTGCCTTCGTCCATCGCCAGCGTCCCGCTGCCGAGCGCGTTGCCGTGAGCGATCGTGATCTGGCCGGCCTTGAGGGCCGTGCCTCCGCTGTAGCTGCTCGCGCCGGCGAGTGTGAGGTTCGAGCCAGCGAGCTTGACGACGGTGCCGCTGCCGCTGATCTTCCCGTCGAAGCTCAGCGCCGTGCTGCGGTCGAACACCAGCGAGCCGTGGTTGACGACATCGCCCGTGAGGCTGCCTGTCACGCCGCCGTTGCCCAGCTGAAGCGTGCCGCCGCTGATGGTGGTGCCGCCGCTGTATGTGGCATCGGCGCTCAGCACGAGCGTGCCGGCGCCGGCCTTCACCAGGGCGCCGCTGCCGCCAACGCTGCCGGTGTGCGTCAGGGTGGTTCCCGCGGCGGTGTCGATCGCTCCGCCCGCGGCGCTGACCGTCGTGGCGCGCGACGTGGCGATGGTGGCAGTGGTCCGGAGAGTGCCGCCGTCGAAGCTCAAGGGGCCCGACGCAGCACCCAGGTTCGTGTCGCTGGCAATCTCGAGCACGCCGCCCTGGATGGCCGTGCCGCCCGAATAGGTGTTGGCGCCTGTGAGCACCAAGGTGCCGAGATCGCTCTTTACCAGTTGCGAGATGCCGGTGAGCATCGAATCGATCGTTGCCGTGTAGCCGGCGCCCGCCGAGGAGCCGTCACCCACCCGCACGGTTGAGCTCGGCGCGCCGACGAGGGCGATGCTGCCACCGTTGATGCGGTAGCCATCCGCGGCGAACTGCATGCCGGACACGCTGACCTGTCCAAGGCTGTTGTCCACCGCTACGAGTCCGGCCTGCGCCATGAAGACGGCGAAGGAGCCGTTGCTGAACGGCGCATTGACCAGGCCGTCGCCGTTGGTCCAGTTGTCGTTGCCGCTGGCGTTCTGCCACAGGCCGTTGCGACCGTTGACCGTTGCATTGTTCTTCGGACCCAAGGCGCCGTCCCAGTACCTCAAGGTGAGGCCGGCCGCGTTGACCAAGTTGACCTGGCCCGCGACCGACGTCTGGACGAACTGGCCCGGCAAGGTTCCGGCGCCCAGCACGAGGCCCTGGTCATTCAGCGCGCCGCCGTAGTTGAAGACGCGATACACACCCGGCTCGAAGCTGCCGCCCGGCGCCACCGTGACGTTCAAGGTGCCGTCGAGCGTCAGGTCGCCGCCCACGTTGGTCAAGTCATTGAACTGCCCGCCTGCCGCGTTGGCGCGCCCAAAGCCGTACGCGAGCAACGACCCGCTGGCAAGCGACAGGCTCCCGTTGACCGCCAACGTCCCCGGTGCCGTCCCGGCGGCCCCGGGCGAAAGCGTGGCTGCGTTAGCGACCGTCACGCCGCCGCCGAGAGTGCCTGTGCCACCGAGTGTTGCCCCGGCGGCCACGCTGGTGAGCCCGGTGGCGCCCGCCTGGTTGCCATCGATGTACAACGAGCCCGCTGCAACCGTGGTGGGTCCCTGGTAGCTGTTGTTGCCGGAAAGGATCGTGGCGCCGGCGCCGATCTGGGAAACGGACCCCGTGCCGCTTATGAGCCCCCCGAAGCCGAGCGTGTCGCCGCGATTGAAGGCCAAGGCGGAATTGTTGTTCACATCGCCCACGATGCTGCCCGTGGTGCCCCCGTTGCCCAGTTGCAGCCGGCCCGCCGTGATCGTGGTGCCGCCGGTATAGGAATGGTTGTTGATCAGGGTCGTGGTGCCGCTGCCCAACTGCGCCACCGAACCGACGCCGGAAATCACGCCCGGGAAGTTGACGGCGTCCGAGCGATTGAACGCCAGGGTGCCGTTGTCCGCGACATTGCCGAGGATCGCACCGGTGACGCCGCCGTTGCCGAGTTGCAGGGTCCCGGCTTCGATGGTCGTGCCGCCTGTATAGGAGTTCGCACCGCTCAGCACCAGCGTGCCGCCGCCGCTCTTGGTCGCGGCGCCGCTGCCCGATACCACGCCCGCTTGCGTCGCGCGATCCGTTCCCTCCACGAGCAGGCGAGTCGCGGTGTTCAGGACCATCGGACTGTTGATGAGCACGCCATTGGCATAGGCGACGTCGCCTCCTGCTGCGGTCAATGACGACAGCCCCAGGGACGAACTGCCCAGGCGCAGGATCCCGCCGGTGGCCGTCCAACTGGTCGCGGTCGTCGCGGTGCCGTTGAGGGTCCAGGTGCCGGCCTCGATTTTCTGAAAGACTTCGAATGCCCGGTACTGCGCCGAACTTCCGATCTGCGCGATGTCAAAGACGCCATCCAGGGCCGCACCAGCAAGCGCGAGTGTGTCCGTGCCGGTGCCGGCTGTGACGATCCCGGTGATGCTGGAGGTGGATTCCAGGGTCACCGAATCATTGGCGCTGCCGAGGGCGATGGCGGTGCCGTTGACCACGCCGGTGGCAATGGTGCCGGCGTTTCGCAGAAGGGTCTGCCGGTTGCTGTTGACGTTGACCGCCACGGACCTTTCGCCGCGGATGGTGCCTCCCAGGCGGTTGTCCAGGGTGAAGACACCTCCGTTGGCGTTCATGAAAATGGTGCCCTCGCTCGCGCCGCCCGTGGCCGAGATCGTCCCCTGATTGATGAGCCTGCCAGACACGTTGGCAACGAAGCCATGCATGGCATTGGCGACGGGGTTGAGGTTGTTGCTCGCAATGAGGCCGGTGGCGCCATTCACGATCATGAAACCGTTGCCGTTCGGGCTGATGACGTCGACGCCTTGGCTGGCGACGCTCACCCGCAGGGTTCCGTTGTTGGTCACCGTCTGGTTCGCAGCCGACAGCAGGATGGCCGAAGCGCCTGCCCCGGGTACCGCCGCTCCGTATTGGAAGGTGCCCGCGTTTTGGACAGTCAGTGCGGCGCCGGCCCCCGCCATGTTGATCCAGCCGTTCAGGGTTCCTGCTGGCTGGATGGTGAGCGACTGGTTGGCGCCCAGCGTGCAGCCGGCGGTCTCGGTGCCGGTGACGGCGGTGCAGTCGGCACATGCGATGCGCGCCGTGCCCATGAGTGCCAGCGCGAGCAAGGATCGCGAGGTCGACTTGCACCGCCCCCGCGTCAGCTCGGAGGCCGCCATCCACAGCTGGTTCGAAGCGCTCCAGACCAACCGATAGACCTTGTTCATGGACCCCCAACAGCCCCACGGAGCTATGTGCCAATGTGGTCGAGCGATTGTTGGATCAGGCTACGGGGCTGTCCATCCCGGTGGCCACGGACTCCACGTACGTGATGCGGCCCCAAGGCCGCCCCGAACGGGTGGTTGCGCTCGGGTGCGACTACATGCCGCCAACCGTGCAGATCGGGCCTACGGCTACGACTTCGGCATCCGGCACGCGTTCTGACGCGAGCTTCGCTCAGGCCCGCGCGGTCGCCGCGGCCTTGCGGGCAGGCGCACTGGCATAAAGCCAGATGCCGAACACGATCATCGGCACGCACAGCCACTGCCCCATGCTCATGTTGAGCGCGAGCAGCCCGAGGAAGTCGTCGGGCTCGCGGAAGTACTCCGCGATGAAACGCATCAGCCCGTAGCCGACCAGAAACACGGCCGACACGCGACGCTCGCGCCGCTCCTTGCGGGCGTAAAGCCACAGGATCACGAAGAGCAGCAGGCCTTCGAGCAGGAACTGGTAGACCTGCGACGGATGGCGCGGAAGCATCGATCCGCTTTGCGGAAAGACCATGCCCCAGGGCAGGTCGGGGCTGCTGAAGCGGCCCCAGAGTTCGCCGTTGATGAAGTTGCCGACGCGGCCCGCCGCCAGGCCGGTCGGCACGCAAGGCGCGACGAAGTCCATCACCTGCCAGAACGGACGTGCACGCGAGTGCGAGAACCACACCATCGAAGCGATCACGCCCAGCAGCCCGCCATGAAAGCTCATGCCGCCCTGCCACACGAAGAAGATCTCCAGCGGGTGCGTGAGATAGAAGCCCGGCTTGTAGAAAAGGCAGTAGCCCAGCCGGCCACCGACGATGACGCCCATGACGCCGAGGAAAAGGATGTCTTCGAGGTCCTTGCGGGTCCACGCGCCCGGGCCGGTGATAGAGCGGAACGGCTCGTGCTGCAGCCGGCGCGTGCCGAGAAAAAAGAACAGGGCGAAGGCGGCCAGATAGGTCAGGCCATACCAATGGATGGCGATCGGCCCGAGCTGCAGGGCCACCGGATTGATCTGCGGGTACATGAGCATGCTGGATTAAAACACCCCCAGGCTCACGCACTTCGTGTCGCTCTCCACCCCCTTGCAGGGGGCAATACCGGCGGACCGGCGGAGCCGGACCCGCGGTATTCCTGGGCTTTACGCCTTGATGAATTCGATGAAGCGCCCCAATGCTGGGTTGTCGATGTGTGATGGCCAGACCAGGCTGGTTTCGCAGCGCGGCAATGGTGCGGCAGTTCGTCGGCGAGCGTGGGGCTCGAACTCGGCGGCGGCGCGATAGACAACGCCCGAGCGTCGGAACTGCATGACGCTTTCGGGCACCCACGCTACACCGAGGCCGCCGGAGACGAGGTTCACGATGGTCTGCATCTGGATGGCTTCCTGGGCGATCTCGGGGGTTCGGCCGGCGGCGTGGTAGAGGGCGAAGATGGTGTCGTGTAGCGACGGGACGATGCGGCGCGGGAAGATCACGAGGGGTTCGGCCAGCGCGTCCGCGAGCGGCACCTTGTCCGCCTTTGCCAGCGGATGCCTAGCCGGCACGGCCAGCACCAACGGCTCTTCGGAAACCGCCAGGCGCTCCAGTCCCGGCGGGGCGAAGCCGGGCGAATGCAGCATCAGGCCGGCGTCGATCTCGCCGCGGGAGAAGGCTTCGAGCTGCACGTCGCCGGTGGCCTCGACCAGTTCCAGGGCGACCTCGGGGCACTGGATGCGGAACTCGCGCACCCACGCGGGCAGGCGCTCGAAGCCGATGGTCGAGACGAAGGCTAGGCGCACGCGCCCCACCTCGCCCGCAGCCGCTGCCCTGGCGCGCGCCGGAAGCGCTCGCGCGCGCGCCAACAGTTCGCGGACATCGGGCAGCAGGGCCTCTCCGGCCGGCGTGAGGGCCACCCGGCGCCGCGTGCGGTCGAACAGCAGGACGCCCAGCGTCTTCTCGATCTGCGCGATGGCCTGCGTGACCGGCGGCTGCGTCATGTGCAGGCGCGCAGCGGCACGGCCGAAGTGCAGTTCCTCGGCGACGGCGACGAACTGTCGCCATGCCCTGAGGTCGATCCAGGCTTCTTTCATACGTCAAGCATATCAATCAGACACAAAAATCGGATTGGAACCAATCAATCAATCGTCCGATACTTGGCGTCCCCGATTCCCGACCCATGAGACACACGATGGACACCAAAACGATCCAGATCAACCGCCGCAGCGCCAACATCGTCGAAGGCAAGAGCCGCGCACCCAACCGCTCGATGTTCTACGCGATGGGTTACGAGGAAGGCGACTTCAAGAAGCCGATGGTGGGCGTGGCGAATGGCCACAGCACCATCACGCCCTGCAATTCCGGTCTGCAGAAGCTGGCGGATGCGGCCATCGAAGGCATCGAGGAAGCCGGCGGCAACGCCCAGGTGTTCGGCACACCCACCATCTCGGACGGCATGGCGATGGGCACCGAAGGCATGAAGTACTCGCTCGTCAGCCGTGAGGTGATCTCCGACTGTATCGAGACCTGCGTCGGCGGCCAGTGGATGGACGGCGTGCTGGTCGTGGGCGGCTGCGACAAGAACATGCCGGGCGGCATGATGGGCATGCTGCGCGCCAACGTGCCGGCAATCTACGTCTACGGCGGCACCATCCTGCCGGGCAGGTACAAGGGCCAGGACCTCAACATCGTGAGCGTGTTCGAGGCGGTGGGCCAGAACGCCGCGGGCAACATGAGCGACGAGGACCTGAAGCAGATCGAGATGCGTGCCATCCCCGGCACCGGCTCTTGCGGCGGCATGTACACGGCAAACACGATGAGCTCGGCCTTCGAGGCGCTGGGCATGTCGCTGCCCTACTCGTCCACCATGGCCAATCCGCACGACGAGAAGCAGAACTCGGCCAAGGAATCGGCCAAGGTGCTGATCGAGGCGATCAAGAAGGACATCAAGCCTCGCGACATCGTGACCAAGAAGGCGATCGAGAACGCGGTGGCGGTGATCATGGCGACCGGCGGATCGACCAACGCGGTGCTGCACTTCCTGGCCATCGCCCATGCCGCGGACGTCGAATGGTCCATCGACGATTTCGAACGCATGCGCAAGAAGGTGCCGGTGCTGTGCGACCTCAAGCCCAGCGGCAAGTACCTCGCAGTCGACCTGCACCAGGCCGGCGGCATCCCGCAGGTCATGAAGCTCCTGCTGAACGCCGGCCTCCTGCATGGCGATTGCCTCACCATCACTGGCCAGACCATTGCCGAAGTGCTGAAGGACGTGCCGGACCAGCCGCGCGCCGACCAGGACGTGATCCGCCCGATCGGCGATCCGATGTACGCCGAAGGCCACCTCGCGATCCTGAAGGGCAACCTTTCGCCCGAAGGCGCGGTCGCGAAGATCACCGGGCTCAAGAACCCGGTCATCACCGGACCGGCACGTGTGTTCGACGACGAGCAGTCGGCCTTGCAAGCCATTCTCGACGGCAAGATCAAGGCCGGCGACGTGATGGTGCTGCGCTACCTCGGTCCGAAGGGCGGACCCGGCATGCCCGAAATGCTGGCCCCCACCGGTGCGCTGATCGGCGCCGGTCTGGGCGAGAGCGTGGGCCTCATCACCGACGGACGCTTCTCCGGCGGCACCTGGGGCATGGTGGTCGGCCACGTGGCCCCCGAGGCGGCGGCGGGCGGCACGATCGCCTTCGTCAACGAAGGTGATTCGATCACCATCGACGCACACGAGCTCAAGCTGGAACTCAACGTGCCCGAGGCGGAGATCGCCAGGCGCCGGGAAGGCTGGAAAGCGCCCGCTCCGCGCTATACGCGCGGCGTGCAGGCCAAGTTCGCGTTCAATGCGTCGAGCGCCAGCTCGGGCGCGGTGCTCGACAAGTTCTGAGCGTCAAGCCTCGGAGGCGGTGCCCGGTTACCGCCGCCGGCGGCTCGAGCGGCTGGTCAGCATGCCGAGATTGCTGCGCTGGCGGTCGATTCGGTCTTGCCGGCGCTCGTTCTCTCTCTCGACGGCCTTGCGCTTGGTGTAGCCGGAGGAATCCGCCCAGGCCCACCAGGCGACCGCGAGCGCGAATGGGGTCAGCACAATCCACCAGCTCATCGTGACGACAAAGCTGACTTCGAGCAATTTGAGAGCCACACCAAGCAGGCCCAGCATCAGAAACCACATTGCGAACTCCTCCGTTATTTGCGCGGGACGCGTGCAAAAGAGCGTGCACCGCCCTGCCTACAATCGCGTTGGATCGACTGTACCCCACCGTCTCGTTGGAACCCCATGAAAAAAGCACTGCTGATTGCTTTGTTGGGCCTCGGTTGTAGCGTGCCTGCACTTGCCGACCTTGCCCTTGCCACCTCGAAGAACTGCATGAGCTGCCACGCGGTCGATCGCAAGGTGCTCGGGCCGTCCTTCAAGGAAGTGGCGGCGAAGTACAAGGACAACAAAGGCGCCGTCGACCTGCTCGCCACCAAGATCATCAAGGGCGGCTCCGGCGTCTGGGGCCCCGTGCCGATGCCGGCCAACAACCAGGTGAGCGAGGCTGACGCCAAGAAGCTCGCGGCCTGGGTGCTGGCCCAGTAACGTCGATCAGACCGGCGGCGGCATGCCGGCCGCCGACACCGACGAGCGGCGGTCGAAGCGATCTTCCAGCTGGCCGATGTGCGCCGCGAGCGTGTTGTCCGACTGGTCGGATCGCAGCCTGATCGCGGTCTCGAGCTGCTCCACCCTGGCCAGCAGCGCGGCGTGGCGTTCGGCATTGCGCGCCATGTGGGCGTTCTCCTGTGTCTCCAGGAAGTTGCGCAGCTCCGTAAACCGCGAGGCCTCCGCCTTGTCGGCGAGATCGCGCTGGGCCTGCATTTCCTTCGTGTGCCGGCGCGTTTCCATCAGGATGGAGCTTTGCAGGTAGACCACGTAGGCCACGAAGAAGATGCCCAGCAGCGCCGTGAGCCCGAGCATGATCAGCGCGAACGGCGCAGTGACCTGCATGAAGCCGATCGACATGGCTGTGGGCGTGACCAGCAGCCCCCAGTTCAACGCCGCCAACGCCGCGATCAGCAACACGACGACCAGCAGCACCCCGGTTCTCAGTCCCATGACGTTGTCTCCTCGACGATCAATGGGCTGTTTGTAACGCATCGCCGCCACCCGCCCTGTCGGACGGGGTCGCGGACGGCCAAATCAATATGCTTGACCCAGTTGTTCAAGGATCGCGGGGTTCTCGAGTGTGGAGGTGTCCTGCGTGATCGCCTCGCCCTTGGCGATGCTGCGCAGCAGGCGCCGCATGATCTTGCCGCTGCGCGTCTTCGGCAGGTTCTCGCCGAAGCGGATGTCCTTCGGCTTGGCGATGGGACCGATTTCCTTGGCCACCCAGTTGCGGAGTTCGGTCGCGATCTGCTTGGCCTCGTCGCCGCTCGGGCGGCCGCGCTTGAGCACGACGAAGGCGCAGACCGCCTCCCCCGTCAGGTCGTCCGGCCGGCCGACGACAGCAGCCTCGGCCACAAGGTCGGTCTTGGCGACGAGCGCGGATTCGATCTCCATGGTCCCGAGGCGGTGGCCCGACACGTTGAGCACGTCGTCGATGCGCCCCGTGATGCGGAAGTAGGCCCGGTCGGCGCTGCGCACGGCACCGTCGCCGGCCAGATAGATCGTGCCGCCCATCTCTTCCGGGAAATAGCTCTTCCTGAAGCGCTCGGGATCGTTCCAGATCGTCCGGATCATCGAGGGCCACGGCCGCTTGATGACCAGCATGCCGCCGGCACCATTCGGGATGTCCTTGCCAGTCTCGTCGACGATCGCGGCCATGATCCCCGGCAGCGGCAGCGTGCACGAACCCGGCACCAGCGGCGTCGCGCCCGGCAAGGGCGTGATGACGTGGCCCCCCGTCTCGGTCTGCCAGAAGGTGTCGACGATCGGGCACTTCTCGTGGCCCACGTTCCGGTAGTACCACATCCAGGCTTCGGGATTGATCGGCTCGCCCACCGTGCCCAGGATCCGAAGGGAAGACAGGTCCCAGTTCTTTGGATGCACCTTCTCGTCGCTGTCGGCCGCCTTGATGAGGGAACGGATCGCGGTCGGCGCCGTGTAGAAGATCGAGACCTTGTGCTTTTCGATCATCTGCCAGAACCGGCCCGCGTGCGGAAAGGTCGGGATGCCTTCGAACACCACCTGTGTCGCGCCCGCCGCGAGCGGGCCATAGGCGACATAGGTGTGGCCGGTGATCCAGCCGATGTCGGCGGTGCACCAGAAGACGTCTTCCGGACGGATGTCGAAGGTCCAGTCCATCGTGAGCTTGGCCCACAGAAGGTAGCCGCCGGTCGAATGCTGCACGCCCTTGGGCTTGCCCGTCGAGCCGGAGGTGTAGAGGATGAAGAGCGGATGCTCCGCGCCGACCGGAACGGGAGCGCACTCGGTGGCCTGCCCCTTGAGCGCCTCGCCGAAGGTCTTGTCCCGCCCCGTCACCATGTTGCAGGGCGTCGAGGTGCGCTCGTAGACCAGCACCGTCTTGATCGATTCGCAGCCACCGAGCGCGATGCCGTCGTCCACGATCGCCTTGAGCGGGAGTTCCTTGCCGCCGCGCATCTGGAAGTTGGCGGTGATGACGGCGACGGCGCCAGCGTCGATGATGCGTTCCTGTAGCGCCTTGGCCGAGAAGCCGCCGAAGACCACGCTGTGCGTCGCGCCGGTGCGGGCGCAGGCCTGCATGGCGATGACGCCTTCGATGGTCATCGGCATGTAGATGATGACGCGGTCGCCCTTCTGAATGCCCTGCGCCTTCAGCGCATTGGCGAACTGCGACACGCGCGCCAGCAGTTCCTTGTAGCTGACCTTGGTGACGGTGCCGTCGTCGGCCTCGAAGATGATCGCCGTCTTGTTCTCGACCGGCGTGCCCATGTGCTTGTCGAGGCAGTTGGCCGAGGCGTTGAGTTCACCATCGTCGAACCACTTGTAGAACGGCGGGTTGGATTCGTCGAGCGTGCGGGTGAAGGGCTTGCTCCACACCACGTTGGCACGCGCCTGCCGGGCCCAGAAGCCCTCGAAGTCGTCCGCCGCTTCCTTGCAGAGGGCGTCGTACGCCGCCATGCTCGGAACGCGAGCGCCCTGGCTGGCGCGGGCGTCAGGCGGAAACACGCGGTTTTCGACCAGGACGGATTCGATCGTGGAAGCGCTGCTCATTCTCTGTCTCCTGTACCAACGTTCATACGGAAGGTAAATGTGGGCGTCCGCACTTACGGATCACTGACTGGACATGTTAACGACAGGACGATGACACCAGCGCCGGCATGCGCACCCTAGAATCGCGCGTTTCCCCGTTGTTCGCGCCAGTCCAACAACCACCGCTTCGCATCGATGTCAAACTCCGACCCCCTCCTCCCGCCCACCGGCAAGACCTCGCCGCTGCGCCCCCTGCCCAACCTGATCTTCGCGAGCCGCTGGCTGCAGTTGCCTCTGTACCTGGGCCTCATCGTGGCGCAGGCCGTGTACGTCGTGCATTTCCTGGTCGAGCTGCTGCACCTGGTCGAAGCCACGTTCGGCAACAAGGACGCCCTCGAGTCCCTGGTTACGAGCATTGGCTACAAGACCGCCGCGCCCATCGCCTCGCTCAATGAAACCGTCATCATGCTCGTCGTGCTGGCGCTCATCGACGTGGTGATGATCTCCAACCTGCTGATCATGGTGATCGTCGGGGGCTACGAGACTTTCGTGAGCCGCATGAACCTCGAAGGCCATCGCGACCAGCCCGAGTGGCTCAGTCACGTGAATGCGTCGGTGCTGAAGGTCAAGCTCGCGACGGCCATCATCGGCATCAGCTCGATCCACCTGCTCAAGACCTTCATCAACGCGGACAACTACACCGACCGCGTGCTGATCGCGCAGACGGCGATCCACATCACCTTCCTGTTGTCGGCTATGGCGATCGCGGTCACGGACCGGCTGATGGCGCCCGGCCGCCCCGGCAACGACCATTGAGGCCGAGAGGGCGGCGAGCGGTCACCGCCCGGTCATGTTCTCGGGAATCACCCACTGATCGAACTGCTCGGCCGTCAGGTGTCCTGAGGCAATCGCCGCGTCGCGCAGGCTGCTGCCTTCCTTGTGCGCCTTCTTCGCGATGAAGGCCGCCTTGTCGTAGCCGATATGGGTATTGAGCGCCGTCACCAGCATCAACGAGCGCTGGACCAGTTCGGTGATGCGCTCGCGGTTCGGCTCGATGCCCACCGCGCAGTGGTCGTTGAAGCTCACCATGCCATCCGCCAGGAGGCGCACGCTCTGCAGGAAGTTGTGCGCCACCATCGGGCGGAACACATTGAGCTCGAAGTTGCCGGAGGCGCCGCCGATGTTGATCGCGACATCGTTCCCGAACACCTGGGCGGAGAGCATCGTGACGGCCTCGCTCTGCGTCGGATTGACCTTGCCCGGCATGATGGAAGAGCCGGGCTCGTTTTCGGGAATGCTCAGTTCGCCGATACCGCTGCGCGGACCGCTGGCGAGCCAACGCACGTCGTTGGCGATCTTGGTCATGCTCGCGGCCAAGGTCTTGAGAGCGCCATGCGCATGCACGAGGGCATCGACCGAGGCCATCGCCTCGAACTTGCTCGGCGCCGTGACGAAGGGCAATCCGGTGAGCTTCGCCAATTCGGCGGCGACCTGCTCCGCATAGCCCTTCGGTGCGTTGAGGCCGGTGCCCACCGCCGTCCCGCCTAGCGCTAGTTCGCACAGGTGCGGCAACGCCGCGCGCACATGCGCTTCACCATGCGCCAGTTGGGCCACATAGCCTGAGAACTCCTGGCCCAGTGTGAGCGGCGTCGCATCCTGCAGGTGGGTGCGGCCGATCTTCACGATGTCGGCAAAGTCGCCGGACTTCTTGTCGAGCGTGGCCCGCAGCTTGGCAATGGCCGGCAGCAGCTTGTGCGTGATCGAATCGACCGCCGCAACGTGCATGGCCGTGGGAAACACGTCGTTCGACGACTGGCTGCGATTGACATCGTCGTTCGGGTGCACGAGCCGACCTTCGCCGCGTTCGCCACCCAGCAGTTCGCTGGCGCGATTGGCGAGGACCTCGTTGACGTTCATGTTGGTCTGCGTGCCCGATCCGGTCTGCCACACGACCAGCGGGAATTCGTCGTCATGCTTGCCGACGATGACCTCGTCGGCCGCCGCGACGATGGCCTGGGTCTTCTTTTCGTCCTGAAGGCCCAGCGCGTGGTTCACCACCGCCGACGCCCGCTTGACCTGGGCCAGCGCCCGGATGATCTCGCGCGGCTGTTTCTCGCCGGAGATGTCGAAGTTCTGAAGTGAACGCTGCGTTTGCGCGCCCCAGAGCTTGTCGGCAGGCACCTCGATGGGGCCGAAAGTATCGCGTTCGACGCGGGTCTTGGAACTTGTCGCCATGATGGATGCTCCGCTGGTGAAGATGGCAGCGTGCCGCGCGAGAAGATAGCACAAGGCTATCCGCGGCGCCGGTCGGACAGGTGCGAACGCGGCAGGGATAATTGCGGGGTTTGTCCGCCACCTTCCCCACGAGAATCGCCATGACCATCATCCAGCAAGCCGACCTGATCGAGTCGGTCTCCGCCGCGCTGCAATACATCAGCTACTACCACCCGACCGATTACATCGCCCACCTGGCCAAGGCCTATGAGCGCGAGCAGAGCCCTGCCGCCAAGGACGCGATGGCGCAGATCCTGACCAACAGCAAGATGAGCGCCACCGGGCATCGCCCGATCTGCCAGGACACGGGCATCGTCAATGTGTTCCTGAAGGTCGGCATGGACGTCCGCTGGGGCGGTTTCACCGGCAGTCTGGACGACGCCATCAACGAAGGCGTTCGCCGCGGCTACAACCACCCCGACAACACGCTGCGCGCCTCGGTCGTGGCCGATCCGCAGTTCGACCGCAAGAACACCAAGGACAACACGCCGGCCGTGATCTTCACCGAGATCGTGCCAGGCAACACGGTCGAAGTGACCGTCGCGGCCAAGGGCGGCGGCAGCGAGAACAAGAGCAAGCTCGTGATGCTGAACCCCGGCGACAGCGTGGTCGACTGGGTGCTCAAGACCGTGCCGACCATGGGCGCTGGCTGGTGCCCACCGGGCATGCTGGGCATCGGCATCGGGGGCACGGCCGAGAAGGCCACCCTGCTCGCCAAGGAAAGCCTGATGGACGACCTCGACATGCACGAGCTGCAGGCCAAGAAGGCATCGGGCGCCGAACTGAGCAAGGTCGAGGCGCTGCGCATCGAGCTGTATGAAAAGGTCAACGCGCTCGGCATCGGGGCGCAGGGGCTGGGCGGTCTTTCCACTGTGCTCGACGTCAAGATCAAGATGTACCCGACGCACGCGGCGAGCAAGCCGGTGGCGATGATCCCGAACTGCGCCGCGACGCGCCACGCGCACTTCGTGCTGGATGGCTCGGGTCCGGTGTACCTCGAGGCGCCCTCGCTGGACTTGTGGCCGAAGATCGACTGGGCGCCCGACTACAACAAGAGCAAGCGCGTCGACCTCGACAAGCTCACGCCCGCCGAAGTCGCGAGCTGGAAGCCGGGCGACACGCTGCTGCTCAACGGCAAGATGCTGACCGGCCGCGATGCGGCCCACAAGCGCATCGCAGACATGCTCGCCAAGGGCGAGAAGCTGCCGGTGGACTTCACCAATCGGGTGATCTACTACGTTGGCCCGGTCGATCCGGTCGGCAACGAGGCCGTGGGCCCGGCCGGTCCGACGACGGCAACGCGCATGGACGGATTCACAGAGATGATGCTGGCCCAGACCGGGCTGATCGCGATGATCGGCAAGGCCGAGCGCGGCCCGGTCGCCATCGAGGCAATCAAGAAGCACCAGAGCGCGTACCTGATGGCTGTCGGCGGCGCGGCCTACCTGGTGAGCAAGGCGATCAAGACGGCCAAGGTGGTTGGCTTTGCCGACCTCGGCATGGAAGCCATCTACGAATTCGACGTGGTCGACATGCCCGTGACAGTGGCGGTCGACGCCGGTGGCACGAGTGCGCACATCACAGGCCCGGCGGAATGGCAGAAGCGCATCGCGAGCGGCGAATTCAAGACGATCGCGCTGCAACCGGCTTGAGCATGAAGCCGGTCGGCAACCACTCCAGCGCCGATCGGCCGATTGGCGTGTTCGACAGCGGCGTCGGGGGCCTGAGCGTCCTGAACGCGTTGCGCGAGGAACTGCCGCAAGAGCGATTCGTCTATTTCGCGGACACTGCGCATGCGCCCTATGGCGAGCGCGGGGATGCGTACGTCGTCGAACGCAGCGGCGCGGTCGCGCGCTATCTCCTGGAAACGCATCGGATCAAGGCGCTGGTCGTGGCTTGCAACACCGCGACGGCGGCTGCGATCCACCAGCTTCGGGCGGAACATCCGGCGTTGCCGGTGGTCGGCGTCGAACCGGCGCTGAAGCCTGCGGTGGCGCACAGCAAGACCGGTCACATCGCGGTCATGGCGACGCGGGTGACCGTGGAAAGCCGCAAGTTCGAAGCGCTGCGGGAGTCGCTCGACGGGCAGGCGACGTTTCACATCGTTCCTTGCGACGGCCTCGCGGGTGCCATCGAGCGGTCCGATGCCCCGACGATCGCGACGCTGTGCCAGCAGTACGCCAATGCCGCCGGGACGTACGGAAATCAGCCCGGACAGATCGACACGCTGGTGCTGGGCTGCACGCACTATCCCTTCATTGCCGACCATCTGCGCCACCACACCGGCGATGCGGTGCGCTTCATCGATACCGGTGCGCCGGTGGCGCAGCAAACGCGCCGGCTACTGGGCCGGACGGGCCAACTCACTGACGCAGGTGACGGCGCCGTCCTGCTTCTTGGCAGTGCGGCGCCTGAGCTGCTCGACGCGGCCGCGATGCGCTGGCTCGCCTTGCCTGCCGCTCGCGCGGGCCTTGCCCACGCTGTCGCGGCAGCAACCGCCTGACGCCACGCATGGGCCTCAGATTCCTTGCCGCGTGCCTTCTGGGCGCCTTCTGCGTCGCAGGGCACGCCGCGTGCGATACAGGTCTCGCGGAGCGGATGCACGCCAAGCTGCATCCCAAGCGCGTGCTCGACCACGAGCGCGCCGTGTGCGAGCCCTGGCGGGGCTTCCCTGGTCGATTCATCGTCGTCCTGCCCATGCCCCGCGAATCCTCCGAGCCCGGCTCGACGCAATTCGACCTGGACGTGCTGGTGGTCCAGCAAGCCGACAACGGGAACACGGACCGCGCCAGGGTCGTCAGCCGGCTGTTCGAGGAGTCGGCCCTGACCGAAGACGCGGTGCGCATCGGCGAGATCAAGGTCGACACGGCACGCTACACGCTGGCTTCGGATGCGCGGGCCTTCGGGTTGCGCGTTCTTCGCCAGGGTTCGTCGCGCGCCAACCCCTATTCCAACGAAACCCTGTCGCTCTACGTCCCGCAAGGCCAGAAGCTCGCCAAGGTCCTGGACGAACTTCAGCTGACGCTGGAGCGGGGCGAGTGGGACACCAATTGCACGGGCAACTTCGAGACTGTGCGAGGAGCACTTTCCGTCGCACGGGGCAGCGTGCACAGCGGTTACGCCGACCTGATCCTGCGTGAAGCGCGATCGGAGAGCCGATCAACGCCGCAGGGCGACGAGTGCATGACGCACGAGCGGCCGGCGACCTTCAAGTCGACCGTTCTGCGCTACGACGGGTCAGGCTACCGCACCTCGAACGCCGTGGCATCCGAGTGATGTTGCCAGGTTCCGGTATCAGGCTCGCAGCGCGGCTTCGCGACCGCGTCGCATGTCGATTGGCAACAGCAGCAGCAGTCCGGCAATGAACAGCGCCGCGGTCGACAGGATCGCGACGCGCTGGTTGCCCCCCGTCATCCAGGTGATGGCGCCGTAGCTCAGTGGACCGATGATGCTGGCGAGCCGCGTGGCAAAGGTCCAGAGTCCGAAGAACTCGGCAAGCTGGCGCGGCGGAGCGAGAACGCCCGTCATCGCGCGGCCCGCCGACTGGCTGGATCCCATCGCCAACCCGGCGATCGACGCAGCCCACCAAAAGCCACCCTTCGTCGTCACGGAGGCCGCGATCACGCAGACGGCGATCCAGGCCACCAGGGTGCCCGCGAGCGAACGCTTGTGACCGAGCCGGTCCTGCCAGTAGCCGAACACGAAAGCACCCAGCGCTGCGGCGATATTCAGCACGAAGATCAGCACCATCGTCTCGCTGGGGACGAAGCCGATCACCTGCTCGGCATAGATGGCAGCCAGCGTGATCGCCACCGCTACCCCTCCCTGATAGCAGACGGTGCAGGCCAGCAGCCACATGAAGTCACCGTACTGGCGCGCCTCGCGGAAGGTGCTGTTCAGTTGCAGCCAGGCGCTTTGCCCCTCGTCTCGCATCTGAGGCATGGCGCGTTCGGGAAGCAGAGCAAAGGTCACGCAAGCGGCCACGCCGTAGATCGCTGCCGTGATTAGCATGGTGACCGGCACGAAATGCGCGGCCGGCAAGCCCTTGGCTTGCGCAGAAAGCACATAGGCGAGGCAGAGGCCCAGCGCGAGCATTCCGCCGATGTAGCCGAACGCCCATCCCCAGCCGCTGACCTTTCCCATGCCTTCGGCCGTCGCGAGTTCCGGCAGGAAGGCGCCGGTCAGCGATTCGCCGTACGAATAGAAGGTGTTGGAAATGATCACGAGGACCATGGCCAACGCCACGGCGTAGGTCCCCGCCGCGCGCGGCGTGAGGGCCAGCGCCGCGGTGCCGAAAACGCACCCCGCAGTGACGATCATCAGTACGCGCTTCTTGGCTGCGTGGAGGTCGGCCCAGGCGCCGATCGCAGGCATGGTCAGCATCACGATCGCATACGAGATGCTCAGGGCCACCGTCCAGGCGAAAGCACCCCAGGACGCGCCTTTCGCGATGCCGCCGACAAAGTAGGCCGCGAACACCGCAGTGATCACGACCGTGGTGTAGCCCGAGTTGGCGAAGTCGTACATGGCCCATCCGAAGACCTCGCGCTTGCGCACACCGGACCGGAGGGCTGACTGGGGGAACAGGGCCAAGCGACGTCTCCTCGAAAAGAACGTCGCCGAGCATAGCGGAGCGGCTTGACCGCCCCGTGTCGCGCTGCGGCTAGTGCAGGTGGCGCGGACGGCGACCGCCGCCGTGTCCGCCGCTGCCCGCGCCGCCGGTGCCGCCGCGAGGTCGCTTGCCGATCTCGAGCGAATTCACCAGCGCATCGAAGCGATCGCCGAACAGCTTGTCGATCTCGGCCACAACACCGCCGAGTTCGGCGCCGTCGAAGTGGCGCTCCATGAGGTTGACGACATCCTCGACCAGCAGGTCGCGCTGCACCTGCATGATTGCTGCGGGGTTGGGGCCGACGAACAGCATCAGGAAGTCGTCGCGCGACTCCTCGTCGGGATCGCCCTCTTCCTCGTCGAAGTCGGTGTCGTAGAAGGTGACTTCGAGTGCAGCGCCCTGCTCCGCGAGTTCGTTGAGCGCCATGCACATCTCGTCGAGCGCCTGGCGGAAATCCTCGTCGCCGGCGACCGTCCAGCAGATCTGGAGCATGTGGTCCTTCTGCTCGAAGCGGATGCCCGGCTCTTCCTCGTAGACGCTGGTCGCGCCGTCGGCCAGCGAACGGGCGCCGGCGTATTTCCAGAGCGGCTTGAGCGCTTCCTGGATCTGCTCGAAGCTCACATCGGAACGCAACGGCACATCGCCGTGCACGTGGATTTCGAACGGAGCGTTATAGCGAGGCATGTCTTGCTCCCTTGTAGTGTGGTGGTGCCCGGAACCGGGGTCGAACCGGTACGCCCCTTATGCAGGAAGCGGCGGATTTTAAGTCCGATGTGTCTACCAATTTCACCATCCGGGCGTCCGGTCGGATATTGACGATACCCCAAACAAAAACAGCCCCGGCAACGTTGGTTGGCGGGGCTGCATTTTCGGTACCGAAGGAAGTGGAGGCGCGACCCGGAGTCGAACCGGGCTAGACGGATTTGCAATCCGTTGCATAACCGCTTTGCTATCGCGCCACGCTCTTTTTTCGAGACTTTCGAAGTCGTATAAACCGCGAAAAAAAGGGAAGCCTGAGCTTCCCTTTTTCAAAACTGGAGCGGGAAAAGAGTCTCGAACTCTCGACCTCAACCTTGGCAAGGTTGCGCTCTACCAACTGAGCTATTCCCGCGTTTCGAGCCTCGAATTATATAGCATTTTTTCGAGGTCCCGCAACCGTCGGCACTCAATGCTTGATGGATCCTTCGGCAGGTTGTGCGGCGCGCTGCTTGGCCAGTTCGGCCACTGCAGCAGCAGATGCTGCAACCTCTTCGTCGGACAAAGGCGTCGGCATCTTTTCCAGCGCGATCTCGAGGACCTTGTCGATCCACTTCACCGGCACGATCTCGAGGCCGTTCTTCACGTTCTCGGGAATGTCCTGCAGATCCTTCGCGTTCTCTTCAGGGATCAGCACGGTCTTGATGCCGCCGCGCAATGCGGCCAGCAGCTTTTCCTTCAGGCCGCCGATCGCGGTGACTTCGCCACGCAGCGTGATCTCGCCGGTCATCGCGACATCGGCACGAACCGGAATGCCCGTGAGCGCCGACACGAAGGCCGTCGTCATCGCAGCGCCCGCGCTGGGCCCGTCCTTGGGCGTCGCGCCGTCAGGCACGTGGATGTGAATGTCGCGCTTCTCGAAGATCTCGTCCTTGATGCCGAGCCGACGAGCACGGCTGCGCACCACGGTGCGGGCAGCTTCCACCGACTCCTTCATGACGTCGCCGAGCGAACCCGTGCGGCTGATCACGCCCTTGCCGGGCATCGTGACCGCCTCGATCGTGAGCAGGTCGCCGCCGACTTCCGTCCATGCGAGACCCACCACCTGACCGACCTGGTTCTGCTTCTCTGCGAGGCCGAAGGTGTACTTGCGCACGCCGAGGAAGTCGTTGAGGTTCTCGCCGTTGACGACAACCTGCGGCTCCATCTTCTTGAGCAGCAGTCCCTTGACCACCTTGCGGCAGATCTTCGACAGCTCGCGTTCGAGCGAGCGCACGCCGGCTTCGCGGGTGTAGTAGCGCACGATGTCGCGCACCGCTTCTTCGGTGATGAGGAGTTCCTCTTCCTTCACGCCGTTGTTCTTCATCTGCTTGGGCAGCAGGTACTTCAACGCGATGTGCGTCTTCTCGTCCTCGGTGTAGCCCGCGAGACGAATGACCTCCATCCGGTCCAGCAGCGCCGGAGGGATGTTCATCGAGTTCGACGTCGCAACGAACATCACGTCGCTCAAGTCGAAATCGACCTCGACGTAGTGATCGCCGAAGGTGTGGTTCTGCTCGGGGTCGAGCACTTCGAGCAGTGCACTCGACGGGTCGCCGCGGAAGTCCGTGCCGAGCTTGTCGATTTCGTCCAGCAGGAACAGTGGATTGCGCGTGCCGACCTTGTTCAGGCTCTGCAACACCTTGCCCGGCAGCGCGCCGATGTAGGTGCGGCGATGGCCGCGAATCTCGGCCTCGTCACGCATGCCGCCAAGGGCCATGCGCGTGTACTTGCGGCCGGTCGCCTTGGCGATCGATTGCCCGAGCGAGGTCTTGCCGACGCCCGGTGGGCCGACCAGGCACAGGATCGGCGCCTTGACCTTGTCGACGCGTTGCTGCACCGCGAGATATTCCAGGATGCGGTCCTTGACCTTCTCGAGGCCGTAGTGGTCCTCGTTGAGGACTTCCTCGGCATGGGCGAGATCGTGCTTGATCTTGGTCTTCTTGCTCCACGGCAGGCCGATGAGCACATCGATGTAATTGCGCACCACCGTCGCCTCGGCCGACATCGGCGACATCAGCTTGAGCTTCTTGAGTTCGCCCTCGGCCTTCTTGAGCGCTTCCTTGGGCATCTTGGCGAGCTTGATCTTCTTCTCGATCTCTTCGATGTCCGCGCCCTCTTCGCCTTCGCCCAGTTCCTTCTGGATGGCCTTGACCTGTTCGTTCAGGTAGAAGTCGCGCTGGTTCTTTTCCATCTGGCGCTTGACGCGGCCGCGGATCTTCTTGTCGACGTTGAGGATGTCGACCTCGCGCTCGAGTTGACCGAAGAGGTTCTCGAGCCTCGCCTTGATGTCGTCCAGGTCGAGCACGGCCTGCTTGTTGTCGAGCTTGAGCGGCAGGTGGGCGGCGATAGTGTCAGCCAGTCGGCCCGGATCGTCGATGCTGGAGATCGAGGTGAGGATCTCGGGCGGGATCTTCTTGTTGAGCTTCACGTACTGGTCGAACTGCTGCATCACGGCACGCCGCAGCGCCTCGACTTCCGTGCCCTTTTGAGTCGCGACCTCGGTCGCCTGGACCGGCGTCACGTTCGCGGAGAAATGCGTTTCACCGTCGTCGATGCGGTTGACGCGCGCGCGTTGCTGGCCCTCGACCAGCACCTTCACCGTACCATCGGGCAGCTTCAGCATCTGGAGGATCGTCGATATGCAGCCGACCTCGAACATGTCCTCGACCGAGGGCTCGTCCTTGGCGGCGGCCTTCTGGGCGACCAGCATGATGCGCCGTTCGGCTTCCATGGCGAGTTCGAGTGCCTTGATGCTCTTGGGACGCCCGACGAACAGCGGGATGACCATGTGAGGGAACACGACCACGTCGCGCAGCGGAAGCAGCGGCAGGTCGAGTTCGGTGGCAGGCAGGGGGGTATGACCGGACATGGGAATCCTTTACTTGATCATGGAAAGATGGTCGGGCCCGCGCACTTTTCAAGTGCGCGGGCACGGTCTTCGTCGAAGACGCCGGACGCCTGGCGGGGAGCGGCCGGCTGCGTGTGCATTCAGGCCTTCTTGGCGGCTTCGCGGTAGACAAGCAAGGGTGGCTTGTTCTCGTCGATCGTGGATTCCTCGACCACGACCTTGTCGACGTTGGTCGCGTTCGGGAGCTCGAACATCGTGTCGATCAGCGACTGCTCCAGGATCGAGCGCAAGCCGCGCGCCCCGGTTTTCCGGGCAAGCGCCTTGCGCGCAATGGCCTTCAAGGCAGCCGGACGGATCTCGAGGTCCACGCCCTCCATCTGGAGCAGCTTGGTGAATTGCTTGACCACGGCATTCTTCGGCTCGGTCAGGATCTGCACCAGCGCGTCTTCGCTGAGCTCGGCGAGCGAGGCCACGACCGGCATACGGCCGACCAGTTCGGGAATCAGGCCAAACTTGATCAGGTCTTCGGGCTCGACCTCGCGGAACACCTCGGTCACGCTGCGCTGCTTCTTGCTCTTGACCGATGCGCCGAAACCGATGCCCGAGGCCTCGGTGCGGTTTTCGATGACCTTCTCGAGGCCCGCGAACGCACCACCGCAGATGAACAGGATGTTGGTCGTGTCGATCTGCAGGAAGTCCTGGTTGGGATGCTTGCGGCCGCCTTGCGGGGGTACGCTGGCCATCGTGCCTTCGATCAGCTTCAGCAGTGCCTGCTGAACGCCCTCACCCGACACGTCGCGGGTGATCGAAGGGTTATCCGACTTGCGGGAGATCTTGTCGATTTCGTCGATGTAGACAATGCCGCGCTGGGCGCGTTCGACCTCGTAGTTGCAGCTTTGCAGCAGCTTCTGGATGATGTTCTCGACGTCCTCGCCCACGTAGCCGGCTTCGGTCAGAGTGGTGGCATCGGCCATCACGAAGGGAACGTCGAGCATGCGGGCCAGCGTCTGGGCCAGCAGCGTCTTGCCCGAACCGGTCGGGCCGATCAGCAGGATGTTGCTCTTGCTGAGTTCGACGTCGTCGCCCTTGGCCTTTTCCTTGTGGCGCAGGCGCTTGTAGTGGTTGTAGACCGCGACCGACAGCATGCGCTTCGCGGGCTCCTGCCCGATCACGTAGTTGTCGAGGTTGGCCTTGATCTCCAGCGGCGTCGGCAGGTCGCTACGACCCTCGCGCGCTTCCTCGCCCGCGGGGAGTTCGTCGCGGATGATTTCGTTGCACAGGTCGATGCATTCGTCGCAGATGAAGACCGACGGTCCGGCGATCAGCTTCTTGACCTCGTGCTGACTCTTCCCGCAGAACGAGCAGTAAAGCGTTTTTTCGCTGGAGGAGCCTTTTTTCTCGGCCATGGACAAATGCCTCGTAACAGGGGTTTAACAATGATAGCGAAACAAAAACGGCGTTTCCCGTGTGGGAAAACGCCGTTGTTGCTCGGGCGCCTCAGCGCCAGGGTGCCTTAACTGCGCTTCGCGATCACTTGGTCGATCAAACCGTACTCTTTGGACTCGTCCGCGGTCAGAAAATAATCCCGTTCCGTGTCGCGGGCAATCTTTTCGAATGACTGGCCGGTGCGATCCGCCAGGATGCGGTTCATCAGCTCGCGCGTCTTCAGGATGTCGCGCGCGTGGATCTCGATGTCCGTAGCCTGGCCGCGAGCGCCGCCGAGCACCTGGTGGATCATGATCTTGGAGTTCGGGAGCGAGAAACGCTTGCCCTTCTCGCCGGCCGCCAGCAGGAAGGCGCCCATGCTGGCCGCAAAACCGATGCACAGCGTCGACACGTCGGGCTTGATGAACTGCATGGTGTCGTAGATGGCCATGCCGGCGCTCACGCTGCCACCTGGGGAATTGATGTAGAACGAGATGTCCTTGTCAGGGTTTTCGCTCTCGAGGAACAGAAGCTGCGCCACCACGAGGTTGGCCGTCTGGTCGTTGACTTCACCGACCAGGAAGATCACCCGTTCCTTGAGAAGGCGCGAATAGATGTCGTAGGACCGTTCGCCACGGCCTGACTGCTCGATGACCATCGGAACCATGCCGAGGCCTTGAATATCCTGTGCGCTCATGTTTGCTCTCCAGAGGGGGTTGTACTTTACCCAAACGAAATGGGGCTCGTGCCACAAAGCACAAGCCCCATGGATCGCAAGGCTGCTCCGCGTGATCAGCCCTGCTGGGCCATCAGTTCGTCGAAGGACACCGACTTGACGTTGATCTTGGCCTTGTCGAGCACGAAATCCGTCACATTGTTCTCGATCACGACAGCTTCGACTTCCGCGAGGCGGCGGTTGTCGCTGAAATACCAGCGAACCACGTCGGCCGGCTTCTCATAGCTGGCGGCGAGCTCGTCGATGTGGGCCTTGATCTGCTCGGGCTTGGCTTGCAGGTTGTTCGAACGGACCAGTTCGGCCACTACGAGGCCCAGACGCACGCGGCGCTCGGCTTGCGGACGGAACACGTCGTCGGGGATCGGCGTCTTGTCGGCGTCCTTGATGCCGCGCTGCTTGAGCTCGGCACGGGCGCCTTCGATCATGCGGTCGACTTCGGCCTGCACGCTCGACTTGGGCAGGTCGAGTTCGGCGTTGGCGATCAGCGCGTCCATCACCGCGTTCTTGTTGCGGGCCAGGAGGCGGAACTTGACTTCGCGCTCGAGGTTCTTCTTGATGTCGGCGCGCAGGCCTTCGACCGTGGCGTCGGCGATGCCGAGCGACTTGGCGAGTTGCTCGTTGACTTCGGGCAGGTGCGAAGCCTCGATCTTCTTCACGGTGACCATGAAATCGGCCTGCTTGCCGGCCACGTCCTTGCCGTGATAGTCGGCCGGGAAGGACAGCGGGAACGTGCGGCTGTCGCCGGACTTCAGGCCGCGCACGGCGTCTTCGAATTCCTTGAGCATCTGGCCTTCGCCGACGATGAACTGGAAGTCGTCGGCCTTGCCGCCCTGGAAGGTCTCGCCGTCGATCTTGCCTTCGAAGTCGACCGTGACACGATCGCCGTCCTGGACGACGGCGTCCTGCGCGCGTTGCGCGAAGGTGCGGCGCTGCTTGCGCAGGATGTCGAGCGTCTTGTCGATCGCGTCGTCGCCGACTTCGGCACTGAGCTTCTCGACTTCGGCGCCGGACAGGTCATTGATCTTGACGTCCGGGAACACTTCGAAAATCGCGTCGAACGCGAGTTCGCCTTCGGGCGAGCCTTCCTTTTCGGTGATGCGGGGCTGTCCGGCCACGCGCAGCTTGGCTTCGTTGGCAGCCTGCGAGAAGGCCTCGCCGACCTTGTCGTTCATGACCTCGTAGTGAACCGAGTAGCCGTAACGCTGGGCCACGACGTTCATCGGCACCTTGCCGGGACGGAAGCCGTCCATCTTGACGGTGCGGGCCAGCTTCTTGAGGCGCGAATCGACCTCGGACTGGATGGTGCCGACCGGCAAGGTCAGCGTGATCTTGCGTTCGAGCTTCTCGAGGGTTTCAACGTTCACGGTCATTTGAGTCTTCCTTGTGAGGGGTCTTGTGCTGGTGCGCGGGGCCGGACTCGAACCGGCACGCCATTGCTGGCGTCAGGACCTAAACCTGGTGCGTCTACCAATTTCGCCACCCGCGCGGTTCCAGTGTCTTCAGGTGATGTATACCGAAGGCGGCCCGCAGGCCGCCTTCGGTCATTCGGAAGCGGACGACCCGGAAGCCCCCCGCCTGAAATCGGTCAACCGCGTATTTTAAGCGCGAACGAGAGCCTCCTCGGCCTCCACCACCGGGTTTCTCTCGTCGCGCTTCACGCGGAACCAGGCGGCGTACATCGCCGGCAGCGCCAGCAATGTCAACACGGTCGCCACGATGAGGCCGCCCATGATCGCCACCGCCATCGGGCCCCAGAAAACGCTGCGCGACAGCGGAATCATCGCCAGCACGGCCGCCGCCGCCGTCAGCACGATCGGCCGCAACCGCCGCACAGCCGATTCGACGATCGCGTCCCAGGTTGCAACGCCCGCGGCGCGGTCGCTCTCAATCTGGTCGATCAGGATCACGGCGTTGCGCTGGATCATCCCCATCAGCGCAATCACGCCCAGCAGCGCCACGAACCCGAACGGCCGGTTGAGCAGGAGCAGCGCCCCCGCGACGCCGACGATGCCCAGCGGCCCCGTGATGAAGACCAGCAGCGACCGGCTGAAGCTGTGCAGTTGCAGCATCAGCAGCGTGAACACCAGGAACAGCATGATCGGCACGCCCGCCACGATGGATGCCGAGCCCTTGCTGCTTTCCTCCACGGCACCGGCCACCTCGATGCGATAGGCGCCGTCGCCCGCCGCGTGCCATTTCGCCTCGAGTTCGCGCAGCTTGGGCAGCAACTGGTTGGTCACCGTCGCGCCCTGCAGCCCCTCGACGATGTCGCCCTGCACCGTGATCGCGTAGTCGCGGTTCTCGCGCCACATGACGCCCGGCTCCCAGGTGAAGACCGGCTTGGCGATCTGCGTCAGCGGAATCGCGCGGCCCGAGCTTGTCGGAAGGTAGGCATTGCCGATATCCGAGATCGATTCGCGCTCGTCCGGAGACTGCCGCACCATGATGTCGATGAGCAGGTCGTTCTCGCGGTACTGGCCGACGGTCGTGCCGCTGAACATGGTCCGCGAGGCCTGTGCGATCGCCTGGCTCGTGACGCCCAGCGCACGCGCCTTGTCCTGGTCGATTTCCAGCCGGATCACCTTGACCGATTCGTTCCAGTTGTCGTTGACGCCCCGCATGTTGGGGTTCTGGCGCATCAGGGCCTTGACCTGGTCGGCGTGCGCGCGCAGTTTTGCAGGGTCGGTGCCAATCACGCGGAACTGCACGGGGTACGGCACCGGCGGGCCGTTGGGCAGCAGTTTGACGCGGCCGCGCGCCTCGGGGAACTCCTGGGCCAGCACGGCCGGCAGCTTGATGCGGAGCGACTCGCGGTACTTCAGGTCCTTGGTCAGCACGATCATCTGCGACACATTGGTCTGCGGGAAGACCTGATCCAGCGGCAGGTAGAAACGGGGCACACCCGAGCCGATCCAGGTCGTCACCGTCTCGACGCCCGCTTCCCGCTGCAGGCGCTGCTCGACGCGCTCGGCCACCTCTTCGTTCGCGGCGAAGGACGTGCCTTCCGGAAACCACAGCTCGACGAGGATCTCCGGCCGGCTCGAATCCGGGAAGAACTGCTGCTGCACCTTCCCCATGCCGACGATGCCCAGCGCAAAGACCAGCAGCGTGGCGCCGATCGTCATCCACCGATGCTCGACGCACCAGTTCACCATGCGCCGGAAGGCGTTGTAGAACGGCGTGTCGAACAGTTCGTGTGGCGGGGCATCGGGATCGTGCGGCTTCACCTTGAGCAGCAGGGTGCCGAGGTAGGGCACGAAGTACACCGACACGAACCAGCTCAGCACCAGCGCGATCACCGTGACCGCGAAGATCGCGAAGGTGTATTCCCCGGTGACCGACTTCGCGATGCCGATCGGCAGGAAGCCCGCCGCCGTGATCAGCGTGCCCGTGAGCATCGGCTTGGCGGTGACGTCGTAGGCGAAGGTCGCGGCACGCACCTTGTCGTAGCCCTCCTCCATCTTCCGCACCATCATCTCGACGGCGATGATCGCGTCGTCGACCAGCAGGCCGAGCGCGATGATCAGCGATCCGAGCGATATCTTGTGCAGGCCGATGCCGAAGTAGTTCATGGCCAGGAACGTCACTGCCAGCACCAGCGGAATGGTGATCGCCACCACCAGGCCAGGCCGGATGTCGATGTACCAGCCGAAACGCCCGCCTCGGTGCAGCCCCAGCGCGACGAAGCTGACCGCCAGCACGATCGCCACGGCCTCGATCAGGACGTGGATGAATTCATTGACCGACCTCGACACCGCGACCGGCTGGTCCTGCACCTGCACGAGCTTGACGCCGAGCGGCAACTGCTTGTCGATCTCGGCGGTGGCGCTTCGCAGCGACTTGCCGAGCGCGATGATGTCGCCGCCCTTGGCCATCGAGACCCCGAGCCCAATGACTTCCTTCCCCTGGTGGTGCACCTTGACCGCGGGCGGATCGACGTAGGCACGACGAATCTCCGCGATGTCGCCCAGGCGCATGTGGTTGCCAGAGCTGCCCTGGATCGGCATCGCGCGCAGTTGCTCCACGCTCGTGAACTGGCCGCCGACGCGCACCTGCACCACGTCCTGCGGCGACTGGATCGTTCCGGCGCTCTCGATCGCGTTCTGCGACCCGAGCTGAGCCAGCACCGTGTTGAAGTCGAGGCCGAGTTGCGCCAGCCGCTTCTGCGAGACCTCGATGAAGACCTTCTCGTCCTGCACGCCGAACTGCTCGACCTTGGCCACATCCTGCACGCGCAGCAGCCGCTGGCGCACGTCGTCCGCGAAGGTCTTGAGCTCGGCGTAGGTAAAGCCGTCGCTCTCCAGCGCGTAGATCACGCCGTAGACGTCGCCGAAGTCATCGTTGAAAAAGGGGCCCTGGACGCCGGCCGGCAGCGTGCCGCGCATGTCGGCGATCTTCTTGCGCACCGTGTACCAGACATTGGCGACCTCGCCGGCCTTCGATGAATCCTTGATCTGAAAGATGATCTGCGACTCGCCCGGCTTGGAGTAGCTGCGGATCTTGTCGGCGTACGGCGCTTCCTGGAGCGTGCGCTCGAGCTTGTCGGTCACCTGCTCGGCCACCTGCTGCGCCGTGGCGCCCGGCCAGTACGTCCGGACCACCATCGCGCGGAACGTGAATGGTGGGTCTTCGTCCTGGCCGAGCTGGAAGTAGGACGCGAAGCCCAGCAGCATCAGCACCAGCATCAGGTAGCGTGTGAGCGCGGAGTGCTCTAGCGCCCATTTCGAGAGATTGAATCCGGCCTTGCCGGACGCGTCGGTCTGGGACGTCATGTCAGGCGTCCTCAGCGCGTGGCAACGGGAGCGACGGGCACCGACTCTTGGGCGGGACTGCCGGGCGCGGCGCCCTTCCCTTTCTCCTGGTAGATCGAGACCTTCTGGCCCGGGGAGAGCACGTGCACGCCGGCAGCGACGACGAGCATGCCCGGGGTGATGCCGGTGCCGATGACCGCGTCGTTGCCATCGGCGGTGGCGACCTGCACGGCCTGCGAGCGGACCGTCATCGAGTCCTTGTCGAGCACCCACACGGCCGTGCCCTGGCCTTCCTGGCGCAACGCGCTGGTCGGCAGCTTCAACACCGGCGTGCCGGTGTGCGACAGCGCCTTCGGACGTGCGTAGACCGTGGCACCCAACGCCGGCGCCGTGGCGGCATCGATGGTCACCTTGATCGTGTAGGTCCGCGTGACCGCGTCGGCACTCGCCGCAACCTCGCGCACCTTGCCTTCGAGATCCGTGCCGCTGGCCCAACCGCGCACTGCGACGGCGGAACCCGCCTTGACCAGTCCGGCCCGGTCTTCGGGCACGGCGAACACAACGTCACGAGCGCCGTCCTGGGCGATGCGCACGACCGGCGTCCCGGCCGCGACCACTTGTCCCGGCTCGGCTTCGATGGCGGTGATGACGCCCGCCACGTCGGCAATCAGCGTCGTGTAGTTGGCCTGGTTGCCCTGCGACGAGAGCTGCGCCTGGGCCTGTTCGAGCTGGGCCTGCGCGGCCTTGTACGTCGTCTCGCGGCGCTCCAGGTCGGCGCCGCTGATGAAGTTCTGTGCGCGCAGTTCGCGATAGCGCTTGAGGTCCGCCGCGGCGAGATCGCGATTGGTCAGCGCCGCTGCATGTTGCGCACGGGCGCCTTCGGCGGCCAGCTTGTAGTCCTGCGCATCAAGTTGCGCCAGCACCTGGCCAGCCTGCACGTGCTGCCCGAGTTCGGCCTGTCGACGCGTGATCTTGCCGGCCACCCGGAACCCGAGCCGCGACTCGACGCGGGCGCGAACCTCGCCCGAATATTCCGGCTCGGTGCCGTAGGCGCTCGTCCCCACCAGGACCACCTTGACCGCACGCAGGGGCTCTTCGGCAGCCGGAGGGCGGGAGCAGCCGGCGAGTCCGGCCAGGGTGAGGATCGCAAGCAGCAGGCCCACGCGGCTGGGGAACGATGAGAGGGACGACGCGGTCATGAAGCACCCTTGAAGATTCGGTCGGGGTCATTAATGACCAGCCGGTTAGTAATCTAGGGTAAACGCGAATCCCTGTCAACGAAAACACTAATTCCGTTGGCCCATCTCCACGAGTCGATTGCCGGGCAACTCGAAGTAGTCCGAGGCCCGCCCGGCGTTTCGCTGGAGCCAGCCGAACAGCGCCCGTCGAACCGGATTCATCCCCGGCAGGGCTTCGTCGCCGATCGAGGCACGAGACACGAAGTACGACGTCGACATCGATTCGCAGGCCAGCCCTTTCTGGTAAGCCAGGATGCGGATGAACTCGGGCACGTCCGGGCGCTCCATGTAGCCGTGACGCGCGATGACGACCCACACGCCGTGTCCGAACGATTCGGCCTCGATCCGAATGCGAGCGTCCACCCGCGGCGTGTCGCACGACTGCACCTTGAGCACGATCACTTGTTCATGGAGCACCTGGTTGTGCTTGAGGTTGTGCAGCAGCGCATGCGGCACCGACTCCGCATCGGCGTTCAGGAACACGGCCGTTCCCTTGACCCTGTGCGGCATGTGCGCCTCGAGCGACCGCACGAAAGGCGCCAGCGGCAGGCTCTCCGCCGCAGCGGCCTCCAACCCGAGGCGCCTTCCCTTGGCCCAGGTCGTGAACACGACCATCACCACCACGGCCACCGCCAGCGTGAGCCAGCCGCCCTCGGCGATCTTCAGGCTGTTGGCGACCACGAAAGTGACGTCGACCACGGCGAAGAGCGCTACGCCCACCACCACGGCCACACGATTCCAGCGCCAGAGCTTGAAAGCCACGATGCCGGCCAGCAGCGTGGTGGTCACCATCGTGATCGACACCGCGATCCCATAGGCCGCCGACAGTGCGCTCGAACTCCGGAAACCGAGCACCAGCAGCAGCACGCCCACCATCAACATCCAGTTGACGCCCGGCACGTAGATCTGGCCGATGGCCTCGCCGGAGGTCTGGATCACACGCATGCGCGGCAGGTAGCCCATGCGCATCGCCTGCGCCGTCAGCGAGAACGCGCCGGAGATGACGGCCTGCGAGGCGATGACCGTCGCCATGGCCGCAAGGATCACCATCGCCAGCACGGCCCATGACGGAAAGAGCCGGAAGAACGGATTGTCGATGGCCGCCGGATTCGACAACACCAGCGCCCCCTGGCCGAAATAGTTGAGCACGAGGCCGGGCAAGGCGATGAAGATCCACGCCAGCCGAATCGGCCGCGCGCCGAAATGGCCCATGTCGGCATAGAGCGCTTCCCCACCGGTGAAGGCAAGGAACACCGCGCCCAGCACGCCGAGCGACTGCGCACGGTGCGTGACCAGGAAGCCGACCGCATGACGCGGATCCAGTGCCGCCAGTACCTCCGGATGCTTCAGGACCTGCCACAGGCCGCCCACTGCGATCGCGAGGAACCACAGCAGCATGACCGGCCCGAACACCTTGCCCACCGCGCCGGTGCCCTTGCGCTGCATCGCGAACAGGCCGACGAGGATCACCAGCGTGATGGGCACCACGAAGTGGCTCAACCCCGGCGCCTCGACTTCCAGGCCCTCGACCGCCGAGAGCACCGAGATGGCCGGCGTGATGAGGCTGTCGCCGTAGAACATGGCCGCGCCCAGGAGCCCCAGCGCCCCGATCAGTTGCCAGACCCAGGGCCGCGCCGACGGGCCAGCCACCGAAATCCGGGCCAGCGCCTGCAGCGCCAGGATGCCGCCTTCGCCGTCTTGGTCCGCGCGCAGCACGAAGACCACGTACTTCAGCGTCACGACGAACATCAGCCCCCAGAAGATCAGCGAGAGCAGGCCGAGCACCACTTCGGGCGAGAAGGCCACTCCATGCTCCGGATTCAGCGTTTCCTTGAACGCGTAGAGCGGCGAGGTGCCGATGTCGCCGAAGACCACGCCGAGCGCCGCGATCATCACGGCCGGGCCGGCACTCGGATGAGGCGCAGCGTCGGCGGGGGATAGTTTCTGCGTCGTTGCGGTCATGGGGGTCCGTCGTGGGTGAGCCGATCGTACTGTGCCGTGAAGCACAATCCGCCGCGTGCCATCCAGCCCCAATCCCGTGCTCGCCGCAACGCCGACGCACTACGAGAACTTCCCCGTCGCCTCCTGGCTGTGCCCGCCGCGGCTGCGGCCGCCCATCGCCGCGATCTACGCCTTTGCGCGCACGGCCGACGACATCGCCGATGAAGGCGATGCCAACCCAGCCGAGCGGCTCGATGACCTGCGCGCCTTTCGCGCGGACCTCGCTGCCACGGCGCGGGGCGCGGCGCCCTCCGACCGCTGGCCCGAAGTCTTCGGGCCGCTCGCGCACGCCATGCGCGACTTCGCATTGCCCGAAGGCCTTCTGGCCGATCTCCTCTCCGCCTTCATGCAGGACATCGAGAAGACGCGCGACGGCGCGGGCTACGCCGATCGCGCCGAACTGCTCGACTACTGCCGCCGCTCGGCCAATCCCGTCGGGCGCCTGCTCCTGCATCTGTACGGCGTGAACGATACGCCCTCGCTCGCGCAGAGCGACGCCATCTGCAGCGCCTTGCAACTCATCAATTTCTGGCAGGACCTGAGCGTCGATCTCCCACGCGGCCGCTTCTACCTGCCGCGCGAGGACGCGCGGGCGCACGGCCTGGACGCCGGCGCCTTCGGCGCCTTCAGGCCGCTCGGGCAGGCAGCACCGCCATCGCAGGCCATCGCGCTCGTCGCCAGCCAGGCCGCATGGGCGCGCGCGCTGATGCGTGAAGGCGCACCGCTCGTGCATCGCCTGCCGGGCCGCGCCGGATGGGAACTGCGCTTCGTGGTGCAGGGCGGCAACCGCGTCCTCGACAAGATCGAGGCGCTGGGTTGCGACACTTTCTCGACCCGCCCGACCATCGCCAAGGCCGACGCGCCGCTGCTCGCATGGCGGGCCCTGTGTATGCGGAGACAATCGCCCGCATGAAGAGGCCCGAATGATGAACCCCGAGCAGTACGTCCAGGACAAGGCCGCTGCATCGGGCAGCAGTTTTTATTACGCATTCCTGTTTTTGCCCAAGCCGCGCCGCGCCGCGATCACGGCCTTCTATGCGTTTTGCCGAGAGATCGACGATGTGGTCGACGAGGTCACCGACCCCGGCGTCGCGGCCACCAAGCTGGCCTGGTGGCGAACCGAGGTCGCACAGTCCTATGCGGGACAGCCGCATCACCCCGTGATGCAGGCGCTGATGCCGCATGTCGCAACCTACGGCATCGAAGAGCGCCAGCTGCACGAAGTGATCGAAGGCTGCCAGATGGACCTCGACCAGACGCGCTACCTCGACTTCACGGCCCTGCGGCGCTACTGCCATCTGGTCGCCGGCGTGGTCGGTGAAGGCGCGGCGCGCATCTTCGGCCAGAGCGATCCACAGACCACCGAGTACGCGCACAAGCTGGGCCTGGCGCTGCAGTTGACCAACATCATCCGCGACGTCGGCGAGGATGCGCTGCGCGGACGCATCTACCTGCCCGTCAACGAACTGCAGCAGTTCGACGTCAAGGCACACGAGATCCTGAACCGCGTCCATTCGGAGCGCTTCGTCGCCCTGATGAAGTTTCAGGCGGCGCGCACACACAAGGCCTACGACGACGCGCTCGCCCTGCTCCCGCCCGCCGACCGCCGCATGCAGAAGCCCGGCCTGATGATGGCGAGCATCTACCGCACGCTGCTGAACGAGATTGAACGCGACGACTTCCAGGTGCTGAATCAGCGTGTGAGCCTGACACCGGTGCGCAAACTCTGGCTCGCCTGGCGCGTCCAGGCGCTGGGAAAGTTGTGACGCCTTCCCGGCCCGCGCGCCCCCCGCCGGCGCCAGACTCATTCGTGAAACACCGCGGAACCGGCTTCGCCGGGCCGCCGGTGTTGCCCCCGGCAGGGGGTAGGCGAAGCGACACGAAGTGCGCGCAGCCTGGGGGGGAGCAATGAAACTGGCGATCATCGGCGGCGGATGGGCGGGCATGGCCTGCGCTGTCGAGGCCACGCAGGCAGGCCATGCGGTCACGGTCTTCGAGGCCGCGCGCAACTGGGGTGGCCGCGCGCGCGCGCTCGCCGCCACCTTGCCCGACGGACAGGACGTGACGCTGGACAACGGCCAGCACATCCTGATCGGCGCCTATACCCGCTCGCTCGAGCTGATGGCGCGCGTCGGCGTGGACATCGGGCAAGCGCTGCAACGCGTGCCCCTCATCCTGCGATTTCCCGATGGCGGTGGCTTGTCGCTGCCCCACATAGCGCCATGGCTCGACCGTGCGACACGGCACATTGCGCCCCTCGACGTCGTCGCCGGCGTGTTGGGTGCGCGCGGATGGTCCTGGCGCGACAAGCTCGCCCTACTGAAGACCTCGACGCAATGGCAGCGGCAAGGCTTCGTATGCCCGGAGGAACAAACGGTGGCCAGCCTGTGCGCCACGCTCACGCCACGCGTTCGCGCCGAACTCACCGATCCGCTGTGCGTGTCGGCCCTCAACACACCCGCCGAGCAGGCCAGCGGCAAGGTCTTCCTGCGCGTGCTGGCCGAGGCGTTGTTCTACACACCGGGCGGGTCGCAATTGCTGTTGCCCCGCGTGGACCTCGGCGCGCTGTTCCCCGACGCAGCTGACCGCTGGCTGCGCGACCAAGGCGTCCGGACAGTGCTGGGGCAACGCGTCCGCGCCCTTTCACGCACAGAGGACGGCTGGCGCGCCGATGACGAGCCTTTCGATTGCATCGTGCTCGCATGCTCGCCGTGGGAAGCCGCCCGGCTGACCGCCGATCTGGCGTCGGACTGGTCTGCCATGGCCGAGGCGCTGCCGCACGAGGCCATCGCCACGATCTACCTCCATGGTGACGTCGCCCTCCAGGCGCCCTTCGTCGCACTGCGCAGCGAGCCGGACGCGCCCGCGCAGTTCGCTTTCGACCGCGGTCAACTCGGCGGCCCGAAGGGCCTGCTGGCCTTCGTGATCAGCGCAAGCACCGGCGACCGCGAAACTCTGCAACGGCAAGTGCTGGCGCAGGCACGCGACCAACTAAGCCTGGCGCATCTGAAGCCGGTGTTGACTGTGGTCGAACGGCGCGCCACCTTCGCCTGCATCCCCGGACTGGCCCGGCCACCGATGCGGATCGCGCCGAACCTCATCGCCTGCGGGGACTACGTCGAGGGCGACTATCCCGGCACGCTCGAAGGCGCGGTGCGCAGCGCCATCGCTGCCGCAGCGGCGCTCTAGCTTTCGCGTTGGAATGGACAGCCTCGCGCACCTCGACCGAAAAGCTCACGCACACCGAGTAACCCGGCGGATGGTGTCGGACGGCGCTTCTGCGAAGACGCGCTTGTAGTCGATTGCAAAGCGACCGAGATGGTTGAAGCCCACGCCCAACGCAATGGACGAGACGTTCTGGTTTGACCGGTCCTGCTGCAACTGGGCGCGTGCCTGGCGAAGCCTGTAATCCTTGAGGTAGGCAGCCGGGGTGAACCCCGTGTGCTTGCGAAAGGTCTCGAAGAGTTTGAGCCGGGAGACGCCCGCAGCTGCCTCGATGTCTTCGAGGCGGATCGTCTCACGGAAGTTTGCTTCGATGAAACTTCTGCAGCGCACGACATATTCCGGAACCTTGATGTTCAGTGCTTGCTTGATCTCCGCCGAATAGTTGCTCGGCTGGGAGAGCAGAAGGCCCTTGATCAAGGTTGCCTCGATCGCTTGGCCGAAAGTGCCACACCCGTACAGTTCACGGGCGCGCTCGATCTCGGCGTGGTGGTGCTTGACCATTCGCCACCATGCGGCACCCAAGCCGTTCACGGCGTCCATGCTTTCGGAAAATACGAGCAGTTCGTCGACGCGCCTGCCAAGGATGTCGCTCAATGTCCGCTCGATCGCGGAGCGACGGAATATGGCCTGGATCTTTGGGCAATTTCCCGCGGAGCTTAGTTCGAAGCGCTGGGCGGCCGACATGACGACGCCACGATCCGAGTCCGAAAGCACAATGCCGGACGAAGTTCGCAATTCCTGCTCGCCGGACAGGGGCAGACTGGCCATGTAGAGACTTTGCTCCTTCCGATCCACATTGACTCGCAGTTCGGCGCCAGTCTCGTCAAGGCGAGCGATTGCCGAGGACATGCCTCCCAAGAGGTGGCCGCTCAAGGTCAGTCGGTATCGATTGGGTGCGGAGACATGCTGAGAGGCCCCATGGATATCGGCATTCAATTCACACGCGCCGTTCCAGTTCAGTCCCCTGACGAGAATCGAACCGTCCGGCCCCAGCGCATCTTCGAGCAACATAACCGTCTGCGTTCAAACAGCCCCTGAGCAAAGGGTCGAAACAACAACCAACTCCTGACGAATGCGAGTATGGGTGAGTCCTCTGGCGGCACCATAGGGTTTCTCCGGATTGGAATCGAAGCGCGCCTGCGCCGCCAGACCCTTCACGGCACGCATTTTTCGGACAAAGGTCGCGAACAAATCGGATAGCTGCGGCAGGCCGTTGCCGGTCCAATGAACTGCGAGCAACAAGAACCGGATCGCCGCAAGCATAGCGGCCGACGGGGTTCGCAATGCACATGTTCGGCCTGCGGCGCACGGGTGCGAAACGGCCTTTGTCCGCACTCTAGGGCGCCCTTCGGGCGCTTAGTCAAGGTATTCCATGCAAGAGAGAAACAGCGGCAGTGAACTGAACTTCTACCTGTTGAAGTGTCTGGTGGCTCTCGTCGACCATTCGCAGGTCTCCCGCGCCGCATCAGCCGTTTCCATCAGCCAGCCCGCAATGAGCCGAGCGATGAGCCAGCTGCGCGCGATCACGTCGGATCCCGTTCTGGTGAAAGGTGCAAGCGGACTCGTTCCCAGTGCCAAAGCGCTCCAATTGCGCGACTTCGCCAAACGGATCCTCAAGGAGATGGACCAGCTGGTGGGCAAGGCGGTCTCTTTCGATCCGAATCGGGCGCATCACGTCTTTCGAATGGTTGCATCGGACTTCCTGGAATGCCTCTTCGTAGACTGTCTGATCCGGAGCTTCGGCGCCGACTACCCGGGTATCGCGATGTCCTTGCGGCATCCGATCAATCCCTTGGACTTCAGCAAGATGCTGGAGGAGGGCGAGATCGACTTCTTCGTCGGTCAACTGCCGCCATGCCTTCACGAACTGCGCTATCGGCCCCTCTTCAGGGATCGCATCGTGTGCATGGCGCGTGCCGGGCACCGGGCGGTCGGCGGCCGGCTGTCGCCGGAGGAATTTGCCGGACTCGAGCACGTGGCGATCATGCCGAACGCAACGAATTGCTTCGGCGAAGCCGTGGATCTGGCTCTGGGGTCTCTTGGCTTGCAGCGCAATCGACGCTTCGTGACGCCCAACTATCTCACCGCCCCGCACCTCGCAGGGCAGACCGACATGGTGGCCTTGCTGCCCATGTCGCTCGCGAAGCGCTGTCGTGACCGCTTCGGGCTTTCCGAAATCGCAATGCCATTCGACGTTCCGGAATTCGAGGTCTGCCTTTCCTGGCACGACCGCACCCACCGCCACGCCTCTCACATGTGGTTTCGCGATCAGGTCGTGAAGTTTGTCGAACACACCTGCCAGGAGGCCATCGTTGCGTCTGCATGCGCAGCCCGCTTCCAGCCGTTTGCTCCGGTCTGAGCGCTCTAGGCCCGCCCTGCCGGTTTGCCTGCGCCCGCCCAGTCGGCGCGGAAACCGTTGCCGGCGGATTTCAGGATCGCATCCAGCGGGTTGGCGACGCTCGCAGGCACCGGACGAATCTGCGCCTCCGCGGGCGGCCACGGCGTGGCCTGGTGCGGCCTCGATTCCGAATCCAGCGCGATGCTGTGCTTGTCCATCAGCCGGTACAAGGTCATGCGCGACACACCGAGTTCGCGCGCAGCGTGCGTGATGTTGCGTCCGACCCGTGTCAGCGTGAGGCAGATCACGTCGCGCTCCGCCAGCGTGCGCGCGGCATCGAGCCCCATGCCGACCGGGTTGTCCACCATCGCGAGGCCGAGGTCGGTCGGGCCGATCAGGCGCCGGTCGGTCATGACGACCGCGCGCTGCACGCGGTTGAACAGCTCGCGCACATTGCCCGGCCATCCATGCGCGAGCATCGCCGCGACCGCCTGGCGGCTGAAGCCCCGGACGCGGGTGCGGCTCTTCGCCACGCAACGCTGGAAGAAATACTCGGCAAGGATCGGAACGTCCTCCATGCGCCGCCGCAAGGGTGCGACATCGATCGACAGCACGTTCAGGCGATAGAACAGGTCGTCACGGAACTGGCCGACAGCCACGGCTTCGGCCAGGTCCACGTGCGATGCCGCCACGACACGCACATCGACATGCAGATTGCGAACCGCGCCCACGCGGCTGATCGTCTTCTCCTGCAGGAAGCGCAACAGGTTGGTCTGCAGTTCGACCGGCAGGTCGCCGATTTCGTCGAGAAAGATCGTGCCGCCATTCGCGGCCTCGATGAGGCCGCGTCGCTCGGATGACGCGCCGGTGAACGCGCCGCGCTCGTGACCGAACAGCTCGGACTGGATGAGCGACGGAGAGATCGCACCGCAATTGACCGCGACGAACGGGCCCGCAGAGCGATTCGAGCATTGGTGGATGGCCCGTGCAGCGAGCTCCTTGCCGCTGCCGCTCTCGCCGCCGATCAGCACCGGCGCCTCCGTGGCCGCGACCTTGCGAATCTGCTGGCGCAGCCGCGTGATGGCCGGGCCCTGCCCCACCATGCCCAGCGCATCCACCGCATGACGATGGGAGGCATCGTGAAGTTGCCGGAGCATGGCGCGCTGGCTGGCCCGGTCGAGCATCAGCTCCAGTTCGTGCACGTCGAAGGGCAGCGTCTGGTGGTCGAAGAAGCAGCCGAGGATCAGTTCGCGAACACCCGCCGATTCGAGCGCGCGCGCATCACAGACACACACCCACTCCGAGCCGCCGGAGGCCGCGACGCAGGCCTCCACGGCAGCCTCGGGCACCGTCAGCGCGGCGCCGACGACGAGCATGCTGACATTGAAATTCCGGTGCGCCTGGAGACGGCCCGCGCCCACCAGGTCCGACGCCTGCGCCACATTCCATCCGCGCGAAATCAGCGGGCCGATGACCTGGCCCGCGTTGCCGCCGAGCGTCACGCAAAGGATGTTTCCGGCCTGCATGGCGAATTTCAGAAGGACATCGGCACTCTGACTGTCAGTTGGAGGTCGGGCGTGTCGCGGGTCAGGCCGGCACCCACGCTGACGTTCAGCGTGGTCCTTTCGCTGTAGCGGTACGAATAGCCCAGCAGCAGCGAGGCCAACTGGGTACGTACCGAGCCGATGACGTACTGGCCGTTCTGCTTGGTGCGCCCGACGGAGTACAGCTCCATGCCGAGACTGAAGGACGAGCGCTCGTTGATGCCCAGGCCCATGCCGAGATTCATGCCGAAGACGTCCCCCGCCTTCACGTCACCGAGGAATTCCGTCTGGCCGTTCAGCAGCGTGCGGCTGACATCGTTGCGAGCGACGTTGTAGGTGTAGCTGACACCGCCGAAGAACACCGCGGGATCCGACGGCAGCAGGAAGGTCAGGCTGGGCTGGATCGAATAGAAGCCCGAGCCGACCGGGAGCTCCAGGGGCAATCCGGTACCGGTGGCATTGCCGAGGCAGCGTGTCACGCAGTCGGTCGCCACCTCGAAGGGATCCTTGCCGTTGCGCGCCTTGAAGCGCAACGCGCCGACCACATAGGGCTTGTTGTTGTCCCGGCCGTCGGCGAGCTGGTAGCGGAGTGCGACCTCGACATCGCCGATGCCCTTGCCGTGCGTGTCGAAGACGTTGTCGAAAGCGCTGCCCGTGAAGATCTCGCGGCTGATCGTGGAATCCGAACGATTGATGTACGGCACCTTCAGCTCGACCTCCATGCGGTTGGTCGCGCCCCAGCGGCCTGTCAGCGCAGAGATGAAAGTGTTGTTCTTGAATTCGCGAACGTCCACCAGGCCGATCAGCAGTGCGGGGATGACCGTGTAGCCCACCAGCGCGACCCGGTTGCTGGACGAATAGCCGTACTGCAGCGAAGGCTCCAGCACGAACTTGCCCTGCGGCGTGAGGATCCCGGGTTCGCTGAAGATCTGCGCCACGGGTGGTGCCTGGACCTCGGCCGCTGGCGCCACGCCCACACGCACCGGTGTCGTCGCGTTGTCGCCCGCGCCCGCGGTCTCGGTGGGAATCTTGTTGGGCATGCCGGGCACCGGCACCGGCTTGCTGCCGGGGGCGGGCAAGTTGTCACGAGCTTCCTGGGTAACCAGGCGATCCTGCAGTTCGCGAAAGCGCGCATCCTGCTCTGTGGCCTGCTTCCGGAGTGCCTCGATCTCGCGTCCCTGATCGGACAGTTGCTTCTGCAGTGCTTCGATCCGCTTGGCCGTGGTCCCCGTGTTCCGCGTCGCCGAAGTCCCCTGCGACTGCGCAGCAACGCCGGTCCATGCCATCGAAGAACAGGCAAGCAGCAAGAGCGCCCGTTTTGGACGAAAAGTCTCCATCTTTTGCCCCCTCTTTTTGGTTCTTCGCGCAACCTATCGGGCGCCAGACTAATCTCATCCTGTAACAGTGCCAAGCCGCAAGTTGCAATTAAAGGTAAGCCGATAGACCACACATGATGCGTGTCTCAGGTGTGTTGCACTTCGCTCCGGGCGCGAGTCGAAACGCAGGCGCCATCCGGGACAAGGCCCGGCCTCAACGCTATGCCCTTCGGCCTACGTGCAACGCCTTGCTTCCTCGAAATCGACTGTCACCCGCTTGAGACAGAACGCGAATCTTCAAAGCCCATCGGGCGCGTCAAGTCGCTTCTCGCTTCCCATTGGAAGCGACGGAAACGCGTCGTGCCCAGCGTCAGGCAACTGTGACACTCAGCGCACGAAACCACACCTGCAGCCCTCGAAAACCGGGAGGGCGCACATTCGCGAAACTGTCATGTGGAACCCTTCCCCAATGGAGAACGAACCGGAGGAAACAAGCAGTAAGTTGGTGGCACCGAAGTTGCACTGCGGCCCCTGATTTGCGGCGACGCACGTCACTACCAAGCTTGTTCAACTTTTCTGGAGGGTTCATGAGAAAAACACTTCTGGCTTCGGCCATTGCACTTGCCTTCGGGTTCAGTGGCGCGGCATTCGCCCAGCAGACTGCGGGCCCATCGGGCCAAGGCGCGGATACCAACACCAATACCAATACGGTCACAGACAACAGCACGACCACCAACACGCCGACCACAACCAACACGACGACCGACAGCAGCACGAACAAGGACTCGGGCGGAGCAAACGCGTCGGCCGCACGTTCCGCAGCACTCAACAACGGTTCCACCGGAACCTTCAGCAACGCCTTCAATTTCAACCAGACCACCGCAACGGCGAGCAGCAATCTGAGCGGCACCGTGACGGGCAATGCTGTCGGCGGCATCGGCAACCAGGCCTACAACACAGGCTCGGCTTCGGGTGGCAATGGCGCGGGTGGCCGCGGCGGCAGGGGCTTGGGCGGCACCGCCTCGGGCACGGGCAACGGCGCGACGGGCGGTACCGGCCAGGCAGCGGTCGGCGCAGCGGGCGGCAATGCGTCCAATGGCAACGTGACCAATGGCAGCGCCACGAACGGCAGCGCGACCGCGGGCTACGGCGGCACCGGCAACGGCGGCAATTCGAACGGTGGCGCAGGCGGCGGCAATGCAACCGCCAATGGCCAGGCTGGCGGCGCGGCAGCAGCAGCGGCAGGCGGCGGCAGCGGCGGCTACGGTGGTGACACCGGCAATGCGAACTCCGGCGCTTCGGGCCGAGGCGGCGCGACCGGCAATTCCAACGGCGGCGGTGGTGGTGGCGGCGGCGGTACCGGCAATGCGAATGCCGGGACCGGCGGTGCTGGCGGCAACACCGGCAACGCCGGCGGCGGCGGCGGTACCAATACGGCAGGCGCGGGCGGCGGCGCCGGTACGGGCGGCACCAACACCGGTGGCGCAGGTGCTGCGGGCGGCGCAGGCGGCACGAACACAGGCGGCGCAGGCGGTGGCAGCGGCGCGGGCGGCACCAACACGGCTGGCGCAGGTGCGGCTGGCGGCGCGGGCGGCACCGGTGGGTCCGGTGGTGCAGGCGGTGCGGGCGGTACCAGCACGGGCGGAGCGGGCGGCACTCACACGGCCGGCGCAGGAACCGGCGGTGCAGGCGGCTCCGGCACGAACGGCAGTGCCAGCAACGGCAGTGCAAGCAACGGCAGCAACACGGCCGGAGCAGGCGGTGACGGCGGCGGCGGTACCGGCGGTGCCGGTGGCGCGGGCGCTGGCGGAACCAACACGGCACAGGGCGGAACCGGTGGCGCAGGCGCGGGCGGCACGGGCGGCGCAGGCGGGACCAACACGGTCAATGCAGGCACGTTCAACATGTCCAACACCATGACCAGCGTTGGACAGTCGGCGGCGCCCGACATCGTCGGGCCGCACGGCGAACGTCGCTCGCCCTCGCCCTCATAGCAGGCCAAAGGGAGACGCCATGAAATTCACCACCCTCATCGGGTCCGTCTGCGCATGCGCGGCCCTGGGGATGCTGTTGCCGGGTACGGCTGCGGCGCAAGGCGCCCCGGCGACCAGCGAGGCATCGACCGGGAGCGATCAAGGCGTGGCCTTCGCCGCAGTGCCGGTCGACTCTGCAACGCTCGCTGGCTATCGCGGCGGAGCCGAACAGGTCTCGAACGACATGACATTGAACGGCACCACGGCCAACAACTCGGCCAACCGCGTCAACACAGGCGACAACACCATCAGTTCGGGCTCGTTCGCCAACATGAACGGCCTGCCGGTCGTGATCCAGAACACCGGCGCGAATGTTCTGATACAGAACGCAGTGATCCTTCATCTGCAGATGAATTGAGGAGAGCGCCATGCGCGGCATGCTGCTCTCCTTCGCACTGCTGACTGCGACCTTCGCAGCACCTGCCCAGCAGACCTATCTGCCCGGCCTGGGCGGGGTCGACGTGCGCATACCCATCAGCAGCCTGAAGCAGGCGCGCACGGCGCGCACGCTCATCCAGAAATACGACTTCAGTTGCGGATCGGCCGCGCTCGCCACGCTGCTGACGCACCACTACGACTACCCGGTCACCGAAGAGACGGTGTTCAAGGAGATGTACGAGAACGGCGACCAGGCGAAGATCCACAAGGAGGGTTTCTCGCTGCTCGACATGAAGCGCTTCCTGGAAGCGCACGGCTTCAAGGCCGATGGCTTCCAGCAGCCGCTGGACAAGCTCAACCAGGCGCGCATCCCCGCCATCGTCCTGATCAACTCGAACGGCTACCACCACTTCGTTGTCGTGAAGGGCGTGGAGGACGATCGCGTGCTCATCGGCGACCCCGCGCAGGGCACGCGCGCGATGTCGCGCACGATATTCAACGAGAGCTGGCAGAACGGCCTGCTCTTCGTCATCCACAGCCACATGGACAAGGCACGCTTCAACGTGGCCGCCGACTGGCGCGTGGCACCTCGCGCGCCGCTCGGCCGCGCCATCGGCCGCTCGAACCTGGGCGACATCACAATGCCGAAGATGGGACCGGGAGACTTCTGATGCATGCCGGCCGCCCTCCGTTCGCGCGCATCGCATGGGGCCTGTGCCTCAGCGCGCTCGCGGGAAGCGCCCTCTCCCAGGAGTCATCCGGCGAACCCGATCCCGTGCCGCGCCACGAGGAAGTGTGGATGGCGGTGAGCGGCCAGACGCTCGACCAGATGCGTGGCGGCTTCGACCCTGGCAATGGCCTGCTGGTGAGCTTCGGGATCACGCGCGCGGTCTACATCAACGGCAACCTCGTGACGCAGACCACGATGGACTTCGGCCAGGTCAACAACCTCACGCCGGTGCAGGCGGCGCAACTCAACAAGCAGTTGTCGAGCCTGAACCTCGTGCAGAACGGTCCGGGCAACACGGTGCAGTCGCAACAAGGCGGCGCGAACTACGGCACCGTGATCCAGAACACGCTGGACAACCAGCGCATCGTGAACCAGACCGTCATCAACGCGACCAGCAACTCGGCGGGAATGCTCAAGAACTTCAACATCCAGTCGACCGTCAGCGATGCCGTGGCGCGCGCCATCATGAACTCGCGCTGACGAACTCGCGGCCTACGCGGACTCCAACGCTACACACAACGCGTGCAGGTTCGGCACGATGAGTTGCGGCCGCGCGCCGTGTTCCCACGGTCGCTCGTCGCGAACCAGCCAGGCCGCCTGCATGCCGGCATCGAGCGCGCCGATCACATCGAGCGCAGCGTCGTCGCCGACATGCAGCACGTCCTTCGGCAGCAGCCCGACCGACGCCGCCGCGGCACGGAAGATCGGCGAATGCGGCTTGCCGCTGCCGAAGGCGTGCGCATTGAAGGCCGTGCGGAACCAGCGCCCGACCCCCGTCAGGTGAACGTCCGCATTGCCGTTGGAGATCGCCACCAGGGGATAACGCTCACTGAGCCATTTGAGCGCCGGCAGGGCATCGTCGTAGAGCGTCACGCGCTGGCGCTCGGCAAAGAAGGCATCGAAGGCCGGATCGGCCAGCGCCGGGTCCTCGCCCGATCGGCGCAGCGCGGCACGGATCGACTCGCGGCGCAGCGCGCTCAGGTCGTGCGCAAGATCGGAGCGCTCCTTTTCGGTGGCTTCTCGCAACTCGCGCAGCACGCCCGGCGTCAGGAGCAGGCTGGCGGTCTTCGGCGCCTCGCGCAGAAGCCATTCGTGCAGCACGCGTTCGGCGCGCTCGATGGTCGGCCAGATGGGCCAGAGCGTGTCGTCGAGATCAAGCGAGATCGCGGCAATGCGGTTCACGTCGAGGGTCAGGGAATCGGGGATCGCGGAGGGCATGACCGAGAATATCGCATGCCTTTTCGACCTGAACCGCCTGCCGGCGACAACGCCCAGGAGCGCATTGCCGTGCTCTGGTGCAACCTGGGATCGCCTGATGAGCCGACGGCAAGCGCCGTGCGCCCCTACCTCGCGGACTTCCTGGGCGACCCGCGCGTGGTCGAGATCCCTCGTGCCCTTTGGGCGCTGATCCTGCACGGCATCATCCTGCGCACGCGGCCCGCCAAATCGGCCGCAAAGTACGCCAGCATCTGGACGCCGGAAGGCTCTCCGCTCAAGGTCTGGACGAAGAAGCAGGCCACGCTGCTCGCCGGATGGCTCGGCGAGCGAGGCCACCGTGTGACTGTGCGCGATGCGATGCGCTACGGCCAACCGTCGATCGCTTCCCGGCTCGACGAACTGAAGGCGGAAGGCGTCACGCGCGTGCTCGTGTTGCAGGCCTATCCGCAGTACTCGGCGACCACCACGGCGAGCGTGATCGACGCCGTCAACGCATGGAGTGCGCACGTGCGCCGCGTGCCGGAGTTCCGTTTCGTCAACGACTACCACGACGATCCGCTCTACATCGATGCGCTGGCGCGCAGCGTTGCGCGCCACTGGCAGCAGAATGGCCGCGCCGACCAATTGGTGATGAGCTTTCACGGCATTCCGGAACGCAACATCAAGCTCGGCGACCCCTATCAGGCGCAGTGCCTCGCCACGGCGCGCCTGCTGGCGGGGAAGCTGCAGCTCACGCCGTCGCACTACCGCGTGACCTTCCAGTCACGCTTCGGCCGTGCGAAATGGCTGGAGCCCTACACCGAGCCCACGCTGCGCGAACTTGGCGCGTCGGGTGTCGGGCGAGTCGACGTGATGTGTCCGGGCTTTCCGGCCGATTGCCTGGAGACGCTCGAAGAGATCGCGATGGAAGGTCGCGATACCTTCCTGGGCGCGGGCGGCAAGGAGTTCCACTACATCCCCTGTCTCAACGACAGCGGCCCGTGGATCACGGCGCTGGCCGGCATCGCGGACCGCCACCTCGGCGGCTGGCCCACGCAAGTGGGCTGATCAGAATCGCCCGAGATAGTCCAGCTTGCTGAGCGGCACGCCACTGTGCCGCAGCACATCGTAGGCCGTCGTGATGTGGAAGAAGAAGTTCGGCAACGCGAACTGCAGCAGGTAGCGCTGAGCCGTGAACTTCAGTTCCGCGCCACGCACTTTCATCGTGACCTCACGCTCCTCGGCGTCATCGATCAGCGCGCGATCCACGCTGTTGAGGTAGTCGATCGTCTTGGCGACGCGCGCCTGCAGTTCCGCATAGGTTGACTCGGTGTCCGGAAAGCTCGGCGCCGTGACGCCGGCGATCCGCGCCGTGCCGAGCTTGGAAGCATCGCTCGCGCTCTGCACCTGTCCCGCGAGGGTGAACATGTCCGGCGCGAGCCGCGCGGTCACGAACTGGGTGGGGTCGATGCCGGCCGACTCCGCGTGCGCAAGGCCTTTGTCGAGCACATGCGAAAGCTGGCCGAGTCCGCGGGTGAACACCGGGACCGAGATGTCGTAGAACGAGAGCGCCATGTTGTCTGACTCCGTGTTGAATGGGCGGCCCGATTGTCGTGCCGCCATCGATCACGTGCCGGCGGCGCGAACAAAGGCCTCGATCGGCTCCAGGTGGGCGGCCACATTGAGGGCCGGTGCATGGCCGCAGTCCGGCACCTCGATGATCTGAAGCCGGTCCTTCGCGCCGGGGCCGCGGCGTCGCATCTCATCCAGCGTTTCAGGCAGCACGAGGTCGGAATCCACGCCGCGCAGGCACAGCAAGGGCACGTCGATGGCGTCGTAGTGCGACCACAGCAGGTAGTCGTCGGGATGCGCGATGAACTGCCGCACCATCGCCGGGTCGTAGTGCGGCGTCACGCGGCCGTCGGGCAGGCGCCGCGTCGATGTCTCGGTCAGCCGGCGCCATTGCGCATCGCTGAGCCAGCCATAGGGCTTGTAGACGGTACGGAAGAAGGCTTCGAGCTCGGCGACGGTGTCGAAGGCCGGCGGCTGGCCGGCGTAGGAACGGATCCGCTCGACAGCCGCATCCGCGATCTGCGGCGCGGTGTCGTTGAGCACGAGGCTCGCGATTCGGCCTTTCATCGCCGGTTCGATCAGCCCCCCGGCGCAGACCAGGCCGATCGCACCGCCCATCGAAGTGCCGACCCAATGCACCCGTGCCAGCTTCAACGCGTCGCACAGCGCAGTCGCGATGCGCGCGTAGAACGACAACTGGTATTCGTCATCCGGCGCGGGACTCCATTGACTCAGCCCGCGCCCGATAGTGTCCGGGCAGATCACGCGGAAGCCCCGGCCGGCGAAATGCGCAGCGAGTTCGTCCATGTCGCGACCGGTGCGCGCGAGGCCGTGCCAGGCGACAACGACCGGGTCATCGGAGTGGCCCCAATCCATCCAGTGGATCTCGCGGCCCGCAAGCTGCGCGTAGTTCGAAGTCGGAGTGTTCAACGCAAAGCCCTCGCACGAAGACGGCCGACGATGCCGGTCGGGAAGTAATAGACAGAGAGCACGAACAGAACGCCCAGCCACAACAGCCAACGGTCCGGCGACAGCAATGCGGCGAGCCAGCCCACGCCGCTCGCGGCCTCGCTGCCGAGGCGCAGCAGATCCTGCAGGTAGCTCTGCGCCACCACGAAGATCACCGCGCCGATGACCGCGCCGTAGATCGTGCCCATGCCGCCGATCACGACGATCAGCAACACATCGATCATGATTTCGAAGCTGAGCGAGGTATCGGGCCCGTTGTAGCGCAGCCAGATCGCGAGCATCGCGCCCGCCAGCGTCGCGAACAGCGCCGACAGCACCGAGGCCGTCGTGCGGTACACCACCACGCGATAGCCGATCGCCTCGGCGCGGAACTCGTTCTCGCGGATCGCCTGCAGCACGCGGCCAAAGGGCGAGTTCACGATGCGCAGCAGCGCAAGCACCAGCACGACCGCGACCACGAACAGCATGTAGTAGCAGAGCAGGCGTCCATCGAGGGACACGCCGAGGAAGGGCTCTTCGGCAAACTCGAAGCTCGGCGAGATCAGTTCCGGCAGCTTGAAGGTCAGGCCATCCTCGCCGCCGGTGAAGTCCGACATCTGCGAGGCCAGCGTCTGGAACGCGGAAGCCACCGCCAGAGTGATCATCGCGAAGAAGATCGCGCGCACCCGCAGCGAGAACAAGCCGATCGCGAGCGACAGCACCAGCGAGATCGCGAGCGCCGCACCGAGCCCCAGCAGCACCGCGCCCCACCCTGCCCCGAGCCGCGTGGCCGAGATGGCGATCCCGTAGGCGCCGATGCCGAAGAACATGGTCTGCGCGAAGCTCACGATGCCCGTGTAGCCGAGCAGCAGATCGAAGCTCGCGACAAGCACGATGAACACCAGCACCTTGGCCGCCACGCTGAGCGCCTTGACGCCGGGAAAGATGAAAGGCGCGAAGGCCAGGCCAAGCACCAGCGCGACGAGCAACACCGCGAGCAGGCGGCTTCGCGGCATGTCGTTGGAAAGAAGTCGGGACAGCATGGTTGTTCTTTTCAGCGGTTCGCCACGGGATAGACACCTTGCGGACGCCACAGCAGCACGGCGACCATCAGGAAGATGCTGGCGAACTGCGTGAGCGTGGGCACGAGGAAGCCGATGTAGTTGGTCATCAGGCCGACCAGCAAGGCGCCGATGAGCGCACCCGCCGTGGAGCCCAGCCCGCCGATGATGATGACGATGAAGATCAGCACGTTGACCTGCGCGCCCATCTGCGGGATCAGGTTCTGCTGGAACAGCCCCCACATCACGCCACCCAGGCCCGCGAGCGCGCTGCCGACCACGAACACGCCGACGAAAAGGCGGCCGATGCGATAGCCGAGCGACTCGACCATCTCGCGGTCCTGCACGCCGGCGCGGATCAGCAGGCCGATCTTCGTGCGGCCCAGCGTCCATGCCAGCAGGCCGAACACGAACACGCCGATCACGACCGCGAGAATGCGGTACTTGCTGATCGCCGCATCGCCGATGAGCAGCGATCCGCGCAAGGCATCGGGCAGCGGCAGCGGAACCTGCCCGGGCCCCCAGATCACCTTGATCAGTTCTTCGCCGATGATCATCCCGCCCATCGTGATCAGGATCTGCTTCAGGTGCTGGCCGTAGACCGGCCGCACGATGAAGCGTTCGAAGGCCAGGCCCACAGCGCCGGCTGCCGCCATCGCCACCAGCATCGCCGGGAACACGGCGACGAGGTTGCGCCACAGTTCCTGCGAGCCGGTCCAGTCCGCCATGCCGCCGAGCACGCTGCTCGCGACGAAGGCGCCGAACGCGATGAACACGCCGTGGCCGAAGTTCAGCACGTCCATCAGGCCGAACACCAATGTGAGGCCCGAGGCGATGATGAAGATGATCATGCCCATCGCAAGGCCTGCAACAGTGAGGGTGAGCCAGGTGGAGAAGGAGCCCGTCAGCGGCAACGCGATCAGCGCGAGCACCGGCACCAACGCCAGCGGCTTCCAATCGAAGTCGAATTTCATAGCGCCAATCCCAATAGCGACCGCTGCAACTGCTCGTCCGCCGAGAACGCCGCCATCGTTCCGGCGTGCACTACGCGGCCGTTGTCCATCACGGCCACGGTGTCGCCCAGTCGCTGCGCGAAGTTGATGTTCTGCTCGACCAGCAGGATCGTGACGCCGCTGTGCTTGAGTTCGCTGAAGGCGTCGATCATGTTGTTGATGATGGCGGGCGCGAGGCCCTTGCTCGGCTCGTCGATGATGAGCAGTTCGCGCGGCTCGACGATCGCGCGCGAGACGGCGAGCATCTGCTTCTGGCCACCCGAGAGCTTGCCCGCGGGATGGTTCCAGAACTTCTCGACCGCGGGGAAGAGCTTGAAGATCCACTTCAGGCGCTTGTCGTCCATCTGGTCGGCGTTCTTCGCGCCGCGCGCGGCCAGCAGCATGTTTTCCTTGACGGTGAGGTCCGAGAAGATTCCCATGTTCTCGGGCACGTAGGCGATGCCGAGTTCGGCGATCTGCGGCGTGTGCAACGCAGTGATGTCGCGGTCGCCGAAGCGCACATTTCCCTGCGACGCGTGCCACAGGCCCATGATGGTTCGCAGCGTCGTGGTCTTGCCCGCGCCGTTGCGGCCCAGCAGCATCGTGAGTTGGCCACGCGGCACAACGAGGTCCACGCCGTGGAGGATGTGGTACGCGCCGATGTGCGTGTGCACACCTTCGAGTTGCAGCAGGTTGCGATCAGTCATGGTGTTCCTCCTTCCCCCTCTGGGGGAAGGCCGGGATGGGGGCAGCGGGCGTATGAGGCTGGGCGCATTGCCAAGGTCGCGCGGGCGCTTGCCCCCACCCCAGCCCTCCCCCAGAGGGGGAGGGAGCGGAATGCGTTCATGCGGCCTCCTTCGCGATGCCGAGGTAGGCCTCCTGAACGACCGGGGAGGCGATCACCTCCGCCGGTTCGCCATCCGCCACGAGCTGCCCGTTGTGCAGCACGATGATGCGGTCGGCGAGTTCACGCACCACGTCCATCTTGTGCTCGACGAGCAGGATGGTCTTGGTTCGGTCTTTCTTCAGCGCGCGGATCAGGTCGAGAATCACCGGTGCCTCCGCGGCGTTCATGCCGGCCGTCGGTTCGTCGAACATGAACACCTTGGGTTCGAGCGCCATCAGCAGCGCGACTTCGAGCTTGCGCTGGTCACCATGCGGCAGGCTCGCGACCGTCGCATGTTCCTTGGACTTCAACGCCACGTCGGCGAGGATCTGGTCGGCACGCTCGGTCAACGCACGGTGATCGCTCCAGATGCTCCACAGGTTGAGCCCACGCCGATGCGGCCCTTCGCGCGTGGCCTGCACGGCCAGCCGCACGTTCTCCAGCACCGACAGATTGGGAAAGAGGTTCGTCAACTGGAACGCGCGCCCCAGTCCGGCCCGCGTACGCGCCGAAGCCGGCAGGCCCGAGAGCAGTTGCCCGTCGAGCGACACCGTACCCGCGGTCGCCTTGAGCTGCCCCGAGATCAGGTTGAAGTACGTCGTCTTGCCGGCCCCATTCGGTCCGACGATCGCCGTGAGCGTGCCGGGCGCGAAGGCACAGCTGACGGCGTTCACCGCCACGTGGCCGCCGAAGCGGATGGTCAGGTCTCGGGTCTCAAGCATCGTTCAAGGGGCGGGGCCGCCGGGCAGCTGGGGAAATGGGCTTCAGCATGTACCGATCACGTAGTAGTTGGGGCTGGTCTGTTTCAGGGTCGTGGTGACGAAGGTGTTCCACAGGCCCATGTTCTGGTTGGAACCCTTGGCGTAGGTATAGCCTCCGGTTTGCGTGGCGCGGCCTGCGGTGGTGTGGGCGTAGTTGCTGGCCGTGTAGCAGGTCGGCGTCCCGCCGCCGCCGGCCAGCGTGGTGCCCGAGGCGGAAGCGGACATCGCGCTTTCGACGTTGCTGGCATCCAGCGCGGTCACGCTCCAGCTGTAGGTCGTCGACGCGGCCAGCCCGGTATCGGTGTAGTTGGTGCCGGAGACCGCCGAGGCATTGACCTTGCTGCCGCCGCGATAGACGTTGTAGCCCGTGGCTCCCGACACACCGCTCCAGCCGATCACCATGCTGCTGCTGGTGGCGCCGGACGTGCCGACGCCGACGGGCGCGGGCAGCGTCGATCCGCCACCGCCGCCTCCCGACGTGCTGGTCACCTGGTCCACCATGGCCTTGATGGCGGCCATCTGCGGGCCCGACTTCTTCGCGTAGTTCGCGTTGTCGTAGCCCCACCAGTCCCAGCAACTGTTGGTGGCTGCCGTGCTGGTCTGCGGGTAGATCAGGATGATGTTGTTGGTATCGGCCCAGCGGTTGTAGCCCGTCTTGCGGACGTACTGGTCGCCGATGTCGGTGTAGTTCTGCTTGCAGCCATGCAGGACCACGTGCGTCCGGCACGATGTCGCGGCGCAGTTCTGCGGCACGTAGATCCAGCCTGTCGCGGCCATGCCGTGGCCGCTGATGAAGCTGGCCTGGTTGAACTCGGTGAAGGTGCCCGACAGCGTGCCGTTGTTGCGGGCGTTCAGCGGACCATAGAGGTACTGCAGGATGTCGCCCGCCAGGTCGAAGCCGCAGTTGTTGATGTAGGGCGACGCCGTGGTGCCGCAACTGCTGCCGTAGTCGTCGGTGATCATCGCGTGGCCCGAGCCGATGTTGTTCTTGTAGAAAGTGTTGGCCGTCGGAACGAAGCTCTGGTAGTAGGTCTTCAGGTCGTTCATCACGGCCTGCGTCACCGTGTTGTCCGACGTGCCGGAGTAGAGATACACCTTCGAGCCCGAGAGGTTCGATACCGGATCGATGGCTCCGCTCGACGCCCAGCTATTGGTGGTGTTGACCAGCGACGCCACCGGGATACTGCTGGTGTGCGACATGCAGCGCCCCGTCGCGTTCACGATGGAGCCCTCTGCACAGTAGTACGGCCCACCGGCGACTACACCGGCCCCGCGCTTGAAGGTACCCGAGTAGGCAACGTGCAACTGCACTGCCATGAAGCCGCCCGACGACAGCCCGGACACGCTGACTTCGGCGGGGTTGGCCCCCAGCGCCGGCAATGGCACCGCCGCCGTGGCAGCGTGGCCCACCAACGCGGCGACGGCCGCGACCATGCTCATCTTCATCATCCAGTTGCGCTTCATGCTTTGTCTCCCGTAGTTTTTTGGAATGCACTGAACCGCCCCTTCTCACGAAGGGGATCGATGGAAAGAACGTTGCGCGCTAGCCCAGAAGCCAGGAACCCCACGGAACCGGCTCCGCCGGGCCGTCGGGGTTGCCCCCCGGAGAGGGGGTGGAGAGCGACACGAAGTGCGCGAGCCTGGGGGTTATCTCTTGTTCCTGATCGGGATATCCATCTCTTCCGGCTTGATCTCATGCACGAGTTCAGGCACGCCCCACGCGAAAGCCGGATCCACCTTGATCTTGAAGTGGTACATGCTCTGCATGGCCTGGTGGTCTTCTTTGCGGAAGGTCATCTTGCCCTTGGGCGTGTCGAAGCTCATGCCCTCCATGGCGGCGATGAGCTTGTTGGTGTTCGTGTCGCCGCCCGTCTTCTTGAGCGCGGTCACCACTGCCATCGCGGCCGAGAAGCCACCGGCCGTGAAGAAGTCCGGCGGCGTCTTGAACTCCTTGTAGTGCATCGAGACCATCGCGTCGTTCACCGGGTTCTTCGGAATGCCGAAGTAGTAGTAGGCCGCGCCTTCCATGCCCGGCAGCGCCTTGTAGGCAGCCATGGCCGGGAGGATGTTGCCGCCGGTGGCGATCTCGATGTTGTAGCGCTTCAGGTCGAGGTCGACGATCTTGAACGGATTGCCCGCACCCGCCCACACGATCCAGATGATCTTGCGGCCCGGCTGGTCCTTCAGCTTGTCGATCAGGCGCTGCGCACCGGCGGTGAAGTCGGTGGTGGCCGGCGGCAGGTATTCCTCGTGCGCGAGCTTGGCCTTCTTGAGTGCGTCCTTGAACGCCTTCACGCCATCGCGGCCGAAGGCGTTGTCCTGCGCCAGCGTTGCGACGGTGACGCCGGGCTTGTCGATCGCCACCGCGTTGGAGATCGCGTCCTGCGAGCTGTTGCGGCCGGTGCGGAAGATGTACTTGTTCCACTTGTCGCCGGTGATCGAGTCGGCCACGGCGGGCTCGACCAGCAGGATCTTCTTGTATTCCTCGGCCACCGGCAGCATCGCCAGCGCCACGCCCGACGACGTCGGGCCGACCGCAAGGGCAGCCTTGTCGTCGGCGTAGGCCGCGGCCAGCAGCGACTTGCCGAGGTCGGGCTTGCCCTGGTCGTCCTTCTCGATCACGACGATCTTCTTGCCGTTGACGGTCATCGTGCCGCCGGTCGCGTAGTCCAGGCCCATCATGAAGCCGGTCTGCGTCTGCTTGCCGTAGGCTTCGAGCGGACCGGTCTTGCTGTAGATGTGGGCGATCTTGATCTCGTTGGACTGGGCCCAGGCCGTGGCGGTCAGGGCCGATGCGCCTGCGATGGCAAGGCTTGCCAAGGCGACGAGGTGGCGACGTTGCATTCTTTGTCTCCTGATGATGATGGCTGAATATTGCACAGTTCGTGCCAACACGCTCACCCCCAGGCTCGCGCACTTCGTGTCGCTCTCCACCCCCTTCCGGGGGCACCCCTGGCGGCCCGGCGGAGCCGGGTCCGCGGGGGTTCTGGTATTGGGCGAGTGGCTGACTTCAAGACAGCGGGCATGTCCGGAATTTGGACAATTGCACTATCTTTATTCAGGGTTTTCCAGACGTTCGTAGAGGGTGGCGCGGGAGATGCCTAGCAAGCGTGAGGTTGCGAGCTTGTTGCCGCCGGTCGCGGCCATCGCGGCGGCGATGGCCCGGCGCTCCAGTTCGGCGACCTGCTGGGCGAGCGGTCGCAGGAGGGATGCGCTGTCGTCGGCGTCGTTCGCCGCACCGGGCGCAGCCGGCTTGCTCGGCGCCGCGATCTTTTCTTGGCCGGCTTCACGCAGGATGCGTTCGAGTTGCGCCGCGTCGATGCGCTGCGAGTCACTGCGCATGGTCACCTGCTCCAGCACGTTGCGCAGTTCGCGGATGTTGCCGCGCCAGTGCTGCGCGGCCAGCAGCGCCATTGCATCCGGCGTGAGTTCGGGCGGCGCCTCGCCGCTGCGCAAGGCCATGTCCTCGCCGAGCACCTCGACCAGTGCGGGGATGTCGCTGCGTCGCTCGCGCAACGGAGGCACGCGCACCGGCAAGACGTTCAGCCGGTAATACAGGTCTTCGCGAAAGCGGCCTTCCCGCACGAGCGCCGCGAGGTCGCGCGAGGTGGCGGCGATCACGCGCGCATCGAAGGGCACCAGCTTGTTGGAGCCCAGCGGCTCGATCTCGCCCTCCTGCAGCGCGCGCAGGAGCTTGGCCTGCAGGCCGAGCGGCATGTCGCCGATCTCGTCGAGGAACAGCGTGCCGCCGTCGGCGAGCTTGAACTTGCCTTCGCGCGCCTTGCGGTCGGCCCCGGTGTAGGCGCCCGGCGCGACGCCGAAGAACTCGGCTTCGAGCAGGGTGTCCGGCACGGCGGCGATGTTCACGCTGACGAAGAGGCCGGCCGCTCGCGCCGATGCCGCATGGATCGCGTGCGCGAGCAGTTCCTTGCCCGTGCCCGTTTCGCCCAGCAGCAGAACCGGGCTCGACGATTGCGCCGCACGCCGCGCGTGGCGCTTGACCTCCACCGCCGCCGGACTGCTTCCGATGAAGCTGGCAAAGGTGTACTTGGATCGACGTTGGCCATCGGCCGATTGCTGGTACAGCGGGTTGTTGCGCTGGCTCGCGAGTTCGCGCCGTGCATCGTCGAGGTCGCGCTGCAGCAGCGCGAACTTGCTGATGAGCGGCTGCAAGGTCGTTTCGGGATGGTCGAACAGCACGATGCCGATGGCGCCGATCACGTCGCCGGGAACGGCGCCCGAATCACCCTCGCGCTCCTCGCGCAGCGGGATGCGGCTCACAACGAAGGTGCCGGCCTTGTTGGTCAGCAGGTCGATCAGGATCGGCTCGCCGGTCTCGAGCACCCGGCGCATCTGGGTGTTGGGGATCACGTCCTCCACCCGATGGCCCAGGAACTGGTCGATCGACGAGAAGCCGAGCGCCGGCAGGAAGCGCCGGTAACCCTCGTTGACCCAGACGATGCGGCCGCCGCGATCGACCAGGAACATGCCCTGGCTGATGCTCGAGAACAAGTGGAACATCGAGCGCGCGGCGAGCGCGAGGATGCCTTCGGCATCGAGCGGCAATGCGGGTGGGGCGGCAGCGGCGGGAGACATGGGCGGGATCGTAGCGCGCGCCGGACTCGCGCAAACGCGGCGAGTTCCGACAGGTGCCGGCAAGCTGCCTTGTTATGCTGCGCGCCTTGCACGGCCTACGGCCATTCGATGGCGCCACGGCGATCGACCCGCTCGCCTGAATCACGCCCCTTTTTTGCGGAAATCCCGATCTCATGAGGAACACCCGGCTCCCCGCGCTTTGCGTCGTCGCGTCCTTGCTTCTTTCCGCCTGCGCGGTTCCCCGTCCGCCCGAACAGGTCACGGCTCCGCTGCCTGCGCAATGGAACACGCCCCTGCCCGCCTCCACCGCCCCGCTGCCGCATGGCGGCTCGCTGCCGACGCTGGCCGAATGGTGGCGCCAGCTCAACGACCCACTGCTGGTCGAATTGATCTTCGCGGCCGAGGCGGCCAGCCCGACGGTGGCCAGCGCCGCTGCCCGCATCACCGAGGCCCGCGCGACGCGTGTCGCCGCGGGTGCGGCGCTGATTCCCAATCTCAACGGATCGCTGTCCGCCGGCCGCGGCAACTCGCCGAGCTCCGGCTTCACCACGGGCACGGCGAGCGGCGCGTCCGACGGGGTCCCGACCAGCCTGCCGATCCTCACCACCGGGCAGGCAGGATTGCAGTCGAACTGGGAGATCGACCTCTTCGGCGGCCTGCGCGACAGCCGGGATGCCGCCCAGGCGCGATACGTGGGCGCGGACGCGCAATGGCATGACGCACGTGTGTCCGTCGCGGCCGAGACCGCCAATGCGTACCTGGCGGAACGCGCGTGTCGCCGTCAGCTCGTGGTGTCCACGTCGGACGCCCAATCGCGCGCCGAAACCGCGCGTCTGACCGAGTTGTCCGCGCGCGCCGGATTCACCGCGCCGGCCGATGCCGCCCTGGCGCGCGCCAGCGCCGCCGAGGCATCGGGGCGGCTGACGCAGCAACGCGCCCTGTGCGCCGTGCAACGGCAGGCCCTGTCGGCGCTGACGGCGATCGAAGCGCCTGTCCTCGATGCCAAGCTCGATGCCGCGCCGATCGACGTCAGCCTGCCGGCCGTGCAGGCTGTTCACAGCGTCCCCGCCGAAGCACTGGCGCAGCGGCCCGACATCTTTGCCGCGGAGCTTGCCGTGGCAGCAGCGAGTGCCGATGCCGGTGCGGCGCTGGCGCAGCGCTTTCCACGGCTGTCATTGCAGGGCTCGATCGCCACGGTCCAGGTTCGCGCCGGCGGGTTCCGCGAGACGCTCGACACCTGGACGATCGGCCCCCTTGCGCTGACCGTGCCGATCTTCGATGGCGGCACGCTCGCGGCCAATTCCGAAGCCGCGAAGGCGCGCTACGACGAATCCGTCGCCCTCTACCGCTCGCGCGTGCGGCAAGCGGTGCGCGAGGTCGAGGAGGCGCTGGTCAACCTGCAAAGCACCAACGAGCGCGCCAGCGATGCCGACACCGCGGTCACCAACTACCAGGTCTCGTTCGACGCGACCCAGCAGCGCTACGGCATCGGCCTCGCGAGCCTGTTCGACCTGGAGGATGCGCGGCGCACCCTCTTCGTCTCCCAGACCGCCCGCGTCTCCCTGCAACGCGAACGCGCCGAAGCCTGGGTGTCGCTGTACCGCGCCATGGGCGGCGGCTGGTCGCGTCCCGAATCCGTCGCTACGACGACTACTCCTGCGACCCCGTCACCATGAAAAGAATGAAGCGTTCCACCCTCATCGTCGTCGTGCTGGCCGCCGTGCTGGTTCTTGCCGCCGCCGCCTTCTGGCTCTCGCGCGGCAAGCAGCCCGAGGGCGCCGCCAAGCCGAAGGAAGCGGCCACGGCACGGCCGACCCTGACCGTCACCGTCGCCAAACCGGAGACGAGCGAACTCGGCGTCACGCTCGCGGCCAACGGCAACGTGGCGGCCTGGCAGGAGGCCAGCGTCGGTTCCGAATCCAGCGGGCTGAAACTCGCCGAAGTGCGAGTGAACGTGGGTGATGTGGTCAAGAAAGGCCAGGTGCTCGCGACCTTCTCGGGCGACTCCGTGCAGGCGGACGTTGCGCAGGCGCGTGCCTCTCTCGCCGAGGCGCGGGCAACCGCCGCCGATGCCACCGGCACTGCGGCACGTGCACGTACGCTGCAGGCCACCGGCGCGATGAGCCAGCAGCAGATCAACCAGTACCAGACCGCCGAACAGACCGCCAAGGCAAGGGTCGAGGCGGCCGAGGCCGTGCTCGCTGCGCAGCAGGTGCGCGGCCGCAACACGCAGGTGCTGGCGCCCGATGACGGCGTCATCTCCTCGCGCACGGCGACGGTGGGGAGCGTGGTCAACGCCGGCACCGAGTTGTTCCGCCTGATCCGCCAGGGGCGGCTCGAATGGCGCGCGGAGGTCACCTCGTCCGAGCTCGCGCGCATCGCGGTCGGCACGCCGGCGATCGTCATCAGCGCCAGCGGCGCGCAGGTCAGCGGCAAGGTGCGCAGCGTGGCGCCGACCGTCGACCCGCAGACGCGCGCGGCGCTGGTCTACGTGGACATCCCCAACGTCCTGCAGAACACCGGCATCAAGGCGGGCATGTTCGCGCGCGGCGACTTCCAGCTCGGCCGCACGAGCGCGGTCACGGTGCCGCAGGCGTCGATCGTTCCTCGCGATGGCTTCAACCATCTGCTTCTGTTGCAGGCCGACAACCGCGTCGCGCAGTTGAAGGTAGAGACGGGCCGGCGAGTGGGCGACCGGGTCGAGATCACGACACCCCTCCCGGCGGATGCACGCGTGGTGGTGCAGGGTGCCGGCTTCCTCAACGACGGCGACCTGGTCCGCGTGGTGGAACCATCCACGAAGCCGGCCGTCGAAGCCGCGAAGTAAGGAGCACCGCGATGAACGTGTCGGCCTGGTCCATCCGCAACCCGATCCCGGCGGTGATGCTGTTCGTGCTGCTCACCTTCGGGGGGCTGTTGTCCTTCAACGCGATGAAGGTGCAGAACTTTCCCGATATCGACCTGCCGACCGTCACCGTGTCGGCCGCGCTGCCGGGTGCCGCGCCCTCGCAGCTCGAAACCGACGTCGCGCGCAAGCTCGAGAACTCGATCGCGACCATCCAGGGCCTGAAGCACATCACGACCAAGGTGCAGGACGGCGCCGCCACGCTGATCGTCGAGTTCCGTCTCGAGAAGCCCGTGCAGGAAGCCGTCGACGACGTGCGCTCCGCCGTGCAGCGCGTGCGCGCCGACCTGCCGGCCGATGTGCGCGATCCGGTGGTCACGAAACTGGATTTCGCAGCGCAGCCGGTGCTGGCCTTCACCATCGCGTCCTCGCGCATGGACGACGAGGCGCTCTCGTGGTTCGTCGACAACGACATCTCGAAGAAGCTGCTGGCGATCAGCGGCGTTGGCGCGGTGAATCGCGTGGGCGGCGTCACGCGCCAGGTGCACGTCGATCTCGATCCCGAAAAGCTCCAGGCGCTGGGCGCGACCGCGGCCGACATCTCGCGCCAGTTGCGCCAGGTGCAGACCGAGAGCGCGGGCGGCCGCACCGACCTGGGCGGCAGCGAGCAACCCGTGCGCACCCTGGCCACGGTGAAGTCGGCCGATGAACTGGCGGACATGCAGATCTACCTGTCGGACGGCCGCCGCGTCCGGCTCGACCAGGTCGCGCGCATCAGCGACACCATCGCCGAACCGCGCGCGGCCGCGCTGCTCGACGGCAAGCCGGTGGTGGGATTCGAAGTCGCCCGCAGCCGTGGCGCGAGCGAAGTCGAAGTGGGCGCAGCCGTGCAGAAGGCGCTCGCCGACCTGCGCGCGCAACGGCCCGACATACAGCTCACCGAGGCCTTCAACTTCGTCGATCCGGTGCGCGAAGAGTATGAAGGCTCGCTGCACCTGCTGTACGAAGGCGCCATCCTCGCGGTGATCGTGGTGTGGCTGTTCCTGCGCGACTGGCGCGCAACCTTCGTCTCGGCGGTGGCGCTGCCGATGTCGGTGATCCCTGCCTTCATCGGCATGTACCTGCTGGGTTTTTCAGTCAACGTGGTCTCGCTGCTCGCGCTCTCGCTGGTGGTGGGGATCCTGGTGGACGACGCGATCGTGGAGGTCGAAAACATCGTGCGCCACCTGCGCATGGGCAAGACGCCCTACCAGGCCGCGATGGAGGCCGCCGACGAAATCGGTCTGGCGGTGATCGCCACCACCTTCACGCTGATCGCGGTGTTCCTTCCGACCGCCTTCATGAGCGGCGTGGCGGGCAAGTTCTTCAAGCAGTTCGGCTGGACGGCTTCGCTCGCGGTGTTCGCATCGCTGGTCGTCGCACGGATGCTCACGCCGATGATGGCGGCCTACATGCTGAAGCCCGTTATCGGCGCCGAGAAGGAGCCGCGCTGGCTCAAGATCTACATGGGCATGGCCGAGTGGTGCCTGAAGCATCGCTTCACGACGATGGTGCTGGCCACGCTTTTCTTCTTCGGCTCGGTGGCGATGATTCCGCTGCTGAAGACGGGCTTCATCCCGCCTGACGACAACTCGCAGACGCAGGTCTATCTCTCGCTGGCACCCGGCGCGACGCTGGCCCAGACCATGGCCGCGGCGGAGGAAACACGGCGCCGCGTGATGGCGATCGAGCACGTGCGCAGCGTCTACACCACGGCCGGTGGCGGCAGCGCGGGCGGCGACCCGTTCGCGAACTTCGGCACGCCGGAGACGCGGAAGGCGACGCTCACGATCCAGCTCGATCCGCGCAGCGACCGGCCGCGCAAGCAGGTCATCGAGAACCAGATCCGTGCCTCGCTCGAATCGCTGCCCGGCGTGCGCAGCACCGTCGGCCTGGGCGGGTCGGGTGAAAAGTACATCCTGGCGCTGAGCGGGGACGACCCGGCCGCGCTGACGACCGCCGCGCGCGCGGTGGAGCGCGACCTGCGCACCATTCCCGGACTCGGCAACATCACGTCGACCGCGAGCCTGATCCGCCCGGAGATTGCCGTGCGGCCCGACTTCGCGCGTGCCGCCGACCTCGGCGTGACCAGTTCGGCCATCGCCGACACGCTGCGCGTCGCCACCCTCGGCGACTACGACCAGAACCTGCCCAAGCTCAATCTCGCGCAACGGCAGGTGCCGATCGTCGTGAAGCTGCAGGATTCGGCACGCCAGAACCTCGCCTTACTCGAACGCCTCGCCGTGCCGGGCGCGCGCGGGCCGGTGATGCTCGGCCAGGTGGCCGCGCTCACGGTCGAGGGCGGTCCGGCCGTGATCGACCGCTACGACCGCTCGCGCAACGTCAACTTCGAGATCGAACTGTCGGGCGTCGGCCTGGGCGATGCCAAGGAAGCGGCGATGAAGCTGCCGTCGATCCGCAGCCTGCCGCCCGGCGTGCGCGTGGCCGAGGTTGGCGACGCCGAGGTCATGACCGAGCTGTTCGCGAGCTTCGGCCTCGCGATGCTGACCGGCGTGCTGTGCATTTACATCGTGCTGGTGCTGCTGTTCAAGGACTTCCTGCATCCGATCACGATCCTGTGCGCCTTGCCGCTCGCGCTCGGCGGTGCCTTTGTCGGGCTGCTGATCGGCCAGAAGGCGCTGTCGATGCCTTCGCTCATCGGGCTGATCATGCTGATGGGCATCGCGACCAAGAACTCGATCCTGCTGGTGGAATACGCCATCGTCGCCCGCCGCGATCACGGCATGAACCGGTGGGATGCGCTGCGCGACGCCTGCCACAAGCGGGCGCGCCCCATCATCATGACCACGCTTGCGATGGGCGCGGGCATGTTGCCCATTGCGCTGGGCCTCGGGACTGCCGATTCGAGCTTCCGGGCGCCGATGGCGATGGCGGTGATCGGCGGGCTCATCACATCGACGGTGCTGAGCCTGCTGGTGGTGCCGGCCGTGTTCACCTACATCGACGACATCGAGCACTGGATCCGGCGCACGACGCGGCGCATCCGCGGGAAGCTGGGTGGCCATGAGGCCGGCGCGGCGCCCTCTTCGCACGCCGAAGAACATCCCGCCCCGACGCAATAAGCTGCTGACGTCGCAAATTGTTGCAAGTTAGACTAGCCGCCATCGTCGTTCGACGGAGGCACACATGATCCGAATCCACGCGCGTGTCGCGATTTGCGGGGCTCTTCTTTCCACGGCCACGGTGGCGGGTGCGGCCACCAGCGCAGCGGACCTTGCAAAGGCCCAGCAGCGCCACGACCAGCAGATCGCCAAGTGCAACGACGGCTCCCTGGCCGCTCCGGCTCGCGAGGCCTGCGTGCGCGATGCGGGCGCTGCACTGGACCGCGCCCGGAACGGGCCTCCCCGCAACGTCACGAAGCGCTCGGCCGATCGCCGCTCCACCGTGGTGACGCCACAGGGTGCGGCGACACCCCCGGGCACCGAGACGGTCAGGTCGGGTGACGGCCGCTCGACGGTCGTGACTCCGCAAGGCACGCAGGCGCCGCCCGGCAGCGAGACGACCCGGTCGAACGATCGACGCTCCACAGTCGTCCAGCCAGCCGAACCGCCCGCGCGCTAACTGCAATGTGCAATGCGGGGCGCCTCAGGGCGCGCCTCGCACTTCGCTGACCAGGGCGACCAGCCGCGTCACATCGGCCACGACAAGCGCCTTGCCGTCCTTGGCGAGCACGCCGTCACGCCGCAGCGCGTTCAACTCGCGCGTGACCTGCTCCCGATTCGTGCTGATCTGGCTGGCAAGCTCCGCGTGGGTCGGGGCGGGATCCAGCCGCGCACGGTTGTCAGCCACTCCTGCGCTGCGTGCCAGCCGAAGCAACTCGGCATGCACGCGGTTCTGCACGCCCAGCGTGCTCAGGTCGATGACGCGGTCGGACAGTTGCCGCACCAGCGCGGCCAGGTTTCGCATCACGCGTTCGGCGACGTTGGTCTCCAGCCGCAGCAATTCGAGAAAGCCGGAACGGTCCAGGCTCGCGACGACCGTCGGCTTCAGCGTCACGCCATCGGCGGATCTCGGCTTGCCATCGATGGCGGAGATGTCGCCGAAGTACTCGCCGTCCTGCAGATCGCGGAACGTGATCTGCCGCCCGTTCGCAGAGTAGGTCGTCACGCGCAACTGGCCGGACACCAGGAAGTAGACATCACTCGTGTCTTCCGAGCGCAGGAGCAGCGGCGTGCCAGCATCGACGCTGTGCCAGTTGCAACGCTGGGCGAGCCAATCCAGCCGCTGCGGGGACAAGCCCTCCAGCAACGCGATGTGCTGGAGGGCCATGCTGGATCGTTGGAGCGCCATCGCTTCGACCTCGCACCCTTGTCGGGACCGGTTGAAAAAAAGTGTGCGCAAACGCACAGCGCGGAAGGCGGCGGGCGCCCACAGTTGCACCCCGTGGTGACAGCAGCTGTCAGCGGCCACACATCACAGCCTCAAGGAGATTTCATCATGAACGCAAAGCTACTTCTCGGCGTCTCTGTCCTTGCGCTGGCCGGAGCGGTATCCGCACAGACCGTGCCTGCCGAGCAATGGGTCGGCGCGCCCATTCCGATGGCCGGCCAGTTCAGCCGCGCCCAGGTGTCGGCCGATCTGGCGGCGAACCGCATGGAGATGTACGCGGTCGCCGCCGAGTACCGCGTCGGCCCTCCTGATTCGACCATCGGCGCGCTGAGCCGCGCTGAAGTCGCCGCCGACCTGAACTTGTGGAACAGGTCCGGCATGTCCCAGGTCGCCGGCCGCGACAGCTTCGATCCGACGAGCCCGGCCTATGCGCGGCAGTTCACGTCGTACGAGAGCATGCGCAACGGCTCCGAATACGTGGCGGAGATCCAGCGCATCAAGGGCATGGTCCCCGCATCGACCACCGCGAAGTCCGGATCGGGCTCTACCGGCAACTAGACGGCGACGAGCTTCCTGCTCGACATGCGCTTCGCCAGGCGCGGCAGGATCATCACGCCCAGGATGATGACGACCAGCACGATCGACATCGGGCGCTGGAAGAACACCGCCGCGCTGCCCTCGCCGATCGACATCGCGTTGCGCAATTGCGCCTCGGCGAGCGGCCCGAGGATCATGCCGACCACCACCGGTGCCGTCGGGAAATCGAAGCGTCGCATGATCACGCCCAACACGCCGATGGCGTAGAGCAGCACGAGGTCGAAAGTGCTCTGCCGCATGCCGTAGGCGCCGACCGTCGCAAAGATCAGGATGCCCGCATAGAGCTGCGGCTTCGGTATCTTGAGGAGCTTCACCCACAGCCCGACCATCGGCAGGTTCAGCACCAGCAGCATCACGTTGCCGATGTAGAGGGACGCAATCAGCGCCCACACCAGCGCCGCCGATGTGGTGAAGAGCTGCGGCCCAGGCTGGATGCCGTAGTTCTGGAACGCACCCAGCAGGATCGCCGTGGTGTTCGACGTGGGAATGCCCAGCGTCAGCAACGGAATCAGCGCCGCGGTCACGGTCGCGTTGTTGGCGGCCTCGGGGCCTGCCACGCCTTCGATCGCGCCCGTGGTGCCGAACTCGGCCTTGGCGTCCGCATCCTTGGCCAGCTTCTTTTCAGTCGCATAGCTCAGGAAGGTCGGAATCTCGGTGCCGCCGGCCGGGATGCAGCCGAAGGGGGTGCCGATGGCCGTGCCGCGCAGCCAGGCCGGGATGGAGCGCTTCCAGTCGCGGGCGCTCATGTGCACGCGGCTCAGCTTGTTCTGCCCTTCGACGACCTTGCCTTCGTAGAGCACCGCGTAGAGCACTTCGGCCACCGCAAACAGCCCCACCGCGACCAGCACGATCTCGATGCCGTCGAGCAGTTCGGGGACGCCGCCGGTATAGCGGCCCTGCCCCGAGATCTGGTCGAGCCCGATGCAACCGGCCGCGAGGCCGATGAACAGTGCCGTCATGCCGCGCAGCGTGCTCTTGCCGAGCACCGCACTCACGGTGGTGAAGGCCAGCAGCATGAGCAGGAAATACTCCGGCGGACCGAGCTTGACCGCGAAGTCGGCCACGAAGGGCGCGAACAGCGTGACGATCACGGTGGCGATGGTGCCGGCGACGAAGGAGCCGATCGCGGCCGTCGCGAGCGCAGCACCGGCGCGCCCGCTCTTCGCCATCTTGTTGCCTTCCATCGCCGTCACCATGCTGGCGGTTTCGCCCGGCGTGTTCAGCAGGATGGAGGTCGTCGAGCCGCCGTACATGGCGCCGTAGTAGATCCCCGAGAAGAAGATCATCGAGGCCGTGACGTCGACCTTGCCGGTGATCGGCAGCAGCATCGCCACCGCCACTGCCGGGCCGATGCCGGGCAGCACGCCGACGGCCGTGCCGAGGGCGCAGCCCACCAGGCACCACAGGAGGTTCACGGGCGTGATCGCCAGCGCGAACCCGTGCATCAGTGCGTTGAAGATGTCCATTCAGGTCTCCCGCCGGGCCGCCCCAAGGGAGACCTGCGCCCCCTCGGGGGGCAGCGAATACACGAAGTGATGAGCGTGGGGGTTTTGCATCAAAGCCACCCCGTGCCGGTGAGGCCTGGCAGGTTGATCGCCAGGAACTGAGTGAACATCCAGAAGACCGGTGCCGAGATGAGCAAACCCGTCACGATGTCGATGAGCCAGGTGCGCGGGGAATTGACGCCGCCCTGCCCGCTTGCACGACGCAGGCCCTGCACCGCCAGCAGATAGCACAGCGTGCAACTGAAGATGAAGCCGATCGTGGTGATGAGCGCGGCGTTGAGCAGCAGCCCCGCCGACACCCAAATGAAACCGGCCCAGTAGGGATGGATCGCGCCGGAGGGCTCGTCCATGTCGCGGAAGCCCCCGGTGCGCGCTTCCCAGATGATCCAGGCGCCGCACACCGTCAAGGCGATGGAGACCAACCAGGGGAGGAAATTGGGGCCGACGCCGCCGTAGCCGGCCTCGGACGAGATGCCGATTGCGCCGAACGCGAGCGCCAGCCCGGTCAGCAGCACGCCGGCGCCGACAAGGGTTTGCGGCCATGGCGCCGCTGGCGGCGAGACCGAGGGGGATGGAGTTGTCATTTTTTGTCTCGGAGTCGGAGATCGGGAGTCCCCTGCCGAAAGCACCGCGGAACCGGCGCTGCCGAATCCGCGGTGTCCCGTCTGTCAGGAGAAAAGCAAGGCGACCGGGATCAAACCATGCCGGACTTGACCATCGTCGCGCGCAGGCTCGCGAACTCGTCGTCGACGAACTTCGCGAAAGCCTCGCCCGACAGCACGGCCGGCGTCCAGTCGTTCTTCTTCACGGCCTCGGCCCAGCTGGGGGTCTTCATGGCGGCCAGCACCATGTCGGTCAGCGCCTTGCGCTGGTCGGGCGTGATGCCGGGTGCGCCGTAGACGCCCCGCCAGTTGCCGATCTCGACGTCGATGCCCTGCTCCTTGAGCGTCGGCACATTGATGCCCGGCAGGCGTTGCGCGGAAGTGACGGCGATGGCCTTCATCTTGCCGGCGTTGATGTACTCGGCGAACTCGCTGAAGCCGCTGCCACCCACCGTGACGTTGCCACCCAGGATGGCGGCGGTGGCCTCGCCACCCCCGCGGAACGCGACGTAGTTGATCTTGGCCGGATCAACGCCGACCTTCTGCGCGATCATGGCCGCGGCGATGTGCTCGGTGGAACCGCGCGAGCCGCCGCCCCACTTGACGCTGCCCGGGTCCTTCTTGAGTTGCTCGACCACGTCCTTCATGGACTTCAGCGGCGAGTTGGCCGGCAGCACGAACACGTTGTATTCGCTGGTGAGGCGGGCGATCGGCGTGGCCTGCGACAGGCTGACCGGCGGCTTGCCGGTGATGATGCCGCCCAGCATGACGGCGCCCATGATCATCATGGCGTTGGGGTCACCCTTCGAGCCGTTGACGAACTGGGCCAGGCCCAGCGCACCGGCCGCGCCGCCCTTGTTGTCGTAGGTCACTGTGTCGGCCAGCTTGCCGTCCGTCAGGGCCTTGCCCAGCGCGCGGCCGGTCGTGTCCCATCCGCCGCCCGGATTGGCGGGGATCATCATCTTGACGTTGGCTGCGGCCCAGGCCGACAGCGGCAGGGCCCCGGTGGCGGCCAAGGCGGCCAGTGACTTCAGAAAGGTATCGCGACGCATGCATGTCTCCTTCGAATGGAAGCTGAGTAGAACCTGAACGCCGCTATGATGCGCCGCCCCGCTGTCAGTTGGCTGTCCGCAGCACTGGGGTAAACACCGAAAATCGCGGAATGAAGCTGCTGCTAGTTGAAGACGATCCGTCGATGCAAACGACCCTGCAGCGCACGCTCGGGCGACGCCAGATCGACGTGCGCATCTGCGGGGATGGCGCCCTGGCCCTCGCGCAATGGCGGGAGCTCGAACCCGATGTGGTGGCGCTCGATCTCAGCCTCCCCAACCTCGACGGACTGCAGGTGCTGGCGCAGGCCCGCGCTGCCGGGCTGCGAACGCCGGTGCTGCTGCTGACCGCGCGCGGCACGGTGGGTGACCGCATCGTCGGACTCAATGCCGGCGCCGACGACTACCTGCCCAAGCCTTTCGACCTGGACGAACTCGAGGCCCGCATCCGCGCGCTGAACCGGCGCCACCAGAACGCCGGGACCGAATCATCGGCACGACCGCAGGAAGTCGGCGGCCTTCGTTACGAACCGGACAGCGGCGCGATCTATCACCGCGCCCAAGTGCTCGAGCTGACGCCGCGGGAGCTGGCCCTGCTGAAGGCGCTGATGGTCAAGCCGGGCCACGCGGTCTCCAAGGAACGCCTCTTCGAACTCGTGTTCCCGAGCGAGATGGACGTGCAGTACGAGGCCGTGGAGGTCGTCGTCTACCGGCTTCGCAAGAAGCTGGCGGGCACCGGCGTCACGCTGATGACGCTGCGGGGCCTGGGTTATCTCTTGCGCGAAGACACATGAGGCACGTCTCTTCGCTGCGCGCGAGGCTGCTGCTCGGCATCCTCGCGCCGGTTGCGCTGTTCATCGTGATCAACAGCGTGAGCCTCTATCGGCAGAGCCTCGCGGCCGCGACCACCGCCTACGACCGCACGCTGCTGGCCTCGGCGAAGACCATCGGCGAGCAGCTCGACGTGGAAGGCTACGACGACGCGGCTTCGCTGCGCGCGATCGTGCCCTACTCCGCGCTGGAGGCCTTCGAGGCCGACAACCAGAGCCGCATGTACTACCGCGTGTCCGCGCTCGACGGCGAGATGATTTCGGGCTTCGTCGAGCTGCCCTTCTGGCACGGGAAGCTTCCGGACCGGCCGCCCTATGCCGCGCTGGTGGATTTCTACGATGCCGAGTTCCGCAACATGCCTGTTCGCGTGGCCGTGCTGTTGCAGCCCGTCGCCAGCTCGCACGGCCGCGGCATGGCCGTGGTCCAGGTCGCCGAGACGCTGGAGCTGCGCGAGACCCTGGCGCGCAAGCTGCTCGTCGATACGCTGTGGCGGCAACTCGTGCTGCTGGCCGTGATCGCCGGCGTCACCGTGCTCGTTGTGCAGCGCGCGACCCGGCCGGTGCGCGAACTCGGCGAAGCGATCGCGGCGCGTGCCGCAGACGATCTCTCGCCCATCGAAGCGCCCGACGCACCGCGGGAACTCCGGCCGTTGATCGACGCCACCACGCAGGTCATGGGTCGCCTGCGCCGGCTCCTGGACCATCAGAAGCGCTTCGTGCGGGACAGCGCCCATCAGCTGCGCACGCCGCTGGCGGTGCTGAAGGCGCAGGTGCAGTCCGCACGCCGCGGCGACGTGCCGGCCGGCCAGGCGCTCGGCGAGATCAACGAGACCGTCGACCGCGCCACCACGCTGGCGAACCAGATGCTGTCGCTCGCCAAGGTCGAGCAATTGCGGCAGCAGCCCGAATCGATGACCCTCGACCTCGGGGAGGCGGTTCGCGACATCGCGCTCGACCTGTCACCGCTCGTGGCGGACAAGGCGCTCGACTTCGAGTTGTCCGCGGAACCGGCGCCGGTGCTGGTGCGCGCGCATCGATGGATGCTGCAGGAACTGACGCGCAACCTCCTGCACAACGCCATCAAGCACTCTCCGCAAGGCGCTGCGCTGACGGTCCGCGTGGAGGCGACTGGCGACGCGGCAGTGCTCACCGTCAGCGACGAGGGCCGCGGCATCTCCGATGAACTGCGGCGGCGCCTGTTCGCGCCCTTCGCGGCTGGCGACGTCGCGAGCGGGTCGGGATTGGGCCTCGCCATCTGCCACGAGATCGTGCTGGCGTTGGGCGGAAGCATCGCGCTCGACAACCGGGAATCCGGCGGACAGGTCGTCGGGCTCGACGCTGTCGTCAGCCTGCCGCTGGCGCGCGACAATCGCTGAAACATGGATCGTCTTCGCATCGACAAATGGCTCTGGGCCGCGCGCTTCTTCAAGACGCGGTCGCTCGCTGCCGACGAGATCGGCAAGAACCGCGTGGAGGTCAATGGCGATGTCGCCAAGGCCTCGCGCGAAGTCAAGGTCGGAGACACCGTGTCGATACGGCTCGGCCCGGTCACCCGCATCGTGCTTGTGCGCGGAATCAGCGGCCAACGCGGTCCGGCACCCATCGCGCAGCAGCTCTACGCGGAAACACCGGAAAGCCTCGCCGCTCAGGCTGCCGCGCGCGAACAGCGGCGCATGGGCAGCGAGCCGGCACTGAGCATCGAACAAGGCCGACCCACCAAGCGTGACCGGCGCGACCTCGACGACGCACGCCGCGGCGGCTGGGACAACCGCTGGAGCGCCTCGCTCGATCCCGACGACCAATAGGAACCCTCTCCCCATGGCCAGCTTCAAGAAGTACCGCGTCGGCAGCAAATTCAGGCTGTCGAAAGTCGACCCGGCGGAAACGCCCTTCATGGAAGGCCCCGAGACCGACCAGCGCGAGCAGCTCGATGCGCTGGCCACCGAACTCGATGAATTGCAAAACCTCCTGCATGCCGAGGGTCGACGCAAGCTGCTGCTGGTGCTGCAGGGCCTCGATACCAGTGGCAAGGACGGCACCATCCGCTGGGTGTTCTCGCGGACATCGCCGCTCGGCGTCCGGGTCACGGCCTTCAAGGCGCCGAGCGACGAAGAACGCGCGCACGACTACCTGTGGCGCTGCCACGCGGTGGTGCCGCGCACGGGCGAGATCATGGTGTGGAACCGCAGTCACTACGAAGACGTGCTGGTGCCGGTCGTCGAAGGCTGGATCGACAAGGCCGAGACCCGACGTCGCTATGCCCAGGTCAACGATTTCGAGCGACTGCTGACCGAGACGGGCACGGTCGTCATCAAGTGCATGCTGCACATCAGCAAGGACGAGCAGCGGGCACGGTTGCAGGCGCGCATCGACGAGCCCGACAAGCACTGGAAGTTTTCCGTGGACGACCTGGCAGTGCGCAAGAAATGGGACGCCTACGAGCAGGCCTACGACAACGCGCTCACGGCCACGTCGACGCCCTACGCGCCCTGGTACGTCGTGCCGGCGGACAGCAAGCGCCATCGCAATCTCATGATCGCCCGTCTGCTCGTCAAGACGCTCAAGGAAATGAAGCTGGAGGTGCCGCGTTCCGACCCGGCGCTCAAAGGCCTGGTCGTCAAATAGGCAACGCCCATCGCCGGCATTGAAAGGATGACGCATCGGGCGGCCCGATGGCTGGCACCATGGGAAGCCTGTCATCAAGCTCATGGGATACGGAAATGAAGCAGTTTCAACGCATCGTCGGCTACGCCATCTCGCTCGGCGGCGCAGCAGTGCTCCTGTCGCGGCTCCTCTGAAAAATCACGCTCGGTAGGCGACGTCCCACGGCGTTCCGCTCCAAACGGCGTATTGAAGCCGGGGTGGAGGGCTGGGAAACTGGCTTGATGAATGTATTCAACCAGCTTGAGCTTTTTGCAGGATTGTTTTCCGCAGTGGGCGCCGGGATCCTGATGGTGATGGCGATCGGCAGGCCACCCAGGTTCCTCCACGAACAGATCGCGCAGAGGATCGAAGAGTCGATCACGGTAATCGACCAGTGCAAGGATTTGTCGGACGGTCCGCGCGTTTGATCGCCAGTTGGGAACTCGAAGCCGGGAATCTTGGCCAGGATGCCGTTGTGAGTGAGGAACGGCATGGAGGCAGGGCAGCGCGCACCTGACTTTTTATGCCGCGGTCGATGAAGGATCTCGAAGTCGGCGCCGCGAAGATCCAGACTCCCACTTTCGACCCCAGGCAATCATCGGCCGCTCCACGTAGCGCAGCAGGAAATCCGAGAGCACCAATCCGATTGCCATCGTCAAAGCGGCGTAGGCAACACCATGCACTCTCCACGGCGCCCAGCCGGTGACCGCTTGTGAGGCAAGGATTTGCAGCAGGTAGAGGGAATACGACCGTTGCCCGACGAACACGAATGGGCGGCTGGAAAGCAGCCGGCGCGGCAAGCCAGGGCCAAGGATGGCGGGGATCAGCATCGCGACCGCGAGGCCGTAAAGGTTTGTCAGTTGGTCGCCGAGGACCGGAACCAAACGCCCGACATACACCTGAAGGACGGCGAACGCGAGAAGAATCAGCGTGCTGATGACGGGGCGAGTCAAGGGAGCGAAGATCTGGAACCCGCGGCGGCTGTTCATCAGGATTGCAAGGATCGAGCCCTGCATCAATACCAAATAGTGATAGGGATTTAGCCAACTCGTCGACCAGAAGGCCGCGAGAAATGCCACTATTGCCGCGCTGACGCCGAGGCGAGCCTTTCCGGTGCGCACGAGAAAGAACGCGACGGCAGGCCACACCATGTAGAACTTCCACTCGATGCCGAGGGTCCAGGTGATTTTCCATGGCGCCGGGCCGGTTTGTTCATTCAGGAACGTCAGGTAGTAAGGCCATGCCTCAACCATCTGATCCCAGCTCTCGCCGCCGAGCCGGAACGACTGCCACACGACGATTGCAAACACCACGTAGTACACCGGCATGATGCGAAAGACGCGGCGCAGGTAGAAGTTGCCGAGCGCGATCGAGCCGTTCGCTTCGTTTTCGCGCAAGAGCAGCGTGGTGATCAGAAAGCCGCTCAGCACGAAGAAGATTTGCACGCCCAACCAGCCAGTGAGGGCCTCCCCTGGAGCGCCGCCGTAGTGGACGAAGATCACGAGCGCGACCGCAATCGCTCTCAGTCCATCCAGAGAGGGAAAGAATCGGGTGGACTTGAACTCCTCGAATGTGAGCGGCGATCATCGGTCCGGCTTCTGCCAGCGTGGGTCTCCGGTCGTCGCGTCTTTTTCTATTTTCATTTCGGGCCAGAGGATACCCTCAGCCTTCATGCGCGCTTTCCCTGATTGCGCCTCGGAATTCGTCGCCGCGCCTACGCAGTTGATAGCAGCGCCCAATGAAAAAGCCCCGACGCTGATTCAGCGCGGGGCTCTCATAGATCATTGAAGATCAATACTGGCGGAACCGGAGGGATTCGAACCCTCGATGAGGCTCTACACCCCATACTCCCTTAGCAGGGGAGCACCTTCGGCCACTCGGTCACAGTTCCTGAGCCGTCAATTATGCCACCCTTCAGGCGGCGGGTTGATCCAGATCGAAAGCTTTGTGCAGCGCGCGCACGGCGAGCTCCATGTACTTTTCGTCGATCACCACCGAGGTCTTGATCTCGCTCGTGGAGATCATCTGGATGTTGATGCCCTCTTCGCTCAACACCCGGAACATCTTGCTCGCCACGCCGACGTGGCTCCGCATGCCGATGCCGACGATGCTGACCTTGCAGATCTTGGTGTCGCCCACGACTTCGGCCTCGCCCAGCGTGGGCAGCACCTTGGCCTTGAGCAGGTCGACCGCCTTCGCGTAGTCGTTGCGGTGGACCGTGAAGCTGAAGTCGGTCCTGCCATCCTTGCTCAGGTTCTGGATGATCACATCGACTTCGATGTTGGCGTCGGCGATGGCGCCGAGGATGTGATAGGCGATGCCCGGCTTGTCAGGCACGCCGAGCACGGAGATCTTGGCTTCGTCGCGATTGAACGCAATGCCGGATACGACGGCTTGTTCCATGTTTTCGTCTTCCTCGAAAGTGATCAGCGTGCCGGACTTGGCTTCTTCGTTGATGTCGATGTCCCAGGGCGTGAAGCTCGAAAGCACGCGCAGGGGCACCTTGTACTTGCCGGCAAACTCGACCGAGCGAATCTGCAGCACCTTGGAGCCCAGGCTCGCCATTTCGAGCATCTCTTCGAAGCTCACGGTGGCCAGGCGGCGGGCGTCGGGCTCGACGCGCGGGTCGGTGGTGTAGACGCCGTCGACGTCGGTGTAGATCAGGCACTCGCTGGCCTTCATCGCCGCGGCGACCGCCACTGCGGAAGTGTCGCTGCCGCCGCGTCCCAACGTGGTGATGTTGCCGCTCTCGTCCACGCCCTGGAAGCCGGTGATGACCACCACACGGCCGGCATCGAGGTCGGCGCGAACGCGCTCGTCGTCGATGCTCTCGATGCGGGCCTTCGTGAAGGCGCTGTCGGTTTTCACCTGGACTTGCCAACCGGCGTAGCTGACGGCCTGGAGTCCCTCGGCTTGCAGCGCGATCGCCAGCAGGGCGGACGAAGCCTGCTCGCCGGTGGACGCCAGCATGTCGAGTTCGCGGTTGTGGTCGTCGCCGGGTTTGTTCGGAGCGAGTTCCTTGGCGAGGCCGAGCAGGCGATTGGTCTCGCCGCTCATGGCACTTGGAACCACCACCATCTGGTGGCCGGCGCGCGCCCACTTGGCGACGCGCTTGGCGACATTCCTGATGCGCTCGGTCGAGCCCATCGACGTGCCGCCGTATTTATGAACGATCAATGCCATGGGTGAAGTCAAAGAGAAGAATTCGTACGTCGCCGTACCAGCCGGTACCGGCCAATAGCGGTCAATAGCGGCGTTCGTGCACCCATCGACGCTACCTCAGCGCAAGGTCTGCGGGCTACGGCAAGGGCGAAGCATTGTACCAATGCAGCGTGTCACCCTCCCGCTCCACCCTGCCGGCGGCGATCTTCAGTCTGATGCGATGGCCGCGCGTGCTGCATGCGGCGATCTGGTCGAGAAGTTGTTCGAGCTGCGCCTCGCTGGGCACCGCGCCGTGGTCTCGCTTGAGCCAGTGGCGCAGCGCGTTGGCGAGCCGCTCTCGCGACAAGGCGCGCAGCACGGACAAGGCAGGCGGCGAGCCTGCTTCCGCCATGTCCCGGGCACCGACATCGGACAACAAGGCCGACGCCTTTGCAGCATTGCGTGCCGAACGCGCGAATGTCTCGCGGAATTGCGGCAGGGCCGCCGCGAGAGCCGGCAGAACCTGCTCGCGAATGCGATTGCGCGTGTAGCGCAGGTCGGCGTTGCTCGGATCGTCGATGTGGGGCGTGGCGCTGTCGGCGATCCACTCGCGCAGCGCCGCCGAATGAACTTCGAGCAGCGGCCGATGGAAATCGATGCCATGTCGCCGCATCTGTCGCGGCATGCCGGCCAGCCCATCGAGGCCGGCGCCGCGGCTGAGCGCGATGAGCATCGTTTCGACCTGGTCATCGGCGTGCTGCGCCAGCGCGACGTGCTGCAGGCCATGGGTCCGGGCCAGTTCCGCCAGCGTCACGTAGCGCGCACGTCGCGCGGCGTCTTCGGGACTCTCGCCAGGCGCGTGGCGGGCGTCGACGCGCCCCACATGCAGCGGAACGTCCAGCAGCGCGCAGGTTGCCGCGCAGTGCGCCTCGAAGTCATCCGCGGCACGCTGGAGGCCGTGATGCACGTGAAGCGCATGCACCTGCCCCGGCCAGCGCCGCGCGGCTGCGTGCAGGAGAGCGGTGGAGTCGGCGCCGCCGCTGTACGCGACGGCCAATGGCAATGGTGCCGCCCAGGATGCCAGTGCATGGGCGGCAGGATTTTCCATCGGGGGACAACGCGAGGCAGGCCACGGCCCGCCCGGCGTTCACTTGCCGTTGTCGGCCTTGGTGTCGGCGAAGCGGCCGTAGCTCTGCAGACGCTCGTAGCGCCGGTTGAGCAGTTCCTTCACCGACAGATCGCTGACCTGGCGGAAGGCATCGTTCAACGCGCGCTTGAGGAACGCGGCCATCTGCCGATGGTCGCGATGCGATCCGCCGACGGGCTCGTTGACGATCTTGTCGACCAGTCCCAGCGCCTTGAGACGGTGCGCGGTGATGCCCAACGCATCGGCGGCTTCCTGGGCCTTGTCGCTGGTCTTCCAGAGGATGGATGCGCAGCCTTCGGGGCTGATCACTGAGTAGACCGAGTACTGCAGCATCAGCACCTGGTCGCCCACCGAAATCGCCAACGCGCCGCCGGAGCCGCCCTCGCCGATGATGGTCACGATGATCGGCACCTCGAGCTGCGCCATCTCGAAGATGTTGCGGCCGATGGCTTCGGACTGGCCGCGCTCCTCGGCGTCGATGCCCGGATAGGCGCCCGGAGTGTCAACGAAGGTGAACACCGGCAGCTTGAATTTCTCGGCCGTCTTCATCAGCCGGAGCGCCTTGCGATAGCCCTCGGGCTTGCTCATGCCGAAGTTGCGCGCGGTGCGCTCCTTGGTGTCGCGGCCCTTCTGGTGGCCGAGCACCATGCAGGGCGTGCCGTTGAAGCGAGCGAGCCCGCCAACGATCGACAGGTCGTCCGCAAAGTGGCGGTCGCCGTGCAGTTCGACGAAGTCCGTGAAGATCTCGTTCACGTAGTCAAGCGTGTAGGGACGCTCGGGATGACGGGCGATCTTGGTGATCTGCCACGGCGTCAGGTCGCTGTAGATGTCCTTGGTGAGCTGCAGGCTTTTCTTGCCGAGCTGATCGATTTCTTCCGAAATGTCGACCGCGGATTCGGTCTGGACATAGCGCAGCTCTTCAATCTTGCTTTCGAGTTCAGCGACGGGCTGCTCGAAGTCGAGGAAGGTTCGTTTCGCCAACGTCTTCTCCTGTTATTCAGTATGCGACCGGTAGCGGGTCGAGCGATCGCCAAATATACCAAGTCGCGACGCTGCAGTAAGGGGCCCAGGCCACCGCCACCTCGCGCGCATCGCTGCGGCTGACGGGGTCGCCCGAAAAATAGTTCTGGCTGATGCCATTGATGAGCCCGAGGTCGTCCAGGGGCAGCACATTGGGCCGCATGAGATGGAAAATCAGGAACATCTCGGCGGTCCAGCGGCCGATGCCGCGGATCGCCACGAGTTCCGCGATGATCATTTCGTCGGACATGTTCTCCCACGCACCGACGTGCACGGCGCCCGAATCGAAATGCAGGGCCAGGTCGACCAGATACTCCACCTTGCGAGCCGAGAGCCCGGCCGCGCGCATGTCGTCGACCTTGAGTTTCAGCACGCTGGCCGGTGTCATCTTGCGCGGCAGCTTGGCAAAGCGGTCCCATACGGACTGCGCCGCCTTCACCGAGATCTGCTGGCCGACGATGCTGCGCGCCAGTGTGGTGAATGCATCGCCGCGCGATTCCAGGCAGGCATCGCCGAAGCGCGGAATGAGCCGCTTCATGACGCGGTCCTTCTTGGCAAGATGCTTGCAGGCTTCTTCCCAGTAGTCCGGCGTGAAGACCTGGACAATCGGTTCCTTGGCCACGGCTGTCGTTCTCGCCGCGTTCACTTGGCCGACGTCCATGTCGTGCCGGTGGGCGAGTCCTTCAGCACGATGCCCTGCGCGAGCAGTTCGTTCCGGATGCGGTCGGCTTCGGCGAAGTTCTTTGCCGCCTTGGCGTCGGCACGCTGCTGAATCATGGCCTGGATGGTGGCCTCGTCGAGCGTCGTTCCCGCCTGCAGGAAACCCTGAGGGTCGGATTGAAGGATGCCGAGGCATGCGCCCAGTGCCCTCAGCAGGCCGGCCGACTCGGGCGATTTCGTGCGATTGACCTCGCCGGCAAGGTCGAAAAGCACCGCCATGGCTTCGGGCGTGCCGAAGTCCTCGTCCATGGCCGCCTTGAAGCGCGCGGCGTAGGAGTCGCTCCAGTCGATCGCCACCTGCGCCGGCGCCGCCAGATGCAGCGCGGTGTACAGGCGCTTGAGCGAATTGCGCGCATCGTCGAGGTGCACGTCGCTGTAGTTGAGCGGGCTGCGGTAGTGGGCCCGCACGACGAAGAACCGCACGGTCTCGGCGTCGTACTTCTTCAGCACGTCGCGGATGAGGAAGAAATTACCCAGGCTCTTGGACATCTTCTCGTCGTCGATGTTGATGAAGCCGTTGTGCATCCACGTGCGCGCCAGCGGCTTGCCGTTGGCTCCTTCACTTTGCGCAATCTCGTTCTCGTGATGCGGAAACTGCAGGTCCGCCCCGCCGCCATGGATGTCGAGGGTCTGCCCGAGGAGTTCGCACGCCATGGCCGAGCATTCGATGTGCCAGCCCGGGCGCCCCGGTCCGAAATCGCTGGACCACTTCACCTCGTCCGGCTCGGTGGGCTTGGCACTCTTCCAGAGCACCGGGTCGAGCGGATCATCCTTGCCGTCCAGCACCGCGACACGCTCGCCGGCGTGAAGCTCGTCGAGCGTCTTGCCGCTGAGCTTGCCGTAGCCGGGAAACTTGCGCACTGCATAGTTCACGTCGCCGTTCGGCGAGCGGTAAGCGAGCCCCTTCTGCTCCAGCGTAGCGATCATCGACAGCATCTGCGGAATGAAATCGGTGGCGCGCGGCTCGTGTGTAGGCCTTTCGATGCCGAGGGCGTCGGCGTCCTCGTGCAGCGCAACGATCATCCGGTCGGTGAGCGCACGGATGCTTTCGCCGTTTTCGACGGCGCGGCGGATGATCTTGTCATCGATGTCGGTGATGTTGCGGACGTAGTCGACCGCGAGGCCGGATGTCCTGAGCCAGCGCTGGACCACGTCGAACGCGATCATCGAGCGGGCATGGCCCAGGTGGCAGTAGTCGTACACCGTCATCCCGCAGACGTACATGCGCACCCTGCCGGGTTGCAGAGGGCTGAATTCCTCCAGTTCACGCGAGAGCGTGTTGTAGATGCGAAGACTCATGGGGCTCGGAAAACGTCGGTTCGCGCGCGTGCGAAAACGGGCGAAGGACAGCGGGTTTTTCAGGGGTGGAAGTGGTGTGGCGACGAAGGGTTGGACGTGGCCCCTCGGCTACAATCCTTCGCAGTATAAACGGCCACCGGCGGATATTTTCCACGTGTTTACGAAGGCCCGCGCCCTCTCTTCCTTTCGAGGCTTCATGCAGCACGCCGCTATCTCCTTGTCTTCCCTTCTTCGCATTTTCCCGGCCCTGCTCCTGGCGCTGACCATCGGCGCGGCACACGCCGACGACTATTCCGACGTCAACGCTCTGTTGCGCCAAGGCAAGGCCGACGAGGCACTGGTCAAGGCCGATGCCTACATCGCCGGCAAGCCGCGCGATCCGCAGATGCGCTTCCTGCGCGGCGTCATCCTGACGGAGCAAGGCAAGCAGGCAGAGGCGATCGCAGCCTTCACGCAGCTGACCCAGGAATTCCCGGAACTGCCCGAGCCCTACAACAACCTCGCTGCACTCCACGCGGCCCAAAGCCAGTTCGACAAGGCCCGCGCCGCGCTCGAGATGGCGATCAAGCTCAACCCCGACTACGCCACGGCGCACGAGAACCTCGGCGACATCTACGCTCGCCTGGCCGCACAGTCCTACGCCAAGGCGCAGCAACTCGAGACCGGCAACGCCACCGTGCCGCCCAAGCTCGCGCTGATCCGCCAGGTGTTCGGCACACCAACGTCCAGTGCGCTGCCGCCGGCGGCGCCTGCCGTTCGCAAGCCCGTGCGCCAGTAAGGCACGTGCAGACCGCGCTGCGGCGCATCCTTGTCGAAAGCGATCTTCCTGTGACACTTCAAGCCTTTTCGCGCCGGACGGCGCTGGTCCTGGCCGCGACGCTGGCCATTTCGGCAACCGCAAGCTGGGCGCAGAACGCGCCCCGCGTCAAGCTCACCACCTCGGCCGGCGACATCGTGATCGAACTCGCGCCGGACAAGGCGCCGAAGACGGGCGACAACTTCCTGCAATACGTCAAGGACAAGCACTACGACGGCACGGTGTTCCATCGCGTCATCGACGGCTTCATGATCCAGGGCGGCGGCTTCACGGCGGACTTGAAGCAGAAGCCGACGCGCGCGCCGATCCCGCTGGAGGCGAAGAACGGCCTCAAGAACACGAAGTACACGGTGGCGATGGCCCGCACCTCCGATCCGAACTCGGCCACGTCGCAGTTCTTCATCAATGTCGTCGACAACACACGACTCGACGCGTCCGACGCGAACGGCTCCGGCTACGCCGTGTTCGGCAAGGTCGTCTCCGGCACCGAGGTCGTCGACAAAATCCGCGCTGCGCGCACGGGCAACAAGGGCGGCATGCAGGACGTGCCCCTCGAAACCATCACCATCCTGTCCGCCACCGTGGCGAACTAATCCAAAGGAATCCTCATGAGCAACCCGCAAGTCGAACTGCACATCAAGGGCCAGGGCGTCATCACGCTCGAGCTCGACCAGGACAAGGCGCCCAAGTCGGTCGCCAACTTCATCGAGTACGTGACCAAGGGCCACTACGACAACACCGTGTTCCACCGCGTCATCCCCGGCTTCATGGTGCAGGGTGGCGGTTTCGAACCCGGCATGTCGCAGAAGCCGACGGGCGCCGAGATCCAGAATGAAGCCAACAACGGCCTCAAGAACGACAACTACACGGTCGCGATGGCACGCACGAACGCGCCCCACTCGGCCACCGCGCAGTTCTTCATCAACGTGGCCGACAACGGCTTCCTGAACCACACGGCGCCTTCGGCGCAGGGCTGGGGCTACGCCGTGTTCGGCAAGGTGATCGACGGCAAGGAAGTGGTCGACAAGATCAAGGCCGTGAAGACCGGTCGCAAGGGCTTCCATGACGACGTGCCGCTCGAGGACGTCGTGATCGAGAAGGCCGTCGTCAAGAGCTGAGTCCACGCATCGTGGCGTTCGCCGAGATCGTCGCTCCTGCAGGCTGGCGCACGGTCGACCTCATTTCCGATCTCCATCTGCAGGCGTCGGATCCGGCGACCTTCGGCGCCTGGCAGGGCTATCTCGAAACCACGCCGGCGGATGCGATCTTCATCCTCGGTGACCTCTTCGAGGTCTGGATCGGCGACGACGCAGCCACCCTGCCCGGCTTCGAAGCCCAATGCGCAGAGGTCTTGAGGATGGCGGCGGTGCGACGCCCGATCTTCTTCATGCACGGCAACCGCGACTTCCTGGTCGGCGCCGCCTTTGCAGCCCAGTCCGGATTGACGCTCCTCGACGACCCCACCGTGCTGGTCCTGCACGACAAGCGCTGGCTGCTGAGCCACGGGGACGCGCTCTGTCTCGAAGACACGGAATACCTGCGATTCCGCGCCCAGGTGCGCACGCCGGAATGGAAGGAAGCGGTCCTCGCCCGTCCGATGGAAGAGCGCCGCAACCTCGCGCGCTCGGTTCGTGCGCAGAGCGAAGACCGCAAGCAAAGCCCCGGCATGGTTTGGGCCGACGTCGATGCGGATGCCGCCCGCGACTGGCTGCACCAGGCTGGCGCGAGCACGCTGGTGCACGGCCATACCCACAAGCCCGCAACGCACGCGCTGGGTGACGGGCTCGAACGCATCGTGCTCAGCGACTGGGACGTCGCGGCCCATCCGGCGCGCGCGCAGTTGCTGTGCATTTCCAGCGCCGGCGCAAGACGCGTCGACCTGCGCTGATGTTCTCTTGGCTGCGCAGCCTGCGCGCGCCGCCCCGAATTCCCGACGCAGCCTGGCGGGAGACCCTCGCGCGCTACCGCTTCCTTGGCGAACGGCCGGCGGCCGATGTGGAGCGACTGCGGCAACTGGCCGCCGAATTCCTTCGCGACAAGCGCTTTCATGGAGCGCACGGCTTCGTTATCACCGACGAAGTCGCACTGGCCGTCGCCGCGCAAGCGGTGCTCCCCGTCCTGCATCTGAAGGGCGGTCTCCACTGGTACGACGATTTCGTCGGGATCGTGGTGCACCCCTCGGAAGCCGTGGCGCTTCGCAAGACAACCGACACCTCCGGTGTGGTCCACGAATACGAAGAGATCGTGGCCGGCGAGGCCATGGAGCGCGGGCCGGTGATGCTGAGCTGGCAGGACGTGCTCGCGAGCAGCGTCACGCGCGCCGAGGGCTACAACGTCGTGATCCATGAATTCGCCCACAAGATCGACATGCATGGCGGCGGTGCAGTCGACGGTTGCCCACCGCTGCCGCCCAGTTTTCGGGGCACATCGAGTTCGCGGGACGCGCGCGCAGCGTGGTTTGCAGTGCTGCAGCCGGCCTACGACGCTTTTCGCGAACAGACCATCCTGGCCGAGCGCTTCGGGGGTGAGCCCCCGTGGCTCGACGCCTATGGCGCGCAGTCGACCGGCGAATTCTTCGCCGTCGCCTGCGAGGCGTACTTCGTGAATCGAGCCAGCCTGGAGGCCGACTTTCCAGCGCTGGCGTCCATGTTCGACGAGTTCTTCACGTCGACAGACGCAAGGTGATGGCCGGCCTGCCCCGAAAGGCAGGCTGAGTCAGGATCACTTGCGCAGCAGCGTCTTGAGCGCGTTCTGCAGACGACGCGCCGACGCGGCATCGTGCGGCGCCGCGAGCACCTTGCCGGCATCCTGACCCCACGTCTGGGCGGGCGCCGGATCGCCGCGCCGCGTCAGCAGCTTGAGCTGCAAGGCGCGACGCGCTTCAAGTTGCTCTGCGGGCGTCGGCACTTCTGCCGCCATTTCCAGACGCAGCAAGGCCTCGGCCGCATCGTCGGCCTTTGCTGACGGTGCAGAACCCAATGCCTGCGACCACCCGGTGCGAACCGCCGGCGATACCGCGCGCCCCAGTTCCTGGACGCTGGGCAGTTGCGTTGCATCGCGCTTCTCCCACGCACCAAGCACCTGTGTCAAGGCTTCGCCATGGGCCTGCGCCGCGAGCTTGCGCAACGCGAGGTCGGCACGTTCGAGCGCTTCGCGTTGCGCGCGGAATGCGGCGTCGCCGAGACGAGGGCCGCGGTCCTCGAAGCGCGGTGGACGATCGCCGAAGCGGCCACCAGCCGGTGCTCCGCGTTCGCCGGGTCGTGGAGCCCGCTCGCCAGGGCGACCGCCTGGGCCTCCGGGCGCGCCGCGGCTGTCGCGACGATCCCCGAACTTGCCGCCTCGACCGGCAGGCACGGCTTCGGCCTTCTTGTTGCCGGGGCGGTCGTCGCCACGCACGGCGATGACCGGCTTGGGCGCAGGCTTGGGCGGTGCAGCGGGCGCAGGGCTGGCTTCTTCGACCGCTTCGGCATCGGAACGGGCCGACGGGTCGGCACCATCGGCAGGCGCGACCAGATCCTCGCCGGACGCCTCGGCCTCGGCTGGCACGCCGGACGGCGCCGCCTCGGCATCTTCCGGCGCAGGCGATTGCCCGGCGCTTTCGCTGAATTCGGCGGCCGCCTGACCGGGGGCAACCACCTCCGTGGCGCCCACGGCGGGACCGTCGGCTTTCGCGGCCTGGGCCGGCTCCGGAGCAGGCGGCGCCTCGCCGCGCAGCGCGGCTTCCAACTGCGCCATCGCTGCGCGGATCTTCTGCGCATCGCCAGTGCTGTTGGCGGCTTCGAGTGCCTTCGACGCATTCAGCACATGGCGGTCGTGCTCGCTCATCGCGGCCGAGGCCTTTTCGCGCTCTGCGCTCTTGCGGTTGAAGGCCTCGTCGATCGGCGCGCGGAAGGCGTCCCACATCTTCTGTTCGTGGCGGCGGTCGAGCGGCACGGACTGCGCCTCTGCCTGCCAGCGCTGCTGCAACGCCTTGACCGCATCGATGCGCAACATCGGTGCCGCGCCAAGTTCGATCGCCTCGGCGATCATGGCCTGGCGCCGCTCGACGCTTGCCTTCTGCGCGGCCTCGAAGGGCGCGCGCGCCGCACCGAAGGCTTCGTTCCATTGCGCCTGAAGCTCGGCAAACACCTTCTCGCCCACGTGGCCGGCGTCGCGCCAGCGATCGGCGAACTGGTGCAGCGCGCGGTTGTGCGCCTTCAGGTCGGCCGCCTCCGCATGCTCGGCGGCCCACGCCTTCACCTCTTCGATCAGCGCGAGGCGCTGGGCACGGTGCTCGGCTGCGTCGGCGCGGACTTTCTCGAGCCAGGCCTCGACGACCTTGTGGGCCTCGTTGCAGGCTTCATCGAAGCGTTTCCAGAGTGCGTGGTTGGGCACGCCACCCTGGTCGGACTGCTTCCACTGTTCCCGCAGTGCCCGAAGGGTTTCCTGCATCTTGCGGCCGCCCAGGGCTTGGCCCTCGGGGCGCTTCAGCAGGCCTTCGGCCTTCGCGACCAGTTCTTCGCGAACCTTGTCGGCGCTCCAGCGCTGCCAGCCTTCGAGTTCGCCGGCGGCCACCAGGGCAGCATGCACGCGCGCTTCGAGCGGCGCATCGACAAGCCTGCCGTGTTCCTTGAGCACGACGCGCAATGCGGCAGCGGCACCGGCGCTGGCCTTGCCGTGTCCTTCGGCAGTTTCCTGTTCCAGCTTGGCGAGCGCGGCCTGCACGGCGTCCTGCGCTGCGGCGCGCTTTTCAGGGTCGACCTTCGGTGCCGCAGGCTTCTGTGCGGCAGCCGGCGCTGCTTCGGGTGCGCCACCGCGCGCAACGCGCAGTTCGTCAGCCCAGACGGGCACCGGCGGCAGCGGTGCGGCGGCGTCCGCCGCGGCGGCCTGCGCCTGCGCCAGGGCAGCGTGGAATGCATCCGAAACCACCAGGAGTTGCGCCTTGGAGGATTCGAGTTGCGGCGCAAAACGTGCGTCGAGGCTGCTCCAGTTGCCGTCCGCGGCAATCTCGGCGGCCTGCTGCTGCCAGTGGGCGACGTCCGCGCGCAGTGCTTCCTCGGCCGCCTGCGCGTCGCGCCAGCTCTTGGTCGACAACACCTCGAAGCGCTGCGCCAGCAATACGGCGGCCTCGCGATGGACCTGCGCGCGGTGCTGCAAGTCCTCGATGCCCTTCACCCGCTCTGCCAGCCGGGTCTTGAGGCCCGCCAGCGGCTCGCGCGAAAGTGGCGCGCCCGCCTTGGCCGCGTCGCGCTGCCAGGCAAGCGCATCCGCAATATTGAGCTTGGGCTGCACCAGCAAGGCCTCCGCCTTGTGTCCCCACTCGACGGCGATGGCCTCCTGGTCCTTGGCACGTCGCAGTTCGTCGAGTTTCTCGCGAAGTGGCCGGGCGGCGCCCTTGTCGCGTCCGCTCATTTCCTTGAACACGTTCTGTACCTGCTCGGTCGCCGGGTTGCTGGCGAGCCAGTCGCGGATGCGCTGGGCGCGCTCGCCGGACGTGGACGCAGTGAAGGCGCCCCCGGTCAACGTGTCGAGGGACTGGATGTCGTGAGGCTTGGTGGAAGTTGAGGTCACTGCGCGAATATCGTTATCTGTAGAGAAAAAGCGAAGGCGCCGGCAATTTGCCGGCGCACCGCTCCATTTTCACCGACTTGCGGCTGGTCGGGTCAGCGGGTGGCCAGTTTCAGTTCGGCGCCTGGTTTCCAGTTGTCGCCTTCGGCCTTGGTTCGTACCGCGCCGAGGAAGAGCTGCTCGCTGGGCACCTTCCGCTCCAGCAGGTAGTCGCGCACCGCGGCGCCGCGATCCACCGCCAACTGTCGCATCGACTCCTCGTCGACGGGAATGCTGGTGAGCAGCAGGTCCTCCATTTCATTGGTCGGCAAGTCCTTGGCCAATCCCACCATATTGCGGGGCTTGGTGACTTCGGAGCGCTTGTAGACCGCCGCCAGTAGCGCAGGGTATTCGGCATCGGTGAGCGGGGGCAAGTCAGTCGCGTCCTGGCCGGCGCGGACCGTGGCCCTGCGCTTCTCGGCCTGCGCAAGCCGGCGCACTTGCTGGCGTTGATAGGCCTCGCGCTCCTTGTCGAGGCTGGACATCCCAACCACCGTCATCTTCAGGGCCGGCCTGTCGTTGAGCGCCTTCGCGACCTTGTCGAGATTCTCCTTGGCCTCCGCCGACAATTCCACGCTGCCCGGCGCGAAGGCGATCGTGCTCGACTCGCCGCCTCCGCCAAAGCCACCGGTCAGCAGGGCAAACGGCGCCGTGGCGGCCTTGGCGATCAGATTGACGATGGCCTTCAGGATCAACGGCCCGATGCTGAATTGCGGATCGTTGATCGACCCCCTGAGCGGGAGGTCGATGTCGATGACGCCATTGCGATCGGCCAGCAACGCCACGGCCAGGCGCACAGGCAGGCTCGCCGGTGCACCCTCGACCTCTTCGCCGAACTGGAGCTGGTTGAGCACCAGCTTGTTGGACGCCGTCAGCGTGCCGTCCGGGGCGATCTTGTAGTTGACGTCCATGCTCAGCTTGCCGCGTTCGATGCCGTGGCCGGCGAATCGCACCGAATAGGGCGACAGCGGCGGCAGATCCAGGTCGTGCATCCTGGCCGTGATGTCGAGTTCCAGCGGCTTCACCAGCGGGTTCAGCTTGCCGGTGATCTCGAGCGATGCCGTCTGCTGTGCCTTGCCGCGCAGCTCGAGGTCCGCCAGCGCGGGCTTGTCGCCCTGCGGCTTCGACGAGAAAGCGCTGAGCTTGCCGGTCAGCTCGGTCAGATCTGCTGAATAGTTGGGCTTGATGAACAGGTCGGAGAAGTCGATCTTCCCGTTCACCAGGCTCATCGGACCGAAATTGATGATCGGTGCCGGACCCGATGGCTCGGTCGCTGCGGCGGTTGCGACGGCCGCCGCCTTCGCCGGCTCGGCCGCGCCACCGACCATGAGCTCGGCGGGCGGCGGTGCGCCACGCGCCCGGTTGGCCGGCCGCCGGCTGGCGGTCGTCGTATTCGTCCCGCCGATGCTGCGCTTCGTGGTGACTTCGGCCGCCGCCGCCTCGTCCGTTGCCGGCGCGGCTTCCTGGCCGGGCTTCTTGACCAGGTAGAGAAGATTCAACTTGCCGGTCGGATCGATGATGATCCGGGCATAGAAATCGGTCAGCGCGGTCTCGCGCACATCGACAGCCAAGGGCGCGCCCGGCTCCAGTTTCACCTGCAGGCCGCGCAGGCCCAGCGTCTTCCAGCTCAGCAATTGATTGTTTCGCGACAGGCCCGGCGCCTGCGTCAGCACGACGCTGTTGGCGCGGAAGTCGTCCACGGCCGTGTCGCCGGCCAGCCGCACGCTGATGCCTGCAGGCAGGGTCGCGAACTTGACCGTGCCGCGGTAGCTCGCGAAGGCGCGGCGAATGTCGACGTTGAGCGCATCCGCGTAGTAGGCCTTGAAGGCGTGGGCCGGGATGGACGCGACCACCAACTTGCCCTCCGCCGAAACGGGCTTGAGCACCACGTTGCCGTCGTACTCGAATCGCCCCGGCTCCGCGCGGCCGGCGGCGATGCGCCCCGACAGCTTGAGCGGCGACACCGTGGCCGTGTTCGGCGCGATCTTCTGCGCCTTGATGTTCAGCGCGCTGAGTTCGAAGGCCACCGGCGTGGCGCTCGCATTGTCCTCAAAGGAAAGCGCGCCGTTGTCGATCGCCACCGTGCCGATGGAAAGCTCCCATGGCTTGCTGTTCGCACCCGGAGGCGCGTCCTTGGCGCCGGGGTCCCTGGGAGCGGCGACCTTGGCGTCGGCAGAGCCGCTCTGGCTGCCGCCCGGGGGCGCCTTCAGCCAGCGCTCGAACATCCAGCGCTTTTCGTTGTCGCGCTCGATGCGGACCTTCGGGTTCGTCGCGGTAAAGGATGCGATCGCAAGCGTGTGCCTGGTCATGTCCGCTTCGGCGTCGACGATCTCGAAGCGGCCGACGCTCGCCAGCGCGGTCTTGGCCTGCGTGAGGGCCAGGCCCTCGGCCACGACGCTGCGCGCCTTGAACTTGAGATCGGGCTTGGCCCAGGCGACGTCGATCTTTCCGCTCAGCTTGCCGTCGAGGGTCGGTTCGAGGCTTTGCGCCAGGTACGGCGCCGCCAGCGACAGGGGCAGCGCGTCGACTTCGGTCGCCACCTGCGCCGCCTTGTCGGTCCCCTCGCCGCTGAACTTGATCGCCGCCCCGCCGATGGAGGTCGAGCCGTTGAATTGCGCAGGCTTGTCCATGGGCCATGTCACGGCGCGCACCTCGACGGCGAGGTTCTTCATGTCGACCGCAGCATCCGGCTGGGTGGTCTGGTCTCGCCAGCCGATCGTGCCGCCGGTCAGCGCCACCTTGTCGACCTGGATGCGCCAGGGTTGCGGCTCGGCCGGCTTCGCTGCGCCATCGGCATCGGGCGCGGGCAGCGTCGCCGCCTTTTCGTGCGCGCCGGTCGCCCGGTCGGTCGCAAGAAGATTGAGTTGCCCGCCGGCATCGCGCGCCACCACCAGATCCGGCCCGGCCAGGGCCACTTCGCTCAGGTGCACGACCCGCTCCAGCGGCCTGACGTCGTCCAATGCGATCTTGAGCGAATCGAAGCCGAGCAGGTCGTGCGACTTGGAGTCCACCACCTTGATGTCGCGCGCCCCGATCGTGCCGGTGATCTTGAGCCCCGTCGTGGCGGTCTGCTCGAAGTCGACCTTGAGCTCCGCGTCGAGCTTGCCCGACTTCAATGCGACCGGCAGGCCGCCCGGGATGTAGCCCAGATAGGGCACAAGATCGAGGTCGGTGAAGCTCAACTGGGCATCAGTCTTGCGGTTTTCGGCAAAAGGCGTGGAGGCCGCCGCCGAATCGAATTTGCTTCCGTTGAGGACGAATGCCAGCTTCGGCTCGGTCTTCACCTCGCGCTGGGACGCCAGATTGCTGATGAAAGGTACGTTGAGCACGAGGTCGCGAAGCTCGTGGGTGCGCTTGACAGTCTGGTCCTCGAAGTCGACCGACCCGCCGGAAATCGCGATGTTGTAGATGGCGAATCGCGGAGGCTCGCTCTTGGGTGCATCCGGCTTGGGCGCCAGCTTGGCGAGGATGTCGTCGATGTCGTACTTGCCATCGGCCAGATGCGTCAGCTTGATCGCCGGCGAATCGATCGAGACCGCGTCGATCACCGGGGCGAGGCGCAGGATCGACTGCAATTCGGCATCGGCATAGATCCGCCGGATCACCACTTGCGGCTGAGTGCCATCCGCCGTGGCGATGCGCAAGTCATTCACGGCGAGTTCGAGCGTCCAGGGCTTGAAATCGATCTTGCCGACCGTGACCTGGCGGCCGAGCTTCTCGCTGGCGATCTTCTGGATCTGGCTCTTGGCGATCGGCGGCACCGCCAGCCAGGCAATGACCCAGACGATCAGCAGGACCAGTAACGCGACGACCCCGCGTCGCACCCATTTGTTCTGTATCAGCGAAGCAGCATTCATCGAGGGGGAGTGTGCCCCAAACACCGGTGCCTTCCCAGAAGCAAGAAAGCCCGAAGACGCGACGAAATGTCTTGTCTTCGGGCTCGATGGCGGACGCAACGCCCATGCCATCTTTTCGCTCGACCGGAAGTTCAATCGTTCCGGTCATGCTGGCAGCAAGAGATTGCCACCGTTGGGCCTCAGCCGCTGAACCTTCGGATTGCTCCTCCGGCCACTGGACCTTGGTGAACACCTGAAATGATCAGGCCCCCTCAGCCTAGGCGCGTGACAGAGGGAATGCAAATGAGGTTTTCAATGGACGGTCGCGTGTCGATGCGCGAACTATTTCACACATTTATTACATCAAAATTGGAATAACGGAACTAATCGTTATTCTTGACCGGGTATTTAGCCGCTCCTAGAATGCCCTCTTCTCCGGACCGCCAGACGCGGTCGGACTCTCCGATCCGCTGCCGAATTCCACCGGCTTGATCAGGCGGCCGCGCCCTCTCCCCTTCTTGCGCGGACCTGATTCGTACCAATCCAAGCGCCTGCCTTCCAGCTTCGCCCCCCCGCGGCGATGCGCACAGGCTCCGCATAGAAAGGAAGAGCGATGAAACAGGCGTTTGATGCCACGGCCCGAGGGCTAAGGACCTTCGTGTCCGACGTGGCCGACGGCTTTTTTGAAATCACCCACAACGGGTTTGCCCTGGTCGGGCTGGCGATCGTGTTCGCCGCACTGGCATTGGCCGCCCGGCCGGACCTTCGCCAATCGGGCGAGGAACAACTCATGGGCTGGCTGCAATCCCGCAAGCCGCCTCCTGAGGTGGCCGCCGTCACGGATCTGGAGCCCACCGCGATCGATCGCACCACGGCCGCCAGTCCGCACGAACTGCCAAAGGCGCAGGCCGCGGTCGCCTACTGGCTGAGCAAGAAATACCGCGTGGCGGTCGAGCCGCTGACCGTCCTGGTCGCCGAAGCCTTCGACCTGGGCAAGCGCACCAAGCTCGACCCGACGCTGATCCTCGCCATCATGGCGGTCGAATCCAGTTTCAACCCCTTCGCCCAGAGCCAGGTCGGCGCCCAGGGCCTGATGCAGGTCATGACCCGCGTTCATGGCGAAAAGTACGAACCCGCCGGCGGTACCCTCACCGCCTTCGACCCGGTGACCAACATGCGCGTGGGCGTCAAGGTGCTGCAGGAATGCATTGCCAAGGCCGGCTCGCTCGAAGGGGGCCTGCGCTACTACGTCGGCGCGGCCAATCTCAGCGACGATGGCGGCTATGCCACCAAGGTGCTGGCCGAGCACGAACGCCTGCGCCAGGTGATCGGCGGCCGCGCGCCGTCCGTCAATCCGCCGGCCGTGCGCCCGAACCCCATCCCGGTCGTGGCCCCGGCCAAGCCACAGCCCGAAGCCGACCCGCAACAGGTGGCACAGCTGTCGGCTTCCTAGGCCTGTTGCCGCCGGTGGCAAGCGCCGTCGGCTACACTCCGCCAGCACGCGACTGGCGATAGGCGCAACCCTTTTCAGGTGCATTGCGCTGACGTGGACTACCACTGGGAAGCGTGCCGCCTGCGGTCTTGAGCAGGCGTTCAGCCGTTCGCCTGGGCAGCCCTTGTTTGGTTGAAGAACAAGGACCATCGTCTTGAAGGACTGCCATGTACCACCGCAACATCCTGGTCGAACAGACCGATCCTGAAATCTTCGCCGCCATCCAGGCCGAGAACGCCCGCCAGGAACACCACATCGAGCTCATCGCGAGCGAAAACTACGCGTCGCCGGCCGTCATGGCCGCGCAAGGCTCGCAACTGACGAACAAGTACGCCGAAGGCTACCCCGGCAAGCGCTACTACGGCGGCTGCGAGCACGTCGACGTGGCCGAGCAACTGGCCATCGACCGCGTCAAGCAGCTCTTCGGGGCCGACGCGGCCAACGTGCAGGCGCATTGCGGCGCTTCCGCCAACGAGGCCGTCATGCTGGCCTTCCTGAAGCCCGGCGACACCATCATGGGCATGAGCCTGGCCGAGGGAGGCCACCTCACGCACGGCATGCCCCTCAACATGAGCGGCAAGTGGTTCAACGTGGTGAGCTACGGCCTGAACGAGAAGGAAGAGATCGACTACGACGCGATGGAACGCAAGGCGCACGACTCGATGCCCAAGCTGATCATCGCCGGCGCCTCGGCCTATTCCCTGCGCATCGACTTCGAGCGATTCGCCAAGGTCGCCAAGGACGTGGGCGCGATCTTCATGGTCGACATCGCGCACTACGCCGGCCTGGTGGCTGCAGGCGTCTACCCCAACCCGGTGCCGCACGCCGACGTGGTGACTTCCACCACCCACAAGAGCCTGCGCGGCCCGCGCGGGGGCATCATCCTGATGAAGTCGCAACACGAGAAGGCGATCAACAGCGCGATCTTCCCCGGACTCCAGGGCGGCCCGCTGATGCATGTCATCGCCGCCAAGGCCGTCGCCTTCAAGGAAGCGCTTTCGCCGGAGTTCAAGACCTACCAGCAACAAGTGGTCAAGAACGCGCAGATCGTGGCCGAGACGCTCACGCAGCGCGGCCTGCGCATCGTGAGCGGCCGCACCGAAAGCCACGTCATGCTCGTCGACCTGCGCGCGAAGGGCATCACCGGCAAGGAAGCCGAGGCCGTATTGGGCAGCGCCCACATGACCATCAACAAGAACGCGATCCCGAACGACCCCGAAAAGCCGATGGTCACCAGCGGCGTGCGCATCGGCACGCCGGCCATGACGACCCGCGGCTTCAAGGACGAAGAGGCCCGCGTCACGGCCAATCTCATCGCGGACGTGCTCGAGAACCCGCGCGACGCGGCCAACATCGAGGCGGTCCGCGCCAAGGTGCACGCGCTGACCAGCCGTTTCCCGGTCTACCGCTAAGACCATGCCGGCGTTCGCGCTCGATACGCTTCCTCACGGCCCTGTGCCGAGCGCGGCGGCCGCATGAAGTGCCCTTTTTGCGGTCACCTCGAGACGCAGGTCGTGGAGACCCGCATCTCGGAAGACGGCGACTTCGTCCGGCGCCGGCGTCAATGCAGCACTTGCGACAAGCGCTTCACCACCTACGAACGGCCCGACGTGAACTTCCCGGTCGTGGTCAAGAAGGATGGCAGCCGGGCCGACTTCGACGCGGGCAAGGTGCGCGCGTCGATGATGCTGGCGCTGCGCAAGCGCCCCGTCAGCATCGAGCAGATCGACAACGCCCTCTTGCGCATCGAGCAGAAGCTGCTGTCCAGCGGCCTGCGCGAGATCGAGTCGACGAAGGTCGGCGAACTCGTCATGCGAGAGCTCAAGAAGCTCGACAAGGTCGCCTATGTGCGCTTTGCATCGGTGTACCGGAGCTTCGAGGACGTGGATGAGTTCAGGCAGTTGCTGAGGGACATCTGAACGCACCCGCTGCGTTCAGGCTCAGCGGCCGCAAGCGCCCGAGCCGCAATCGCCCTTCTTGTCGGGGTCGCAGACCTTGGGGCGGCCGGTGACCGAGAGAACAATGGAGCTGCGTCGCCCCGTATCCGCCTTGAAGGTCAGGCACCCTCCTCCGAAGCCTCCGGCCTTTCCCCGGGCGAACCCACTGGCATCGTAGAGAACGGCCTTGTTGAAGCCGCTGCCGGTCGTGAAGTCGACCGCAACACCGGCTCGAAGCGCGTCGAAGGTGCGCACCACCTCCGCCTTGCCGTCGACGGTCGTCGCCACCTCCCAGCCGTTCGACCAATCCTGGTTCAGGGGCGTGAGGGACACCGTCTGCGATCGCTTCATGGCCTCGGTGCGCGCCAGGCCCAGGGCGGCCACGAATTCACTCTGGCTCGCCACGAGCCTCTGATTGACGAGCAGGTCGCGAAAGCCCGGCACGGCCATGGTCCCCAGGATCGCGACCAGCGCGACGACGACCATGAGTTCGATCAGCGTGAAGCCGCGCGCCCGGTTCATTGCCAGCACCTGTTGCTGTCCTGCCCATCGCACCCCTTGACGCCAGAGCTTTCGATCCAGATGTTGCCGACCGCGGTATCCGTCAAGCCGGACCGGAGGTTTGCGGTCAGCCGAAGGCATTGCCCCGCGTCCTTCTGCCCTTGGCAAGCATCGACGACGATGTCGTACTTGCTGGCAGCATCGCTGTCGCCGGACGACGCCTTGAACGGGTCATCCGTCCTGTACTTTCCGCGTTGCGTGTAGAAGCGCTCCTGCTGCTGCATCTCCTGCACGAGCGCCGTGCGAGCCTCCGTGCGCCAGCCTTTCCGGACCGAGTCCATGTAGGACGGATAGGCGATCGCGCCCAGAATCGCGATCACGGCCACGACGATCATGAGCTCGATCAAGGTGAAGCCGCGAGAAGAAGACCGCTTCATGGCTTGGCGTCCTTGTAGTTGATGACCTGCCGCCAATTGAGACGACCCGCGATCTGCGAGACCTCGCCCCCTTCGATGGGCTCCGCGGTCGATACCCCCGCCCCGGTGCCCGTTCCCGTCCCGACGTTGATGATCGAAACCTTCTTGGTCTCGATGCGGCGACCGAACGAGTCCGTCGAACTGAAGACACTGTCGCCGCCCTGGATCACCAGCGGAGAACTGAGCAGCCCGATCGTCGACGCCACGCAGGTCCCGGCCGCCGACATCCCGGTCATCGCGTTCACCGCGCAGCTGTGGCCACCTCCTCCCGTACCGCAGGCATTGGGGTTCGGAATCAAGGTGTTGAACGTCAGGTAGCCGTCGCTCAGCGTCATATCGCCGACGAGGCGTTCGCCGTTGCTGGTCGACTCGGGCAGATCGAAGTACCAGCCGCGTCGGCGCGACGTCTTGCTGTCGTAGTTGCCGTAGACAAAGGCGCCGCCCGAGATGCTGAAGCGGCCCTTGCCGTCAGGCTCCACCTTCCGCACCTCCAATTGGGTGCGAGTCTCGTAGGCAGGGATGCCGGCCTTGCCGTTGTCATACACGGCGTAGAGCGATTGCGTGCGGCGACTGCTCAGGTCGTCCATCTCGACGAACTTGCCCGTGCCGAACAATACGATCGCGCCGCCGGCGGGCCCCACGCCCACCTCCGGCGCGACGGTGATGGGCTGGCGATTCCCAAGTGAATCCTGGGCCACCATCAGCGGGGACCCCTCCAGCCCCAATGCCGTGGCTTCGCTCCATGGCGCGTCATTCGAGTAGAAGTCGAACTTCCACACGTTGCCTTGCGTGTCTCCCGCATAGAGCCAACGGACCGCATCGTCGGCAGAGACGTAGTCTCCGACCGGGCCGAGCGCATTGACGGAGGTCGAGTCCAACGGATTCGGCAATACGATCTTGTAGTAGTTCGAATTGCGTTTCCAGGGTTCGCCGGGCGCCTTGTCCAGCGAGAGCAGGAACAGGGCAGCCGCCTTGGTGGCGTTGCCGTTGTTGAATCCCGAGGGCACCACGGCGAACCAGCGGTAGACCGCCGGCTGGCCACTCTTCGCAGCCACCGTACGAAACTTCCTGATGCTTGGCGCTTGCGTGACAAAACCCATGTCCGCATCGTCGGCACCGGTGAACTCCCACATCACATGGCTTTTCGAGAACTCGGCCGGGTCGGTCACGTCCAGTGCGAACACCCCGCGGGCGCCACCGCCCATTCCCGACACCAGCGCGGTCTTCCAGGTGCCGTCCGCCAGTTGAATCTCGCCCGCGGCAGGACTGCCGTCCACGTAGGGTTGATGCAGGTAGGCCGGCGAGGTGTACGCCCCCAACTTCGGATACAGGGCGCGCGGCACATAGGCGAACAGCTCAGTGCCACTGGCAGCGGCAAATGCATGGAGCATCCCGTCGTTCGCGCCGACGTAGACCGCAGGCATGCGTCCCTTTCGCGCAGCCACGAAGCTGTCGTAGCCGCTTCCTTGCACCGCCGGACTGGGCGGCCCGACCAGCAGCGGCGCCGAATTGACGACGTCGCCCATGACCGAATCGCGCGTCCTGAAGATGCCGCCGCTCTCCGAGGTTTCCTTCCTGCGGTCACCGCGCAAGTAGGCGACGCGGAAATCGCCGAGACCGTCCTTCGCGCCAACCTGCGAAAGCGGCTCGCTGTCCAGGTATCCGGCCAATGCGGGGTCTCCCTTCAGCGCGTCCCAGGTGAACGCCTCACCGAATCCTGATCCGAGCATCGTGAAGACCTTCCGCTTGGCGGGGTCGGGCGCAGGAATCGCAGGGGTCTTGCGGGGGTCCCCCGACGTCAGCAGCGCGCCCGCATCCCAGGTCGGCGTCGCGTCCTTGTTCACAACGCCAGCCTTGGCGTCGTAGCTGAGCCCATAGGCCAGCAGCGAGCCCGACCAGCGCGTGCTGTCGAGATGCGGGACATAGATGCTCGCGCCGTTCGACGTGACCCGCGTGCTGGACACGGCGCCTCCCGCAAGGCTTCCGCTGGCCGCACCGGCATTCGCAAAGATCTTCCGGATGGCCGCGATCATCTCTTCGGGCTTGCTCGCGAGAAAGTAGTTCGCCGGCTTCGGTTTTCCGTCGTCATCCAGGCCCGACTGCCATTCCGAGTTCGAGATGGATTCCGCCGCCCCGGTGCCCGTCACGAAGGGATTGCCGTCGTTGTTCTTGTCATCGAAGCCACCGTACTTGGCCGCAAGATAGAAGGCACTACCGCGCTTGCCCTGGCGGATCGTGCCGTCGCCCCCTTCATCGACGTCGATGGTGTAGGTCTTGACGCGGACGTCGGGGTAGTCGCGGCGAATGCCTTGCGTGTTGGCCCAGTAGGCCAGGCCCGCCCATCCGAATCCTCCCTGGTCCGATCCCGTATTCAGCGTCGCGATGTTCGATGATGTGATCAGCGCGCCGTTCCCATTGCCGTACGCATAGGCCTGGGGGCCGCCGGCGTTGCCGCGCGTCGTCAAGGTCTTGCCCCCTCCCGCGGGATCGTCATAGGCGAGCGACTCGTTGTTCTCGAAGGCGCCAATCACCCTCGACCAGAAGGCGGTGTCAGGCTCCGATGCACCGACTGGATGCACACCTCCCCAGCCATCGAGCCCGTCGGTCGCGAGGCCTGGAAGCGAGCGGTCATGGTGTGTATTGAGGTCGCCGATCACGACCACGTGGTTACGCTGGCAACTTGCGACGACCGGGTCCCAGTTGCCTTGGGTGCCCAAGCCCCATTTCGCGGTCTTGTTGTAGACGGGGAAGCCGTCCTTCATCGCGTCCGTGATGCCCGCGGATGCCTGCTCCGTCGGTGGCTGGCCTTGCAGGTATCGGAGAGACTCGTAGTACATCTCTCCGACGGGGTCCAGTGACTTGTAGGAACCCGGCGTGGACCCGGTGCGCCCGAACTGATTCAGGTAGTTGACCACGCCGCTTCGATTCTCCGCGCTCGACAGCGGGTTGGCTGCGAACACGCCGGTGTTCTCGTCCCACTCCGCAGCCTCGTTCGCGATCTTCTCGAACCTGGCGTTCTGGGCCGTCGGCCCGGCGAACTTCATCGGGGCGCGCAGTACGCCCCCGTAGCGCCGGTTGGTGTTGTCCATCAGGTAGCCGAATGCGGCGAATCGCATCTTGTCGGAGTAGGTCTGGATCGTGCCCACGGGCTTGTACTTTCCGTTCGGGTACTTGAGGCAGAGATCGGAACGAAGCGGACCTTCCGTTGCGGAGCAGACCTCCACGCGGGCGTAGTAGGGAGCCGCCGACTTTCCGGGCCCGAAACGCTGATTGGCGCCGGGCTGGTCACACGTCCCGGTCGACGATGGCCCGACGAAGAAGCGATCGCGACAACTCGCGATCCAGACTGTGCCGCCGTCCGTCGCGACGCCGCTCGAGACCAGGGGTGTCAGCTTGCCCAGATTGCCGGTCAGGGTACGCGCGGGAAAATTCGACGCATTGTTGTAGAAGCCCGGCTGGAGCACTGCGCGTTGAAGCACCGTGCTCCCCGCCGTGTCGACGATGCGATCACCTCCCGTCATGGCATAGCGCAGCATGTCGATCGCGGACGACGCGGCCCAGTTCAACACGTTGCCGCTCCATTTGTTCGAGCAGACGATGGCACCGCTCGACACGGTCGCCGTCGCAGCGCGCTTGAAGAAGCCGTCCGTTGCCGAATAGTCGTAACAGCCCATCGGGTCCCAATACCCGATGTAGGTCTTCCTGATGTCGAACGCCATGCGATAGGCGGCGCCCGTCGTCGGATACTCCACCGACAGATCCAGCACCATGTTGGGCTTGACCAGGGATGTCGTGGCGTACAGAGGCTCGTCGGCCAGTACGGCGTCGGGCGGCACCGCAGGCGCCGCAGCCGGCCCGGATGTGTATGCGTATGCAAGACAAATCGATGCCGCAATGGATGCGGTCTTCAGGTCGCTTCGTCGAAGCTTGATCAATGCCAACTCCCCTCCTCATGGACAGCCTGTGCTGACTGTCGGTTTGTACAAATTGGTCTGCAGGACCACCTGGGTTTGCTCCCGGACACCGAAGCCGATCGCAGTCACGCGAAAGATGTTGGACGCACCGCTTGCACCCGCGCTCTCCAGCTGGTTGGCCTGCCAACCGCCGTTGCTGCGCATGACCTCGATGACATAGCGCGGCAAGGCCGCGGGTATGGCGCCCGCGCCTGTGGCATAGCGCTGCCCGGTGAACCTGCCGTACTCGACCGAGGTTCTGCTCGTGGGCGAAAGGTCCACCGTCATCCAGGCGGGCGCGCCACCGGATGCTGCCGCCGCACACAGCCCCTGCGTGTCTCCCGGGCCTCCGCAGCCCGCGACGAACGAGGTGACATCCTTGGGGCTGAATGCACAGAGGCGCGACGCGGTACTGGGGTTCGGCCCGAGCACATCGATCTCGGCGTCGATCAGCGCCGCCTCGGCCGCCTGGAAGGCGATCCCCGTATCCCGATCGCTCCGGGCGCCGAGTTCGTTGACGAGCGACAGTTGCGCCGCGCCCACGCCGAGGACGGTGAGCACGATCAGGAGCAGCAATACGACGATCAACGAGAAGCCGGCCTGCCGGCCCAGCACGCCTCTCATGCGGGCGCCCTCAGGACATTGCGCAACATGACCGTGAAGGTCGCGGTGGATCGGAAGCGCCCGTCATCCGGTGGGTCGAAGAAGATGTTGGAGAACTCTTCGCCGAGCGGGTACAGCCGGTACTTCTCGGACGCGAGTTGCCTCAGATCGCCGTTTGGGCGGAGGCTTCGAACGACCACGCCTACTCGCACCGCGACGACCTTGCGCCACTCGTCGTTGACGTTTCCACCTCCGGCAGCCTTGGCTGCGATTCCCTTGGCATCGAGCCAGGTTTCGGGAACGCTGTCGCCGTTGCCGTCATGGCCGTAGACGACCTTGAACTTCTCGACTCCGCGCACCAATGGCTCGGGCGAGAAGTTGCCTGTCTTGCCTCGGTATTTGCAGTAAAGCTCGGGTTCGCCATCGCCAGCGAGCGCCACGTAAAAGAAGCTCCACGCTCTGTCATCGAGCGAAGGCTCGGACGCAGGGCCTGCCTGCTCGGCGCCGAAGCAATCGGTCATGGTGCCGTCCGCTTCGCCTGTGCCGCCGGCCTTCGAGCGGCCAAAGAAGCGGATCATCAGCGAATCGTTCTGATTCTTGGGATCGGCGTCGTTGAGGCCGAAGCTGTTGCTCTTGCCGTCGACGCTGGTGTTGCTTGCGCCGGCAACATCGAGGTCGAGCACGCTGCCGGGATCGGCTTGCAGCGTTGCGTGGCTTGCGATGACCCCTCGGTCGTCGCTCAACCGATCGGGCGCATAGTCCGCGTAGCCGGCCTGGCGCAATTGGCTCTGCACCACGTGGCGGGTGAAACGAAGCGCGTCCTGGACCGCTTGCACATCGGCATCGGTGTCGTGCAACTTCCTGGCGCCAATGAATGCAGTCGACGCCGCGAGCACCACGACGAGGCCGATCGCCAAGGCGACCATCACCTCGATCAGAGTAACGCCGCGCTGCATAGGCCGGCGCGTCTCAAGCGCCATGGTAGGCCTGCCCCGGAATCAGTTGCATGACGACGCGAGGCGTCCGGCGCCCTGCGTCCATGTCTTCCTCGCTGCCCAGCCGCGGCCTCCAGCCCAGCTTGACCACCAGGGTGCGTCCCCTATCGGTACAAGTCCATTGCGAGGCGTCGTCGGTGTCCAGCGGTTCGTCGTCGAAGCAGATGACAACGTGCGCTTCGGGCAGCGTGTTCCTGGCACGTTGCACCCAGTGGTGAACATCCCAGGCCGCCAGATCGTCGGCATTGCACTGTGCGGCAGCGCCCGCGCATCCGCCCCCCCGTGCGCCCGGGAGCGGATCGCTGCTATTCAGGTCGAGCAGATACGGATTCGCATCGGCACCCCGAGTCGACGCATTCTTGTTGACCCGTGCTTTCTCGGACAAGTCGCGCACGAGGTTGACCGCAGCGGTGAACGACCCGGATTCGGTCGCGCTCCTCATCGACGCCATCAGCATGCTCATCGCCCCCAGCAACCCGAGGCTGAGAACAACGATTGCAACGAGAACCTCCAGAAGCGAAAAGCCTCCGGCCGGACGTCTGGACAACGCCATCTTCTTTCCTCCCTCCTGAATCGACTCCCGCGAAGAAGTGATCTTTTTTTCGATGGGAGAAAGTCTAAGCAAGTCGTGCGTGATGCCGGTCGCCGTTCGGCCTGCCATTGGCTACCGCTCGTATGATTCGCCTCCATGCCCCCTCTCATCGCGGATGCGCATCACATCGCCGTCGCACAGCTGCTGGCAGACGATGCGCGCTTTCTCACCGACCCCAATCCTCGCGTAGGCTGCGTGCTGGTCGATCCGACCGGCCAGGTGCTCGGCACGGGCCACACGCAGCGCGCGGGCGGCCCTCATGCCGAGGTGATGGCCCTTCGCGATGCTGCGTCGCTCGGCCATGCGACTGCAGGCGCAACGGCCTACGTGACGCTGGAGCCCTGCTCGCACCACGGCCGCACCGGTCCTTGCTGCGATGCGCTGATTGCGGCGGGCATCCGACGCGTCGTCGCGTCGGTCGCCGATCCGAATCCGCTGGTCGGCGGCCAGGGATTCGAGCGACTTCGCGCCGCCGGCATCGAGGTTGAAGTCGGCCCCGGCGCCACCGAATCGCGCGAACTCAACATCGGCTTCTTCAGCCGCATGGCGCGCAAGACACCGTGGGTGCGTCTCAAGATCGCCGCTTCGCTCGACGGCAAGACGGCGTTGACCAACGGCGTGAGCCAATGGATCACCTCGGAGGCCGCGCGCACCGACGGCCATGCTTGGCGGGCGCGGGCGAGTGCCGTACTGACCGGCGTCGGCACGCTGATCGAAGACAACCCGCGCCTTGATGTCCGACTGGTCGAGACACCGCGGCAGCCGCACCTGGTGGTGGTCGACAGCCGGCTGCAGACACCACCCGACGCGAAGATCTTCGACATCCCCGGTCGCCAAGTCTGGATCTACGCGGCCGGCCGGGACGAGGCCAAGGCCCGCGCCCTCGAGGCGAGGGGCGCCACCATCACGGCCCTGTCCAATGCCGACGGCAAGGTCGACCTCGGCGCGATGCTGCGCGACCTGGCGGTGCGCGGGGTCAACGAACTGCATGTCGAAGCAGGCCACAAGCTCAACGGATCACTCCTGCGCGAGGGCTGGGTCGATGAGCTGCTGGTCTACCTGGCCCCCAAGTTCCTCGGCGAGGGCATGGACATGGCCAGCCAGCCCTTTGCCGGCGGCCCGCTGACCGCCCTGTCCGGTGCCCTGCCACTGGATTTCCGCTCCGTCGATCGCTTCGGTCCTGACCTCAGGATCCTGGCCCGGGTGGCCGGTCGCGACGCTTTCTAGCCCGTCCGGCGGGCAGGGGCCGCTTCTCTGCGAAAATGCGGTGATGTTCACCGGAATCATCACCGGCGTGGGGCGCATCGCCGCCGTCCGCGACCTCGGCAGTTCTTCATCCCACGGCAAGCGGCTCAGCATCGCAGTGCCCGACGGCTATCTCGACGACGTGGGTCTCGGTGACAGCATCGCGCTCAACGGCGCCTGCATGACCGTCACCACGCTCGACCCGGCGCAAAAGCTCTTCACCATCGATATCTCGGCCGAATCGCTGGACAAGACCGCCGGGCTTTCGGAAGAGGAGACGCGCGTCAACCTCGAAAAGGCCCTGCGCGCCAGCGACCGGCTGGGCGGGCACATCGTGTCCGGCCACGTCGACGGCATCGGCAGCGTGCGCAAGTTCGAGCCCGTCGGCGAAAGCTGGGAACTGCGCGTCCTCGCGCCGCCCGCTCTCGCGCGCTTCCTGGCCTACAAAGGCTCGATCACCGTCAACGGCGTGAGCCTGACGGTCAACAGCGTGACCGACAGCCCGGACGGCAGCGAAGTCAGCATCAACCTGATTCCCCACACCGTCGAGAACACCGCGCTCGGCAGCCTGACGCCAGGCAGCCGCGTGAACCTCGAAATCGATACCGTCGCGCGCTACGTCGAGCGCATGCTCCAGGCCGGCGCCATTCCATTGCCACAGAAAGACAGTTCCCCATGAACGCATCCGTCACACCGATCGGCGCCTCGCGCGGCGGCCGTGCACCGGCGCCGATTTCCGCGGTCGAGGAAATCGTCGCCGAGCTGCGCGCCGGCCGCATGGTGATCCTGGTCGACGAGGAAGATCGCGAGAACGAGGGCGACATCGTCCTCGCCGCAGACCACGTCACGCCGGAGGCCATCAACTTCATGGCCCGCCATGCACGCGGCCTGATCTGCCTCACGCTGTCGCGTGAGATGTGCGAGCGGCTGCAGTTGCCGCCGATGGTGGCGCGCAATGGCGCCAAGCATTCGACCGCGTTCACCGTGTCGATCGAGGCCGCCGAAGGCGTGACGACCGGCATCTCCGCCGCCGACCGCTCGCGCACGGTCCAGGCCGCGGTCGCCCCCAACGCGGTCGCGGTCGACCTGGTCCAGCCAGGCCACATCTTCCCTTTGCAGGCCGTCGACGGCGGCGTGCTGATGCGCGCCGGCCATACCGAGGCCGGCTGCGACCTGGCTGCCATGGCCGGCTGCTCGCCCGCCGCCGTGATCTGCGAAGTCATGAACGAAGACGGCACGATGGCGCGACTGCCCGACCTCCAGCTCTTCGCGGCCGAGCACGACATCAAGATTGGCACCATCGCCGCGCTGATCGAGCACCGCAGCCGCACCGAATCGCTCATCGAAAAAGTCGGCTGCCGCGAGATCCAGACCGCGTGGGGACCGTTCACCGCCCACGCCTTCAAGGACAAGCCGAGCAACGGCGTGCACCTGGCATTGGTCCGCGGCAAATGGAATGTGGCGGACACGGTCGACGTGCGTGTGCACGAGCCGCTGTCGGTGCTCGACGCGCTCGAACTCAACCGCGCCCTGCACTCCTGGAGCCTCGACGCCAGCCTGGCGCACCTCGCGGCCGAGGGCAAGGGCGTCGCGGTGCTGCTGAACTGCGGCGAAACCGGCGCGGAGTTGCTGTCGCAGTTCGATGGCACCGCCCGCCCCGCGCAAGCCCCCGAACGCGGCCGCATGGACCTGCGCAGCTACGGCATCGGCGCGCAGATCCTGCGCGAATGCGGCGTGCACAAGATGAACCTGCTGGGCGCGCCACGCCGCATGCCGAGCATGGCCGCAGGCTACGGCCTCGAGATCGCCGGCTACATCGCGAAGGACGAGAACTGATGCAACACGCGAACAAGGGCGGCGACGTCGAGCTCAACGGCAAGGGCCTGCGCATCGGCATCGTGCAGGCGCGCTTCAACGAGGAAATCACCGACGCGCTGGCCAAGGCCTGCCGCGCCGAACTCGCGGCGCTCGGCGTGGCCGATGCCGACATCGACCACCTGAGCGTGCCCGGCGCACTCGAAGTGCCGGTCGCGCTGCAGGCACTGGCCGAACGCAACCGCTACCAGGCATTGATCGCGCTCGGCTGCATCATTCGCGGCGAGACCTATCACTTCGAACTGGTGGCCAACGAATCGGGCGCGAGCGTCAGCCGCCTGGCGCTGGACTACCGCATCCCGATCGCCAACGCGATCCTCACCACCGAGAACCTCGAACAGGCCATCGCGCGGCAGACCGACAAGGGCCGCGATGCAGCACGCGTCGCGGTCGAGATGGCGCAACTGCTCGCCACCCTTTCATGACCGAAAACTCCAAGGCATCCAGCGGCAAGCCGCGCCAGTCCCGCACCGGGCTCACCAGCACGGGCGTGCGCAAGGCATCGGCCAAGTCGAACCGAAGCCGCGCACGCGAGTTCGCCGTGCAGGCGCTCTACCAGCACCTGGTGGGCCGCAACGACGCGGCATCCATCGACGAGTTCACGCGCGATCTCGCCGGCTTCCACAAGGCCGATGCGGCGCATTACGACGCATTGCTGCACGGCTCGATCGAGTCTGCCGGCCAGCTCGACGCTTTAATCGTCCCCCTGCTCGACCGCAAGCTCGAGGAGATCTCCCCGATCGAGCACGCGGTAATGTGGATCGGCGTGTACGAGTTCCAAAACTGTCCCGACGTGCCATGGCGCGTGGTGCTGAACGAATGCATCGAGCTCGCCAAGGAATTCGGCGGGACCGACGGCCACAAGTACGTGAACGCGGTGCTCAACGGGCTCGCGCCGCAATTGCGCCCGGCCGAAGTCGAAGCCGATCGCGCCAGCGGAAAGGCGAAGCCATGAGGATTTCGAAGCGCGCGGAGCGCATCGAACCCTTCTACGTGATGGAAGTGGCCAAGGCCGCTTCGAAGCTGGCCCGCGAGGTCGCGCACACCGAGCGGCCGATGATCTTCCTGAACATCGGCGAGCCCGACTTCACCGCGCCGCCGCTGGTGCAAGAGGCCGCAGCACGGGCCGTGCGTGCGGGCGCCACGCAGTACACACAGGCCACCGGCCTCGATCACCTGCGCGAGCGCATCAGCGGCTGGTACGCCCAGCGCTTCGGCGTCGACGTGCCGGCACGCCGCATCGTCATCACGGCCGGCGCATCCGCCGCCTTGCAGCTCGCGTGCCTCGCGCTGATCGAGGCCGGCGACGAGATGCTGCTGCCCGACCCGAGCTATCCGTGCAACCGCCACTTCGTGACCGCCGCCGACGGCCGCGCGGTCCTGGTGCCGACCACGGCCGCCGAGCGCTTCCAGCTCAGCGCCGCCAAGGTCGAAGCGGCGTGGACCGAACGCACGCGCGGCGTGCTGCTGGCGTCGCCATCGAATCCGACCGGCACCTCGATCGCGCCCGATGAGCTTCGCCGTATCCACGAAGTCGTGTCGCGACGCGGCGGCATCACGCTGATCGACGAGATCTACCTCGGCCTGTCCTACGACGACGCCTTCGGCCAGACCGCGCTCGCCATCGACGACCAGGTCATCAGCATCAACAGCTTCAGCAAGTACTTCAACATGACCGGCTGGCGCCTCGGCTGGCTGGTGGTGCCCGACGCGCTCGTGCCGGCGGTCGAGCGTCTGGCGCAGAACCTTTTCATCTGCGCGAGCACGGTGTCGCAGTACGCCGCCCTCGCCTGCTTCGAGGCCGACAGCATCACCGAGTACGAACGCCGCCGTGCCGAATTCAAGGCGCGGCGCGACTGGTTCATTCCGCAACTCAATGCACTTGGCCTCGAAGTGCCGGTGATGCCCGATGGCGCCTTCTATGCCTGGGCCGATTGCGGCAGCTTCGCGGAAAGGCTCGGCATCTCCGGAAGCTGGGACTTCGCATTCGAAGCGATGAAGCAGGCGCACGTCGCCGTCACGCCGGGACGTGACTTCGGCTCGGCAGAAACAGGCCGCTTCATCCGCTTCTCGACGGCGAGCTCGATGGCGCACCTCGAAGAGGCGGTCGCCCGGCTGCGCGCCTGGGCCGAAGCCCCCGTTCCTGCATGAGCTTTGCGCTGCCCATCCGCGTCTACTGGGAGGACACCGATGCCGGCGGCATCGTGTTCTACGCCAACTACCTCAAGTTCATGGAGCGCGCACGCACCGAGTGGCTGCGCTCGCTCGGCATTGCGCAGGGCAAGCTGCGCGAGGAGACCGGCGGCATCTTCGTGGTCAGCGAGACGCAACTCAAGTACCACCGCCCCGCGCGGCTCGACGATGAACTGCTCGTTACAGCCGAGCTTCGCCAGATCGGCTCCGCGTCATTGATAATCGCCCAGCGCGTGCTATCAAAATCAGAGCAACCTAACGAAGAGGGCATCGCGGCCGTTGACGGCGCCCTGCTGTGTGAAGGCACGATCCGCATCGGCTGGGTCAAGGCCGACACACTGCGGCCTGCGCGCATCCCTGCCCAGGTTTCGGGAACCCTCGAGCGCTACGCCGGCTCCATGTCTCAATCTCTCAAGCCATGAATCAAGACCTCTCGATCATTTCCCTGCTGCTGCACGCCAGCCTTCCGGTACAGCTCGTGGTGCTGCTGCTCATCGTCGTCTCCGTCGCGAGCTGGGCTGCCATCTTCCGCAAGTACTTCTCCCTCAAGCGCACGCGCTCGCTCAACGATGATTTCGAGCGTGACTTCTGGTCGGGCACCAGCCTGAACGAGCTCTTCTCCTCCGCAGCGCAGAACGCCAAGTTCGCCGGCCCGATGGAACGCATCTTCGCCTCCGGCATGCGCGAATACCAGAAGCTGCGCGAGCGGCACGTGTCGGACACCGGCACCCTCCTCGATGGCGCACGCCGCGCGATGCGCGCGAGCTTCCAGCGCGAACTCGACGCGGTCGAGCAGAACCTGTCCTTCCTCGCGACCGTCGGTTCGGTGTCGCCCTACGTCGGCCTCTTCGGCACGGTATGGGGGATCATGCATGCCTTCACCGGCCTTGCCGCACTCGCGCAGGTCACGCTGTCCACCGTCGCGCCCGGCATCGCGGAAGCGCTCGTCGCCACGGCGATCGGCCTCTTTGCGGCCATCCCGGCCGTGGTCGCCTACAACCGCTTTGCCCGTGAGATCGACAAGATCGCCATCGCGCTCGAGACCTTCATCGAGGAGTTCTCGAACATCCTGCAGCGCAACCTGACCGCCCACGTGAACCCGGCGGCAGCCACCGCGGCCACGGGCCGCTGAAGCGGAGCACCTCGCCATGCCAGCCATGTCCTCCCGCGGCCGGGGCCGCCGAACGATCAACGAGATCAACATGGTCCCGTTCATCGACGTGATGCTGGTGCTGCTGATCATCTTCATGGTCACGGCGCCGCTGATCACGCCGAGCGTGATCAACCTGCCGACGGTCGACCGCGCCAACAAGCAGCCCGACAAGCCGATCGAGATCGTGATCAAGAGCGATGACGAAGTGCAGATCAAGAAGGATCCGTCGACCGGCAGCGGCGGCAGTTCCATCCCGATGACGCAGATCGGCTCGGCCGCCAAGAACGCCCAAGGCGGCGATGCGGATCGCCCGGTGGTGATCAGCGCCGACAAGACGGTCAAGTACGAGACGGTGGTCAAGGCGATGAACCAGCTCAAGCGCAGCGGCATCGAAAGGGTTGGCCTCTCGGTGCAGACCACGGGCGCGAAGTAAGGCATGTCGCTCGCCGCTGACCGCCCCGAATTCGCGCCGCCGCCGCAGCGCGGAACGCCGCGCGCCGTGCTGCTGGCGCTGATCGCCCATGCGTTGCTCATCGCCGCGCTGACCTGGGGCGTGAGTTGGCGGCGCGAGGCCGAGAACGACGCGGTCGAGGCCGAGTTGTGGTCGTCGACCGTCCAGCAGGCCGCGCCTCGCGCCGTCGCGCCGGTGCCCACGCCGCCGGCTCCGGTGCCGACTCCTGCACCGCCGCCACCGCCCCCTCCCCCGCCGCCACAGGCGGTGAAGCCGCCCGACCCCACGCCGGCCCCCAAGGCGCCCGACATCGCGCTCGAACGCGAGAAGAAACTCAAGGAACAGAAGGAGCGCGAGCGCGAACTGGAGCAGCAGGCGCAGCAACAGAAGAAGCTCGACGCCGCGAAGAAGGCGGCGCAGGAAAAGAAGGAAGCCGAGGCCAGGGAACGCGCCGAGGACGAGGCCGATCGCAAGAAGGCCGAGCAGCAGAAACAGGCCGAACTGAAGAAGCGGCAGGAGGCTGAGGCCAAGCAGGCCGAAGCGGCGAAGAAGAAGGAAGCCGATGTCAAGCAGGCGGCTGCGGATCGCGCTGCCACGCTGAAGCGGATGCAGGCCATGGCCGGCACTGGCAACGAGAACTCGACCGGCACAGCCGCGCGCGCGTCAGGCCCTTCAGGGAGCTACGCGGGCAAGGTCAACGCGGCGGTTCGGCCGAACATCGTGTTCCCGGACGCGAATCTTGTGAGCGGCAACCCGGCGGTCGAATACGACGTTCGCCTCGCACCCGACGGCACCATCGTCGGTACGCCCGTTCTCATCAAATCGAGTGGCCTGCCCCAGTGGGATGAGGCTGCATTGCGCGCGCTGCAAAAAACAGAGAAGCTGCCGCGCGACATCGATGGCACGGTGCCACCTCGGTTGGCGATCACGCTGCGCCCGAAGCTCTGAGCGCACACCCTTTTCGGGCCACCTCAAGCCGGGCGTTTCCACACCTTTTCGATCAGGCCATAGGCGGCAACGGCCGCGAGCCCACCGATAGCCGCACCGACGGTGATGTCCAAGGGATAGTGCACGCCAACAACGACCCGGGCCAGGCTCACGAGACCGGCCAGCACGACCAGGAACCAGCCGACGATCTTGTAGTCCGCAACAAGCAGGAACGAAACTGCCAGCGCCGCGTAGGCCGTCGCATGACTGCTCGGGAAAGAAGGGGTGGGACTATGCCCCAGATGCAGGTAACCGAGGCCCTGCTCGAACGGCCTCGGACGATCCCAGACCTGCCCGATGACCTCGCAGATGATGCTGCCCAATGCAATGGCCAGCAAGGCGGCAAGCGTCGGCCTGACCAGCGGCCGCCAGCGATGCAGCGCGAGCCCCAACAGCAGCAGCACCAGCAGCCAGTGCGCATGCGCCGCCAGGAAGTGGCCGCCGCCGATCACCCAGCCAGGCGCATCCGCGTCAGCGTTCAACAGCAGGAACAGTTGTCGGTCTTCTGGAAGCATGCTTTGCGATCGTCCTAGTCATAGACGATCGCCGCCTTTCCTGCGTCAGCCTGCGCCATCCAGCTTGCCAAGGCCGCATCGGTCGGGAAGAACTTGGCGCGTTCGCCCAGTTGCAGTTCGACCTGTGCGCCATTGCGCGCCATCGACAGGCGCACGCCCAAGCCTTGCAGCAGTTCGCCGTGCTCGCTCTGCTCGGTGCGGGGCGGAAAATCCTTCACCATGCGCGCAATGTCCGGCGCCTTGCCGTTGACCGCCACGCGGAGGAACTTGCCGAAGCGGCAGCGCGCCGTCGCCAGGTCCCACACCTGCTGGACCTGGAATCGCGCCTCGAAGCCGCCACGCGCAGGCTGCAGGCGCCCGCTGACAATCACCAGTTCGTCGTCCTTCAGCACGTTGCGGTTGGCGTTGAAGAGCGCCTCGTCGGCGGTCGCATCGATCGCGCCCGACTTGTCGTCGAGCTTGAAGATGGCGAGCCGTCCGCGCTGGCCGTTGATCACGCGGAAGTCGCTCACGATGCCGGCGATCACCTGCTGTTCGCGCGAGTCCATCAGCTCGTCGATCTCGCGCTTGCAGAATCGCCGCACTTCGTGCGCCACTTCGTCGAAGAGGTGGCCCGACAGGTAGAAGCCGACAGCGGTCTTCTCGTAGGTCAGTCGCTCCTTGACGCCCCAGGGGGTGGCATCCACCAGATCGGGCTCCGCCGTGGCCGAGCCGTGCTCGAAGTCCCCGAAGATATCGACCTGCGCAGCATTGGCCTCGGTCGCGACGGCGAATTCATAGGCTCGATCGACCGATGCGATCAGCGACGCGCGGTTCTGCTGCAACGAATCGAAAGCGCCGGCCTTGATCAGCGCTTCGACCGTGCGCTTGTTGATCCGCTGCCGATCCACGCGCACGCAGAAGTCGAACAGGCTCTTGAAGGGTCCACCCTCCTCGCGCGCCCGCACGACCGCCTCGACCGCGAGTTGTCCCGTGCCCTTGACTGCTCCGAGTCCGTAGCGGATGACCTTGTCGTTGACCGGGACGAAGCGGTAGTTGCCGCGGTTCACGTCCGGCGGCTCGAAAGTCATGCCGAAGTTCTTCTGCGCATCCTCGAACAGCACCTTGAGCTTGTCGGTGTCGTCCATTTCCACGGTCATGTTCGCGCAGAAGAACTCGGCCGTGTAGTGCACCTTCAGCCAGCCGGTGTGATAGGCCAGCAGCGAGTACGCGGCCGCGTGCGACTTGTTGAAGCCGTAGCCCGCGAACTTCTCCATCAGGTCGAAGATCTCGTCGGCCTTCTTCTGGTCGATGTCGTTCCTGGCCGCACCCTTGCGGAAGATCTCGCGGTGCTCGGCCATTTCCTCGGCCTTCTTCTTGCCCATCGCGCGGCGCAGCAAGTCGGCGCCGCCGAGCGAATAACCGCCCAGGATCTGCGCGGTCTGCATCACCTGTTCCTGGTAGACCATGATCCCGTAGGTCTCGGAGAGCATCTCGGCCACCAGCGGGTGCGGGTACTCCACCGGCTCGCGGCCGTGCTTGCGCGCGACGAAGCTGGGGATCAGGTCCATCGGGCCAGGCCGGTACAGCGCGTTCAACGCGATCAGGTCTTCCAGCCGCGTCGGCCGCGCGTCCTTCAGCATGCCCTGCATGCCGCGCGATTCGAACTGGAACACGGCTTCGGTCTTGCCTTCGGCGAAGAGCTTGTAGGTCGGCACGTCGTCGAGCCGGATGTTCTCGTAGGCGAAGTCCTCCTGACCCTTGTGGCGCTTGACGATGAACTCTCTCGCGATCTCGAGGATCGTGAGCGTCGCCAGGCCCAGGAAGTCGAACTTCACGAGGCCGACGGCTTCAACGTCGTCCTTGTCATACTGGCTCACGGCCGAGTCGCTGCCCGGTTGCTGGTAGAGCGGGCAGAAGTCGGTGAGCTTGCCGGGCGCGATCAGCACCCCGCCCGCATGCATGCCGATGTTGCGGGTCATGCCCTCGAGCTTCTGCGCGAGCTCGACCAGCATGCGGACTTCTTCTTCCTTCTCGATCCGCTCCGCGAGTTGCGGCTCCATCTCGATGGCGTAGTTGTTCTTGTCGCCGTCCACCTTGGGTGACGGCGGGTACTGGATCGTCACCGGCTGACCCGGCTTGTTCGGGATGAGCTTGCTGATCCCGTCGCAGAACATGTAGCTCATGTCGAGCACCCGGCCCACGTCGCGAATGGCGGCGCGCGCGGCCATCGTTCCGAAGGTGGCGATCTGGCTCACGGCGTCGCGGCCGTACTTGTCCTTGACGTAGTCGATGACGCGGTCGCGGTTGCCCTGGCAGAAGTCGATGTCGAAGTCGGGCATCGACACGCGCTCGGGGTTCAGGAAGCGCTCGAACAGCAGCTTGTATTCGAGCGGATCGAGGTCGGTGATCTTCAGCGCATAGGCCACCAGCGAACCGGCGCCCGAGCCCCGGCCCGGCCCGACCGGGCAGCCGTTCTTCTTGGCCCAGTTGATGAAGTCGCCCACGATCAGGAAGTAACCGGGGAAGCCCATCTTCAGGATGGTGTTGATCTCGAACTCCAGGCGCTCGACGTAGCGGGGGCGTTCGGCATCGCGTTTGGCGCCGTCGGGATACAGGTGCGCGAGACGCTCTTCCAGCCCTTCGAACGAGGCGACGCGGAAGTACTCCTCGATCGGCATGCCGTTCGGCGTCGGGAAGTTCGGCAGCTGTGGCTTGCCGAGCACCAGGGTGAGGTTGCAGCGCTTGGCGATCTCGACCGTGTTGGCGATCGCGCTCGGGATGTCGGCGAAGAGCGTGGTCATCTCGGCGGACGACTTGAAGTACTGCTCGCGGGTGAACTTGCGCACGCGTCGCGGGTTGCCGAGGATCTCGCCTTCGGAGATGCAGACGCGCGCCTCGTGCGCTTCGTAGTCGTCGGCGGTGGCGAACTGCACGGGGTGCGTCGCAACGACCGGCAGCTTGAGTCGTGCGGCGAGTTGCACCGCTGCGATCACATGCGGCTCGTCTTCGGGGCGGCCCGCGCGTTGCAGCTCGATGTAGAAGCGGTGCGGGAAGAGCCCCGCCAGTTGCAGGGCGATCTCGGCGGCACGCTCGGCCTGGCCTTGCAGCAGCGGCGCACCCAGCGGTCCGGCCTGGGCGCCCGACAGTGCGATCAGGCCGCCTTGCAGTTCCTGCAGCCAGGCCAGCTTGCAGGCGGCCTGCGCCTGTCCGCGGCCGACGTTCTGCGTCCAGGCGCGAGCGAGCAGTTCGGAGAGATGGAGATAGCCCTCTTTGTTCTGCACCAGCAGGACGATGCGGGTCAGGGTGCCCGGTTCGGCGCCGAATCCCTCGACGAAGACCTCGGCGCCCAGCACCGGCTTGACGCCCTTGCCGCGCGCTTCCTTGTAGAACTTGACGGCGCCGAAGAGGTTGTTGAGGTCGGTGATCGCCAGTGAGGGCTGGCCATCCTTGGCGGCGGCCTTGACGACTTCATCGATGCGGTTGGTACCGTCGACGACGGAAAACTCGGTGTGCAGGCGCAGGTGAACGAACATCCGGTGATTGTAGGAAGGCGGACCTCCACGATGTGATCTCGCTCTCCCTAAGGTCATGCCCCCGGCTTGCCACTTCGTGTGCTTCGCCACCCCCCGAGGGGGCGGCTCGGTGGCCTTGGGGCGGCCCGGCGCCCACCTACAATCCCGCCCCGTGCAAGAGATTTTGAATATCGCGGCCTACAAGTTCGTCCCGATTGACGACGCCGCCGAACTGCGTGAAGCGCTTCGCGAGAAAACCCACGCGCTGGCGCTGAAGGGCACGATCCTGATCGCGCCGGAAGGCATCAATCTGTTCGTGGCGGGCACCGCGGAATCCGTGTGCGCTTTCCTGGCATCGCTGCGTGCGGACGCGCGTTTCAGCGATCTGGAAGCGAAGGAAAGCTGGTCGGCCACGCAGCCGTTCCGGCGGATGCTGGTGAAGCTCAAGCGCGAGATCATCCGCATGGACCATCCGGCGATCCAGCCCGCCGCGGGGCGCGCACCGGGCGTGGATGCAACAACGCTCAAGCGCTGGCTCGACCAGGGACACGACGATGCCGGCAAGCCGGTGGCGCTGCTCGACACACGCAACGCATTCGAGGTGGACTACGGCACCTTCGAAGGCGCCATCGACTGGCGGATCCACAAATTCACAGAATTCCCGAAGGCGCTGCAGAAGCACCGCGACGATCTCGCAGGCAAGACGGTCGTCAGCTTCTGCACGGGGGGCATCCGTTGCGAGAAGGCGGCCATCCTGATGCGGGAAGTCGGTGTGGCCGATGTGCTTCAGCTTCAAGGGGGCATCCTCAAGTATTTCGAGGAAGTGGGCGGCTCGCACTACCAGGGTGAGTGCTTTGTCTTCGACGGACGGGAATCGCTGTCGCCGGACCTGAAAGCGCGGGCCAGCGGCGTGAGCGCACGGGCTGCCGAGGATCCTGACATTGGTATCAAGCGCTGATTGAAGGTTGGCGTCCGCTTGTGAGCGCGCCCGGTGGGCGGTTCGGGCCGGTCGACGCAGCGTTCCTTACACAGGGGTTGTCCCGGTGTCGGCGGGCGCCTGAACCTGGAAGGGATGGCCTGGCAACGGAATGAACTCTGTCTCACCTGGCACATGGCCCATGCGTTGCGCGGACCAGTCGGCGCCGGCTTCGAGGATGCGTTCGCGCCGGCTCGAAACGAAGTTCCAGGTGATGAAGCGCGGGCCGTCGAGCGGCTCGCCGCCGATGACGACCAGGCGAACGGCGGTTTGGGCGGTCAGTACGGCGCCTTCGCCTTCAGCCAGCGTTGCCATCGTGTGCTGCGCAACGGCTTCGCCGTCCAGCGATACATCGCCGTCGACGGGATAGATCGCGAGTTCCTGAGCCAGCGCAGGCAGCTCGAAGCGCGCGCCGGCCGGCAAGGCAAGGTCGAGATAGATCGTCTTCGAGAGCGTCGCGACCGGCGAGCGGGCGCCGAAGGCCTCGCCGACGAGCACGCGAACTTGCACGCCCTGTACCTCCAGCGACGGAATGTCCGCCGCGGCGGTGTGCGCGAAGCTGGGCTCGACTTCCTCGTGCGCCTGCGGCAAGGCGGCCCACAACTGCAGGCCGTGGTTCACATAGGTCGCATCGAGTAACTGCTGGGGCTTGCGCTCCGAATGGACAATGCCGCGCCCCGCGGTCATCCAGTTGATCGCGCCAGGGCGGATTTCCTGCACGCTGCCGAGGCTGTCGCGGTGCATCATCGCGCCCTCGAAGAGATAGGTCACGGTCGAGAGGCCGATGTGCGGATGAGGCCGCACGTCGTGCTCCGACCCCGGCTGCTCGGTCGCCGGCCCGAAGTGGTCGAAGAAGACAAAGGGCCCCACTGAACGTCGCTTCGCCGCCGGCAGAAGCCGGCGAACCTTGAAGCCACCTCCAAGATCCTTGTCGTGCGGTTGAAGCAACAGCGGTGCGGTCATCGTGGTTCTCCAAAAGAGTTGCGTCAAGTCGTTCAACCCCACTTCCCAGAAACCCCACGGAACCGGCTTCGCCGGGCCGTCGGGGTTGCCCCCGGCAGGGGGTAGGCGGCCACACGAAGTGGGCAAGCCTGGGGGTGAGCTTATATCTCGAGCTTATCTTTTTGCGACTTCAGCCACGCGTTCGCCAAAGGCGCGCGCGGTGTCCAGGTCGCCCCGCGCCATTTCGGCCGGACTTGCGTCGGAAGGCGAGGTCGTCAGCAGGCCGTTGTATCCGCCGACGTAGTTGATCGAATCGCGCTTCGCGGCCTTGTCGGTGCTCGGCATGATGGCGGGGCTGACCCACAGTCCGCCGTGCTGCATGGCGAAGTGCCAGAGGTAGGTCAGCGTCGCGTCCTTGTCGCCGTTCATGGCCGCGCTGTTGCTGAAGCCGGCAAAGAGCTTGTCCTTCCAGCCTTGCACGTACCAGACCTTGGACGATGCGTCCGCGAATTTCTTGAACTGCCAGCTCACGCCGCCCATGTAGGTCGGCGAGCCCATGATGATCGCGTCCGCCCCGGCGAGCATCTCCCAGCCTTGCGGCGGCAGATTGCCATCGGCATCGATCGGCAGCAGATGGGCCCCAGCGCCTTCGGCCACAGCCTGCGCGACACGCTGCGTATGGCCGTAGCCCGAGTGAAAGACAACAACGATGTCAGGCATCGATCTATTTCCCGGTCAATGAATCACCCCGCATCGTACGGTGTGAGAAGGCCAGAAACACCACGGACCGGCTTTGCCGGTCCGAAGGTGTTGCCCCCGGAAGGGGGTTGGCGAAGCGACACGAAGTGCGCGTAGCCTGGGGGCGAGCAACAGGCCCCCGGGGTTACTTCTTGTCCACGCTGAACCGACCAGCGCCTAGGGCGGCGATCGCAAGCAGCCCGCCGGCAATCGCGATGTTCTTGAAGAACATCAGCTGGTTGACGTACGCCTTGTCGGCGGGCATGGCCCAGAAGTTATGGAAGAACACGGCCGTTGCGACCGTGAACACGGCCAGGATGATCGACACGATGCGCGTCTTGTAGCCGACGAGCAGCAACAGGCCGAGACCGAGTTCGACGACGATCGCGATGACCGCGCCGAGCGCCGGCAGCGGCAGGCCGACCGCGCCGATGTAGCCGACAACGCCAGCAAAGCCGGTGAGCTTGCCGAAGCCCGCAGGCACGAAGAGCAACGCGATCAGAACGCGACCAATCAGTGCCAGCGTGTCTTGCGCAGCGCCTGCGGTTGCCGGAGCGGCGTAGTTTGCGGTGGTAGTGGACATGGGGATTTACTCCTGGGTTGAAAAAAAGTTGCGCGCTTTCAGGCCGCGAGGTCGAACACCAGCACTTCGGCATTCTTGCCGGCGCCGAGCGTCAGTTGCGATTCGCCTTCGAGCAGGGCTGCATCGCCGGTGGCGAGCTTGGTGCCGTTGGCTTCGAGCTCACCGCGCACCAGGTGCACGTAGCTCTTGCGCTTCGGGTCGAGCGTCAGGCTGGCCTTTTCGTCGCCGTCGATCAGGCCTGCGAACAGGCGCGCGTCGGCATGCACCAGCACCGAGCCGTCGGCTCCGTCCGGGGACGCAACCAGCCGCAGCTTGCCACGCTTCTCGGCTTCGGCAAACGTCTTCTGCTCGTAGCTCGGCGGGATGCCGCGCACGTTCGGCTGGATCCAGATCTGCAGGAAGTGGGTGGTCTCGTCGGCCTTGTGGTTGAACTCGCTGTGCATCACGCCACGGCCGGCACTCATGCGCTGGACGTCGCCCGGCGGAATGGATTCGACATTGCCCATGCTGTCCTTGTGAGCGAGCTCGCCCGACAGTACGTAGCTGATGATTTCCATGTCCTTGTGGCCATGGGTGCCGAACCCGGCGCCCGCGGCGACGCGGTCTTCATTGATCACGCGCAGGTTGCCATAACCCATGTGGGCGGGGTCGTAGTACCCCGCAAAGGAGAAGCTGTGGAAGGAGCGCAGCCAGCCGTGATCGGCATAACCGCGTTCCTGGGATTTACGGACTTGCAACATCGTTGAACTCCTGCCCTCGTCTCGAGGGCCTTCGAAATGCCGCGCCCTGTGCGCAGCGGATGTGTGTGACTTTAGGTCCGCAACCCTGCTCGAAAAGCGCTGCGGTTTGATGGCATCATTCAAATCATTTGAACGATCGTCACCCATGCCCACAGCCCGCGACGTCCTGACCCCCGATGCGCTGTCGATGCTGCAGACCGTGGCGAGCACCGGCAGCTTTGCCGCGGCGGCCCGTTCGCTGAACGTGGTGCCCAGCGCGCTCAGCTACCGCGTGCGCCTGATCGAGGATGCGCTCGACGTTCTGCTGTTCGACCGCAGCGGCCGGCAGGCCCGGGTGACGGAAGCCGGCGAGGAACTGCTTCGTGAAGCCGGCCGCCTGCTCGGCGAGATCGACTCGGTCGCCAACCGCGTGAAGCGCGTCGCCACGGGCTGGGAGCCGATGCTGACGATCGCGGTCGACAGCGTGATCGCACGCGATCCGCTGCTCGACCTCGCCACCGCCTTCTACGAGCTCAATCCGCCGACGCGGCTCAAGCTGCGCGATGAGACCCTGCTGGGCACGATCGAGGCGTTGGCCAGCGGCGAAGCCGATCTCGCGGTCGGATCGGTGCTCGACGCGGCGAGTCTCGCCTTCACGGCGACCGGCATCCGCAGCCGTCCGCTCGGCATCCTGACCTTCGTCTACGCGGTGGCGCCACACCATCCCCTGGCCCGGATCGCCGAGCCGCTCAGCGACGAGGTGCTGCGTCAGCACCGCGCCGTGGCTGCGGCGGACTCGTCGCGCGCGGGGCCGAGCATGACGGTGAACCTGGTCGGCGGGCAGGATGTACTCACCGTGCCCACCATGCAGGCCAAGCTGGCGGCCCAACTGCACGGGCTGGGCGGCGGCTTCCTGCCGGAGCCGATGGCGCGTCCGTATATCGAGGCGGGTCATCTTGTCGAACGACGCACCGAGCGTGTTCCGCCCGTCGCGACCATGCATTGCGCCTGGCGGGTTCCCACGGCCGGCAAGCCCGGACGCGGGATGCAGTGGTGGCTGGCGCAATTCGAACACGAAGGAACACGCCGCGCCCTCCTCGAACGCCACCGCGGCCGATGAGGTTAGAGTGCTTCGACTGCCACACCAACATGAGACTGCCATGACCATTCGACCCGTCGCCGACCGCCACCGATCCAACGCATCGCGCCATTTCGCCGTCATCGGTGCGGGCGTCGCGGGCGTGGCATGCGCCCGCACGCTGCTCCAGGCGGGGCACCGCGTCACCGTGTTCGAGCGCCAGGCCGATGTCGGTGGGCGCATGGCAAGCGAGTCCACGCCCTTCGGCCGCTTCGACAGCGGCGCGCAGTACTTCACCGTGCGCGATCCGCGCTTCGCGCGCGTGCTTGAAACCACGCCCAAGGTCTTCAAGCCCTGGAGCGCGAACCTCGTTCGCGTGCTCGACCCCCATGGCCGCGTCGCCGAGGCCGCCCTGCCCGCACTCGAGCCGCACTACGTCGCTCAACCCGGGATGGACGCGCTGGTTGCACATTGGGCCACGCCCCTGGGCGACTCCCTGCTGACGCAAACGCAAGTCACCCACATCGAACCCGATTCGCTCAACGCCAGGCGTTGGCAACTGCGCACCGCGGGCGTCGACGATTCGACCCACGTCTACTCCGGTTTCGACGCGGTGCTTCTGGCCGTGCCGCCCGGACGCACCCGCGCACTGCTGGACGACGGCAAGCTCTCGCAGGACATCAGCCAGAAAATCGAAGCCGTCCGCATCGCGCCGTGCTGGACGCTGATGATCGCCTTCCCGCAGGCCAACCAGCCAACGATGTCGCACCTCGGGCCGCAATGGAATGCAGCGCGCAGCACGCACCACCGCGTGGCGTGGCTCGCGCGCGAATCGTCCAAGCCGGGCCGCGACCGTATCGAGCGCTGGACATTGCAGGCCAGCGCGGCATGGTCGCAGGAACACCTGCGCGACGACGCGCCGCGCGTGGAAGCCAAGCTGCTTCGCGCCTTTTCGGAAATCACCGGCATCCGTGCGGAGCCCTCGCACGCCCAGGCGCGTTGCTGGCCGGAGGCACAGACGCAGGTGCCGGTCGGCAAGCCGCATCTCTGGGACGCCAAGGCGCGCATCGGCGTTGCGGGCGATTGGTGCACGGGTCACCGCGTCGAGGACGCGTTCCTTTCGGGCCTGACGCTGGCGCTCAAGGTGGCTTGATTCCGCTTCGAGGCGATGATCCGGATCGGCCGCTTCGCGCCCTCGCCCACGGGGCCATTGCACGCCGGGTCACTCGTCGCGGCGCTTGCAAGCTGGCTGGATGTGCGGGCCCGAGGCCCGAAGGCGCGCTGGCTCGTGCGAATCGAAGATGCCGATACCGAGCGCTGCCTGCCCGGCATAGGGGACGAAATCCTGAGGCAACTTGCTGCCTGCGGAATGACGCCCGACGATTCGCCTGTCTGGCAGACCCGTCGCACCGCGCTCTACGAACGGGCCCTGGACCAACTCAAGACCTCGCAACTGGCCTACCCCTGCGGCTGTTCGCGCAAGGACATCGACGCGGCGCTCGCGCGCAGCGGGGTCGTGCATACCCGTCATGGCGAACGCGTGTATCCGGGCACCTGCCGCGATGGCCTGCACGGCAAGGCGGCGCGCGCATGGCGTTTCGCTGCGACGAAATTCGAGTCGAACCATGCACCGGACCTGCTTCACTGGACGGACCGACGACTCGGCAACCAGTCGCAAGACGTGGCGCGCGACGTCGGCGACTTCGTGCTCAAGCGGGCCGACGGACCGTGGGCCTATCAACTGGCAGTCGTGGTGGATGACGCCGATCAGGGCGTGACCGATGTCGTGCGCGGCGAAGACCTGGCCGACAACACGGCGCGGCAGATCCTCCTCCAGCAGGCGCTCGGCGTGCCGACACCCAGCTACCTGCACACGCCGCTCGTGCTCGGCGCGGACGGCGACAAGCTCTCCAAGCAGAACGGCGCAACGCCCCTGAACACTGCGACGTCGGAGGATTCACTGGCGGCCCTGGTCAAGGCGGCACGCGTGCTGGGATTGACCGAGACGAATGCGCCCTCCACAGCCGAAGCGCTCGCGGCCTGGGTGCCGCAATGGCGCGATCTCTACAATCCCGGGCCGTGATGACCAGCCCCACTACCGACCTCCCCCGCGACCCGCCGGACGACAGTCCCGCCGTCGAAAAACTCACCGGTGAGGCGCACCCGCTCCACCGCCGCCTGAAAAGCTTCGTCAAGCGCGGCGGCCGCACGACCGACGGGCAGGCGCGCGCGTACGAAGAATTCGGCCCGAAGTTCCTGTTGCCCTACGCCGCCGCGCCGCTCGACTTCCAAGCGACTTTCGGCCGAAATGCGCCGACCATCCTGGAGATCGGCTTTGGCATGGGCGAAGCCACGGCGCACATCGCCGCGCTGATGCCGGAGAAGAACTTCCTGTGCTGCGAAGTGCACGAGCCCGGTGTCGGCGCGCTGCTCAAGCGCATCGGCGAGCAGAACCTCCAGAACATCCGCATCTGCGCCCATGACGCGGTCGATGTGCTGGACCACATGCTGCTGCCGGCAACGCTGGCCGGCGTGCATGTGTTCTTTCCGGACCCATGGCACAAGACGCGGCACAACAAGCGCCGGCTGATCCAGTCGCCCTTCGTTCGCAAGCTGGCGGAACGCCTCGCGCCGGGCGGTTACCTGCATTGCGCCACCGACTGGAAGCCCTACGCCGAACAGATGCTCGAAGTGCTTTCGCAGGAGCCCCTGCTTCGCAACACGGCGGAGGCCTATGCGCCGAAGCCCGCCTATCGCCCGCTCACCAAGTTCGAAAACCGCGGACTCAAGCTGGGCCACGGCGTGTGGGACGTGGTGTTCGAACGCCGCTGACCGCTCAGGCTCAGTTCGCCAGGATCGGATTGCGCTTTTCTTCCTCGAGCTGCTGCTGCCTGCGCACCGCTTCGCACTGCGGGTGAGGCTTGAATGCAGGCTTGAGGCATTGCGCAGCCATGCAACGCGCCGCGGAAAAGAAGTTCAACCCGCTGCAGGCCGCACTCGGATCGACCGCTTCGGCATGCTGCCGGTTCGGTCGCAACACTGCGACAGGCTTGGCGACTTCCTCCTGCAGGGATGGCGCAGATGGCGGAGATGGCGGAGATGACGGAGACAGCGAACTGGGCCGCTTCACGGCCGCCACGGGTTCGACCGGAACCGGCCCCGTCGGCCCCGCCGTGGGAGCCGGCAACGCGATCGGCATGGCGATCTGGACCGCGCTCGCCCCCGGCTCCGTCTTGTAGACAGCACCCGGGCCCGCAAGCATCCAGCCTGCCGCCGTACCCACGGTCAGCGCAAGGACGAGGCCACCAACGCTGAACCACAAGCTCCTTTTCGGCGCATCGATCGGAGTGAATGCAGTCGTCGACCGGGATTTGCGTGGCGCTTCCGGCGGCGGGGCATATTCCGTCCGAGCAAATCCGGGCGCGGCGAATGCCGTCGGCAGCGGGTTGACGCATTCGATGCAGAACTTGGCGATACCGCGGTTCTCGGTGTCGCAGATCGGGCATCTCACCTGCATGTCGGCCGTACGTCAGTGGTGCACGGCGGGGACATCTTCCGCTTCCGGCGCAAGGCCTTGCGCCGCAAGGACGTTCTTCTGCGCCGCCATGATGAGCGCCGCCCGGTAGGCGGAGCGGCTCGCGATCTTGGTGTGGGTGATCAGCGCCTGCCAGTCGCGCTCCAGTTCCTCGCGGGACCGATCGACCGGCTTGCTCATGAGCGCCTGGCTGACGTCGACCAGCGCGGCTGCGGAACTGAGACAGATGTTGATGGCGGATTGGGCGGCGCTCGCCCGGAACTGCTGCTCCTCGGTGCGCAGGGCTTCCAGGGGAACGTTGGCGGTGGGCCCGCGATAGGGGGTGCCCTGCAGTTCGCTGTCGGCGTGCGCGAGCACCCTTTCGATGGTGGCCAAGGCGCTTTCCAGCAGTGCGATATCGATTGACGTTTGCTTCATTTCATCCAGCCGGATGGATTCCGGTCCAGGCGGAATGTTGACAGCGGACGGCACTTTCGCACTGTGCAAAAAGCCACACTGAACATACAAAAGTTTACAAATTTCGAGCCATCAACCGGCGATTTCAGGCGCCGAAGGTGCCAGAAGTGCCCCATCCATGGCGTGTGCGTGACTTAGTACCTTCTATTGCGGCATCGAAGTTGCTACATTTTTTTGTCAATTACAACGAAAGGTGTCCCGATGAACCTGTCACGCAGGGCCTGGTTCGGCACGGCGGGTGCCGCGCTGGTGGTCGGTGGAGGCTTGTGTTCCGGCCGGATCAGCCATGCCCAGACGACAACGCGCCCCGCGGGCAGCGCCGGAGGCGCGCGCACCGTGGTTCTGGGTCAGTCGGTCCCGTTGACCGGTGCCGCCAGCGAGATCGGCCTTGCATTCGCCGCGGGTTGCCGCCTTTACGCGAGCGGGTTCAATGAAAGCAGCGCGAGCAGCGGCATCCAGCTCAAGCTGGTGCAGCTCGACGACGGCTATGACGCTGCGCGCGCGACCGCCAATGCCCGCACCCTCCTGACCGCCGACAAGGCGGACATGCTCTTCGGCTTCGTCGGGACCGCCAGCAGCGAAGCCGGCGCGGTCGCCGCGGCGCAGCAGGGGACGGTCCTGTTCGCCCCCTTCGCCGCTGCGGACAACCTGCGCGCAGCGAGCCATCCCAACGTGTTCCATGTCCGGCCCAGCATGGCCGACGAAGCCTTCAAGATCGTTCGCCAGTGCGCCACGGTCGGGCAGACGCGCATCGCGCTGATCGGCGACGACGACGCCATGGGTCGTGCCGGCCTGGCAGCCGTGCAGCAGGCCGTCACCGAACTCAAGCTGTCCCCGCTGGTCACCAGCGCGCTCGTGCCCGCCAGCGGGGACAAGCTGGATGCAGCGCTCTCGGCGGTGCAGAAGGAGTCGCCGCAGGCGATCATCCTGGTGTCGCTGTCGACCACGACGGCCAATGTGATCCGGAAGCTGCGCAAGGGCGGTTATGCCGGCGCCTTCATGGCGTTCTCGATCGTGGGCATCGACCCGCTCTACACAGAACTCGGCAAGGACATCGGCGGCATCGTGATTTCGCAGGTGGTGCCCTCGCCGCGCTCCTCGGCGATCCCGATCGTCAAGGAGTACCTCGCCGCCGTCGACAACTCGGACCAGTCCCCTTCCTATGAAGGCCTCGAGGGATTCATCGCCACCAAGGCGGCGGGCGAAGCCATCAAGCGCGCCGGCCGCGGCTTCACGCCCGCGGCACTGCAGCGCGTGATGGCGGGCATGACGGACTACGACGTCGGCGGCTTCCGCATCAACCTGCGGCCGGGCCTGCGCGACCCGGGGAGGACCATCGATCTCATCAGCATCACCAAGGACGGACGCGTCCTTCGCTGACGACAAGGGCTATCCCGCACTGCCGAGTTGCTGCAGCGGTCGAGGCAGTGAAGGCAAGGGTCGAGTGGGGTTTACGAGGGCGCCCCATTGTCAAATTCCTGACAGTTGAGCGTCACGCACAGGTCTACAGTGGGCCGCATACCCACAGGAGACCCCACGATGAACGCAAGAGCGAATTTCGTCCGCATGCAGGACAGCACACGCGAAGACTGGCAAGTGATCGGCGGCGAATTCATGCAGTTCGCGACCGGCCTGCCCGAGCGCGTGATCAAGCACCTCCAGATCCTCGAAGGCGACTACGGCGGCTTTCCGATCGACCGCTACACGCACTCGCTCCAGACCGCCACCCGCGCCCTGCGCGACGGCCGCGACGAGGAGTACGTGGTCTGCGCGCTGTTGCACGACATCGGCGACACGCTCGGCACCTTCAACCACCCCGATATCGCGGCCGCGATCCTCAAGCCCTTCGTGACGGAGGAGAACCACTGGATGGTCCAGCACCACGGCATCTTCCAGGGGCACTACTTCTTCCACCACATCGGCCTCGACCGCGACCTGCGCGAGAACTTCCGCAGCCACCCGAACTTCGAGCGCACTGCGGAGTTCTGCGAGCTGTACGACAACCCCGCCTTCGATGCCAAGGCCGAGACCTTGCCGATCAGCGAATTCGAGCCCATGCTGCGACGTGTGATGGCGCAGCCCCGCCAGAGCATCTACAAATCGGCGGTGACGGCCGAGACGGCCGCCGCCTGACAGCACCCCCACTCATCCCAGGAGACCCTCGATGAACGCCACCTCCCAAAGCGAAGTACAGAAGCTCGTGAGCGCCGAAGAATGGCAGCTGCGCGTGGACCTCGCGGCCTGCTACCGGCTGGTCGCGCTGTATGGCTGGAGTGATCTCGTCTTCACGCACATCAGCGCGCGCGTGCCCGGACCGGAGCACCACTTCCTGATCAACCCGTACGGACTCATGTTCGACGAGATCACCGCGTCGAGCCTGATCAAGGTCGACAAGGACTGCAACAAGGTGATCGAGTCGCCCTACCCCGTGAACCCGGCGGGCTTCGTCATCCACAGCGCGGTGCATGCGGCACGCGAAGACGTGCAGTGCGTGCTCCACACCCACACGCGTGCGGGCATCGCGGTGAGCGCACAAAAGAACGGCGTGCTGCCGATCAGCCAGCAATCGACCTTCGTGCTCGCGTCGCTGGCCTATCACGACTACGAAGGCGTGGCCTTCCGCGACGACGAGAAGCCGCGCCTGCAGGCCGACATGGGGAACGCGAACTTCCTCATGCTGCGCAACCATGGACTGCTCACGGTCGGCAAGACGATCGCGGACGCCTTCCTGAGCATGTATACCTTCGAGAACACCTGCCAGATCCAGATCGCCGCGCAAGCCGGCGGCGGGGAGCTGACGCAGGTCGACCCGCGCATCGTCGAAGGCGTGGGCCACGCGATGAAGGTGCAGACGGGCGGGATGGGCGGGGCATTCGTCTGGCCGTCATTGATCCGCAAGCTGGATCGCGTCGACCCGAGCTATAAAAACTAAGCCCGCCCCGGGCTGGCTTACGCCAGCGTCGCGCCCACGCCCGGCAGTTCATGCCGTCGCTCGCGCAGCCACAGCACGAAGCCGCACGCGAACACCACGAGTTGCGTGCCAATGAGCAGCGCGAATCCCGCGAAGAAGCCCGATGCGGCGCCGCCGGAAGCGCCCTGGCCGCCTGACACCGCTGTGATCACGCCGCCCATCAGGGCCGGCATGAATCCGGCGACCAGGCTCCCGGTTCCGTTGACGACGCCGAAGGCGCTGGCGACATGCTCGGGGCGCGAGCAATACTGCACCGTGCTCGGAATCGCGGGGCTCTGCAATCCCCAGAAGAAGTTGGCCGCGATCAACGCATAGGCCGCGAGGTAGCGGTCCTGCGCATTGATGGCGAGCAGCACCGACAGCGCCACGCCCACGCTCGCCCACATGAAGATGAAGGGCACACGCTGACGCTCGATCCTGTCGATGATCACGCCGCCCAGCAGCACGGCCAGGACCGTCGCGTATTGCGGCAGCGAAGCCAGCCAGCCCATCTCCTTGAGCGAGAAGCCGCGCGCCTCCTTCAGGTAGGTCGGCAGCCAGTTGCTGCTGCCCCAGAGATAGGCCAGCGTCGCGGAAGTCAGCACCGTGATCAGCACCAGGTAGCGCGTCTGCAGCGCTCCCTTGACGATGTCGCCCACGTGCGTCATCGCATCGCCGAAGGACTTCGGCTTCCGCGTGCCGCCGTATGCGGTCGGCATCTTGACGAAGGCGAGCACCAGCGGAATGCCGAGGGCGATGTTCACCACGCCCAGCACGTAGAACGAGGTTTCCCAATGGAAGCAGGCAAGCATGTAGCCGATGAGCGGATAGCCCAATGCCAGGCCCAGGCCCGTCCCCATGTTGACGAAGGAGTTGGGCTTTCCGTTCTCGTGGCTTTCGAAGTGCGCCTTGATGTACGACGAAGCCAGAGAGAACAGCGGCCCTTCGGAGACGCCGAGCAGCACGCGCGATGCGAGCAGCATCCCGTAGCCGTTGAACCAGGGCGTGATGAAGGTCACGACGCCCCACAGCCCGAGGCCGATGATCAGGCTGCGCCGCACGCCGAACAGCGCCGCGCAGAACGGCGTCAGCACGAAGGCCGACACCCCGTAGCCCACCATGAACGCCGTGGCCAGGAGCCCCTGGCTCACGCGATCGCCCTTGGCGATCCCCACGTGTTCCAGGAACGCCGAGTCGGTGATCAGGACCGCGATGTTGATCCGGTCGACATAGGAGATGGCAACGATCACGAACAGCGTGATGACGCCATACCAACGAAATGCTCTGGCTTGCATTGCCTCTTTCCTTGGGGAAATGTGCTGACGCTGGCAGGCGGCTAAATGTCGAGCACGAGCGGGCCGCGCTTGCAGCCCGATACGCAAATCATCATGGTCTTGTTCGACGCACGTTCCAGCTTGGTGAGGATGCCGTCGTGATGGTCGATCTCTCCATCCAGCACCTTCGTTTCACAAGCGCCGCACACGCCTTCCTTGCAGCTGTGATCGGGATTGAGCCCCGCGTCAATCAGGCTGTCGAGGATCGATTTGCCTGGGGGAACCTCCACGGTCTTGCCACTCTTCGCGCACTCGACCATGTAGCTCTGTGTTGCGCTCGGCGCCTCGACATGAACCGCCGCGAAGCGTTCGATGTGGGCGTGCGGGTAGCCGAGTTGCTCGCAGGTCTTTTCGAAGCCATCGAGCATCGGCGTGGGGCCGCAGCAGTAGTAGTGGCTGTCGGCGCCCTTGTCGCCGAGCAGCGCCGCGAGATTGGGCGGCCCCCCCTTCTCCTCGTCGAAGTGCCAGGTGAGTTGCACCGACTTCTCGGCCGCCAACGCGGTGATGGCCTCGACGAAGGCCGCTTCCTTGCGGGCCCGCGCGCAGTACAGCAGTTCGACCGGCTTGCCGATCGCCACGAGCCGCTGCAGCATGCACCAGATGGGCGTCACGCCGATCCCCCCGGCCACCAGCACCGAGCGCTCGGCGCCCTCTTCGAGCTTGAAGTTGTTGCGCGGCACCGAGATCGGCAGCGTCATGCCCACGCGCAGCTGCTGGTGCACATAGCGCGATCCGCCCCGGCTCTTGCGATCGTTCAGCACGCCGACCACGTAACGCTGGCGATCGGTCGACGGGTTGCACAGCGAATAGCTGCGTACCAGGCCGTTGGGCAGGTGCAGGTCGATGTGGGAACCGGCTTCGAAGGCGGGGAAGTCCACTTCCGGCGTGGCCGGTCGGAACTCGACGCTGACGATGCCGTCGGCTTCGTAGCGCATCGTGTGCACCAGGGCGTTCAGCGTGGGGGATGACATGGCGGGAACCTCGGGGAAACGATTCAGTTCAGGGGGCCGTTCGCGGGTCGATGTCGAGCCGCGCGAATGCGGCGAGGGTCATGACGCGTTCGCGCCTTCCAGTTGTTGCGTCGCCAGGCCGCGCAGGTGGCGGCGCAGGCGCACGACGCCGAGGTCGTGCTGGTAGAGCTGCTCGTGCTTGTTGGCGTCGGGTTCCATGTTTTCGATCAGCACGCGGTCCTGTTCGAGCACGTGCCAGTGGCGCGCCTCGAGGCGGTTCTTGTAGAGGAAGCGCCAGGTGTCGCGCTCCCAGCCGACCGGCAGCTTGCGCACGCGCCAGTGGAAGGCGCACGAGAGCGTCGGCGAGATCGGCGTGTAGCTGCCGACGATGATGAAGTTGCCGCCGGGGCCGCCCGTCTTGGGATACGGGATCTCCAGCCGCATCCAGTGAAGTCCGGTGTCGGCCCATTCGGTCCAGTCGAAGTTGACGTTACGCTGGCCTTCCTTCTCGAACACGAAGCCGGTGTCCGTCGCGCGGATGCCGAACTTGGCCGTGGAGTCGCCCTCGGCCATCGAGTGCGACTGCTTGTGCAGGAAGGTGCCGTGCATGGGGTCCATCACGTTGTCCAGCACGTAGCGGTAGTCGCCCTTCCACTCCGCATAGCAAAGGAAGCTGGAGTACTGCGCGTCGTCGGTCAGCTGCTCGGGGAGCACCAGCGGCGGCGGCGTCTCGACCGATTCCTTGGAGTTGTAGAGCCACACCGCGCCGGCTCGCTCTTCCACGTGATAGAAGCGCGTGGCCTGCGAGCCTTCGAGCTTGCAACCGGGGCTGCCGGGAACGCGGGTGACGACGCCATCGCAGCGCACTTCGACGCCGTGGTACGGGCAGGACAGGCGGTCTCCGAGGATCACGCCCTGCGACAGCGGCGCGCCGCGGTGCGGGCAGCGGTCTTCGAGCGCATGCAGCTTGCCGGCATGGTCGCGCCAGAAGGCGAACTTGCGGCCGAGGCGGCGCAGCGAGACGGGCGATTCCTTGATGAAGCTCGTCGGGCAGATCGGATACCAGAGATCCTTCAGGCCGATCTCGAGCAGTTGGTCGACCGGGTCATCGTGGGTGGTGGTCATGACGGTTCCTCTTGAATGGGGAAAAGGGGACGATCGAAGACTCAGGCGCCGAGGGCGGCCATTTCTTCGCGATAGATGGCCTCGGTCCAGAGCTTGCCGCTGGGGCTGGCGAGGCCGCTCTGGTTGAGCTGTTCGACCAGGCCGGGCAGGTCGTGGATACCGGCCGCGAAGGCGCGCTCGATGGCATCGCCGAGCAGGTCTTCGTAGGTGGTGGGGGTGCGCTGGCGCGCCTGGTGGGGATCGAGATAACGGTCGGTCATGGTTCGCTCCATCGAAGAAAAGGGGTCGTTCGGAATTGATGTTCAAGTCATTCGGCAACGATGTTCCGGGCCTTGATGATTCGGGCCCACACCGCTGTTTCGTCACGCATTGCGGAGGCGAACTCGGCCGGCTTCATCGTGGCGGCCGTCATGCCTTGCGCCTGCAGGCGGTCGCGCACATCGGGCTGCGCCAGGATCTCGGCCGCATCCTTCGCGAGCTGTTCTGCGATGGCGGGCGGCGTGCCGGCGGGAGCGAGAAGGCCGTACCACGAGGTCACGTTCACGCCCTGGATGCCCTGCTCCGCCAGCGTCGGGATCTCGGGTGCGACCGGGCTGCGCTTGGCTTCGGTCACGCCCAGCGCGACCAGCTTGCCGCTCTTGATGAAGGGCAGCGTCGCCGGCAGGTTGCTGAACATCAACGGCACCACGCCGCCGAGCACGTCGTTGAGCGCGGGGCCGGTGCCCTTGTACGGAACGTGCAGCAGGTCGACGCCGGCTTGCTGCTTGAAGAGTTCGCCCGCCAGGTGAAGGCCGCTGCCGACGCCGGGCGACGCATACGACAAGGTGTTGGGCTTGGCCTTCGCCCGCGCCACCAGTTCCTTGGCCGTCTTGATGCCGGAGTCGGGCGAGGCGACCAGCACGTTGGGCGCCTTCGCCAGCATGGTGACCGGCACGAAGTCCTTCTCGATGTTGAACGGGAAGTTCGGCATCAAGGTCGGGTTGATCGTGAGGTTGCCCGCAGGCACCACCAGCAGCGTGTGGCCGTCACCCTTGGCGCGCTTGACCTTGTCGATGCCGATGTTGCCGGCGGCACCCGCCAGGTTCTCGACCACAGCCGCCTGGCCATAGCGCTTGGCGAGGCCGTCCGAGAGGACGCGGGCCAGCGTATCGACCGGGCCGCCAGGCGGGAACGGCGAAACGATGGTGAAGCGATCGCTCGAAAGCTGCTTCTGTGCATCACTCTGTGCCATCGCGGGCACGCAGCACACCGCGGCGGCGAGCGCAGCGATGCCCGTTCGGAGAACACCGCGGAACCGGCTCTGCCGGGCCGCCGGTGTTGCCCCCTGCAAGGGGGTTGGCGTAGCGACACGAAGTGCGCGAAGACTGGGGGTCATTTCTCCTCCGTAAGGAACTTGCCTTGCGGCCCTTCCACGTTCTTCTGGCGGCGGGTGTTCCCGTCGAGGCCGCCATCGACCGCCCATTCGGCGAACACCGTCGGTCCGGGTTCGAACTCACGCGGCTGCCAGTCGGCCGTGAGTTGGTCTTCGTCCGCGTAGTACTCGATCAGGCCGCCGGCGGGGTTCTTGAAGTACCAGAAGTAAGCCGACGACACCGGATGCCGCCCCGGCCCGAGTTGCGTTTCCCAGCCCTTGCGCGAGAAGTGCAGGCCGCCGCCGAACACTTCGTGGATGTCGCGCACGGTGAAGGCCACGTGGTTGAGCCCGCGCTTGCCCGAAGGGATCTGCAGCAGGAACAGGTCGTGATGACCGCCGCTCGGTGCGCAGCGCATGAAGGCGCCGCGGTTGGGGTAGCTGTCCGACGAGACGAAGCCGAATCGATCGCGGTAGAACGCGCTGGTCGCGAGCACGTCGCTCACGAAGAACACGACGTGACCCACTTCGATCGGCAAGGCGCGGTCATAGATCGGCGCGGCCTGGTTGACGCGCGGCTTGGCGTTCCACGTGTTCATCGCGCCGCAGTCGATCTCGATCGGGTGCTTGCGGCTGACCTGCAGGCGCACGGCAAGGCCGTTCGGGTCGATGCAGCCGATGCGGCGTGCGCCTTCGACGATGCTGTCGACGAAGCCGGGGTCTTTCGCGATGGCTGCGGCATAGCGGTCCAGGTCGGCGTCGCTCTCGACGCCCCACACCACTTCACGCAGCGTCGGGCCCTCTTCCATCGCGGGCGGCAGGCCGGGCTTGTCCAGCGCCGCAACGACAACCTTGCAGCCATTGAGGCACTCGAAGACGAGTTGGTCGGATGCTTCCGACTTGAGCGCGAGGCCCCAGTCCTGGAAGAAAGTGCGGCAGGTCGCGAGGTCGTCTGCCGCGTAGGTGATCTGGTCGATGCCCAATACGCTCATTTCAATTCTCCATTCCAGAAATACCGCGGAACCGGCTTTGCCGGGCCGCTGGTATTGCCCCCTTCAAGGGGGTGGGCGGCCACACGAAGTGGGCAAGCCTGGGGGGTGTTCATACGTTCGCCCAGGGCAAGGGCTGCTCGTTCGTTCCCCAGTACATGCTCTTCTGCTCCATGTACTGGAAGATGCCTTCGCGGCCTTTCTCGCGGCCAAGGCCGCTGTCGCGCCAGCCACCGAAGGGCGTCGAGACCGAGAACTGCTTGTAGGTGTTGACCCAGACCGTGCCGGCCTGCACCGCGCGGCCGAGGCGCCAGGCGCGCTTGAAGTCACGGCTCCAAACGCCGGCGGCGAGTGCGTAGATGCTGTCGTTGGCCTGCGCGATCAGCTCTTCCTCGTTGTCGAAAGGCATGGCGACCAGCACCGGGCCAAAGATTTCTTCCTGGCTGATGCGGGCGCTGTTCGTCAGGCCTTCGAGGATGGTCGGCGTGTAGAAATAGCCCTTGTCCAGTCCATTGCCGTGAGGGCGCACGCCGCCCGTGCGGATGCGGCCGCCCTCTTGCACGCCGAGCTCGACATAGCGCTCGATCCCTTCGCGATGGCGTGCGGTGATGAGCGGACCCATCTGCGTGCTTTCCGAAGCCGGATCGCCCACGCGCAGGGCGTTGGCGCGTTCGGCGAGACGGGTCAGGAACTCGTCGTAGATCGAGCGCGCGACGAACAGGCGCGAGCCCGCGATGCACGATTCACCCGACGAGCTGAAGATGCCGTAGAGCACGCCGTTGACCGCATGGTCGAGGTCCGCGTCTTCGAGGACCATCGTGGGCGACTTGCCGCCAAGTTCGAGCGACACCGGCATCATCTTGTCGGCCGCGATGTGGGCGATGTGCTTGCCGGTGGTCGTGCCGCCCGTGAAGGACACGCGCTTGACCAGCGGATGCTTGGTGATCGCATCGCCGATGACCGAACCCTTGCCCGGCAAAACGCTGACGATGCCCTTCGGCACGCCGGCCTCTTCGCAGATGCGTGCGAGTTCGAGCGCCATCAGCGGCGTGACTTCAGCGGGCTTGACGACCACGGCATTGCCGGCTGCCAGCGCGGGCGCCAGCTTCTGCGCTTCGCTCGCGATCGGCGAATTCCACGGCGTGATGGCGGCGACCACGCCCATCGGCTCATGCACGCTCATGGTGACGAAGGAGCCGCGCGACGGGGTGATGGTTTCTTCGAGCGTCTCCAGCGCAGCCGCAAAGAACTGGAAGGTGGCCGCCGCGCTCGCCACCAGCGCGCGCGTTTCGTTGATGGGCTTGCCGTTGTCCAGGCGCTGCTTCTGCGCCAGCGTCTCCGATTGTTGGCGGATCAGATGGGCGACCCGGTGCAGCACGGCGGCGCGCTCGTGCGGCAGCTTTTGCGCCCAGCCGCTGCTCAGGAAGGCCTGGTGCGCGCGGGTGATGGCTTCGTCCACGTCGGCCAGGCTCGCGGCCTGCAGGCGCGCGATCGGCTCTCCGGTGGCCGGGTAGAGGCTCTCATAGATTTCGCCGCCGCCCAGGCGCCATTCGCCGGCGATGTTGAGGGGGAGCAATTCGGAGGAGATCATGGGGTTCTCTCGGTTCGGGTCGTTCAGATCGCCAGTGCCGCGACGCGGTTGCGCACTGCGCGCACGGCGCTGTAGACGGTGAGCGCGGATGTCTTGGGGTTGGCCGCCAGCGGCTTGTTGCGCATGGTCAGCTCGAAGTTGCCGAAGGCGCCCTCGGCCTCGATCACATGGATGTTCTCGGTGACGGCCGGGTCGGCGATCAGCCGCACCAGCGTGCGGTCGAGCCCGAGCCCCGCGAGCGACACCGTCGCGGCGACGTTGGCGTTCTTCGGGTAGAGCATGGCCGCCTCGCGGGCGCTGCCTTCGAAGATCACTGTTTCGCTCGTCAGGGCCGACAGGTCGCGGCCCTGCTCGGCCGGTGTGCCCTTCCACGCGTGCGGCGGCTTGCGGCCGGTGTAGCGCACGGTGTCGAGTCCGCCGATGCGGGCCGCGGCGAGCGCGTCGATGGCACCGATGGCGCCCGCGATCAGTTGCACCTGCGTGCCGCCTGCGACGGCGGCGGCTTCGAGCTTTTCAGCAAGCCCCTGGGCTGAGAGCGCACCGACGGAAGCCACGATGCAGGGCGTCCCGCGCTGCAGGGCCGGAAGGACATGCGCCTCGATCGCCGCATGGCCCGCGGCTTCGACGACGAGGTCGATGCCTTCGGCGGGCACCGCTGACACGACCTGCGCGCGCGGCGCGAGCCGCTTGGCCGTGGCTTGCGCCGATGCCAGCGTATCGGCCTGCGCGACGATGGCCCGGACTTCGAGGTTCGCGTCGGACTGGAGCAATTCGAGCACCGAGGTGCCGATCGCTCCGCAGCCGATGAGAGCGATGCGCGTGATGGACGACATGCGAGTGCCTTCGCTCACTCGGCCGCGCCGAGCGCGGGGATCTGCGTGATCGTGTTGGTCGGCGGGCCCGCGAAGGTGCTCTTGAAGCCGCCGATCGACAGCATGTCGATCTCCAGCAGGAAGGGGCCGTCGATCGACAATGCCTGATCGAGGCGCGCCGGCAGGTCGTCCATGCTCTGCACGCGGGCGTGCGGCAGCGCGATCGACTTGCACAGCAGGTCGTAGTCGGGCGTGTGCAGCTCGGCGTAGCAGCGGCGGCCACCGTACTGCACGTCCTGGATGTTCTTGATGACGCCGTAGCTCTTGTCGTTCATCAGCACGATCACCATGGGCGCCTTCTCCTGCACCATGCAGGCCAGCTCACCCAGGTTGAGGATGAAGCCGCCGTCGCCGGCCAGGCAGAAGGTCTTGCGGCCCGAGCCGGTCACTGCCGCACCGATGGCCGCACCGATGGCCATGGGCATGCCCTGGCCGATGCCGCCGCCGGTGGCGTGCACGCCTGCGCCGGGTTCGAAGACGCGCAGTTCGCGGTTGCCCCAGGTGCTGTTGGAGACGGTCACGTCGCGCACCCAGTTGAAGTTGCGGCCCGCCACGGACTGAATCTGGCGCACGAGTTCTGCGTACGGACCGAGTCCGTCGCGCAGGGTCGCCACGGCCTGGTCGTGCGCAGCGCGCAGGTCGGCCAGCAGCTTGGGATCGGCCTTGTACTTGGCGGTTTCGAGGCGATCGGCCAGCCCTTCGAGGGCCAGCGCGGAGTCACCGCAGACGAAGGCGTCGGTCGCGTAGCAGCGGCCTTCGGCGGCGCCGTCGGCGTCGATGCGGTAGAGCGGACGCGGGAGCTTCAGCTCGTATTTGAGCGTCTCGTTGCCGCGCAGGCGCGAACCGACGACGAGCATGGCGTCGCAGGTCTGGTAGAAGTCCTCGACGGGCTTCTGGATGTTGTAGGCGCCGAGCGAGCCGGCATCGTCCTCGGGCACCGTGCCGCGGCCTTGCGTGGTGGTGACCACGCCGAAGCCCAGCTTCTGCAGGCGCTTGATGGCTGCGCCTGCATGGCGTGCACCGCCGCCGACCCACAGCAGCGGGCGCTTGGCCTTGGCCAGGTCAGCGGCGAGCGCATCGAGACCGGCCTTCGAAGGCACGGCACGCTCGATGGGCAGCGGCGACAGGTCGGCCGGCATCGGGACCAGCGCGGACTGGATGTCGATCGGGATCTCGACGCTCACCGGGCCGGTGGGCGCGGTCATCGCCACCTGCACCGCACGCTTCAGCGTGCCGAGCACGTTCTCGACGCTGCGCACGCGGAAGGCGGCCTTCGAGATGGCCTTGAGCATCGTGAGCTGGTCCGGTGCCTCGTGGATGTACGACATGCCCTTGTCGATGTAGGGCGTCTCGATCTGGCCGGTGATGTGCAGCAGCGGCGCGCCCGCGGTCAGCGCCTCGACCATGCTGCCGGCAATGTTGCCCGCGGCCGGGCCGGTGCTGGTCACGCACACGCCCAGGCTGGCGGTGGAGCGCGCATAGGCATCGGCCATGTTGCCGGCGCCCGCCTCGCCCCGCGCCGAGATGAAGCGGATCGCGCCGCGCTGGGCGAAGGCGTCCAGGATCGGCATGTTGTGGATCGAAATGACGCCGAACGCAGCCTTGACGCCGCATTGCTCGAGGAAGGCCGCGACGACTGCGCCGACGGTCACGGTGTTGTTGGGGTTATGCATGGCGTGAATGGCCTCCAGAGATGTCGATGTGGGCGCCCGTCGTGTACGAGGCGAGGGGCGAAGCCAGGAAAAGAATCGCGCGAGCGGCTTCGATCGGAAGTCCCAGGCGACCCAGCGGAATGTGTTTGTCTTGCGCGAGCTGGCGGCTCCAGGCGGACCAGTCGAGCGACTTGTCTTCGCGCGCGTCGAAGCGGCGGCGCCACTGGCCCGACTCGACGAGGCCGATCAGGATGCCGTTGACGCGCACGCCATGCGGCGCGAACTCGGTGGCCATCGAGCGCACGAGGTTGAGCAGGCCGGCACGCGCAGCCGACGTCGCGACCATGTGCGGCTCGGGCTGGCGCGCGAGCAGCGAATTGGCGCAGACGATGCCGGCGTCGCCGAGCACCACGCGCTGCGCCGTGAGCTGCGGCAGGAAGGCGCGCGTCGGGTTGATGACGGAGAAGAACTTGAGGTGCAGCTCTTCGGTCCAGGCTGCATCCTCGGTGTTGGCGAAGGTGGAGACACGCCCCTGCCCCGCGTTGTTGATCAGCATCGAGGCCGGGCCCAGTGCGGCTTCGCTCTCGGCGGCGAAGCTCTGCACCGAAGCCGCATCGAGCACGTCGCAGGTGCGCGCGAAGATGCTGGCCGCCGGGCGGTTAGCGCGCAGATCGGCCACGGCGCGATCGAGCCGCTCCGCATTGCGTCCGCACAGCGCCACCGCGGCGCCGCAGTCCAGCAGCAGTTCGACCGTCGCGAGGCCGATACCGGAGGAGCCGCCAGTCACGACGGCCACGCGGCCGGCCAGCGCATCGGCTGCGAAGAAGGAGGAGGAAAGGGTCGGCGTCGTCATGTTCGTGATTCGCAAGACTCGGGACTCAGGCGCGCTTGCCGGTTCGGAGCGGAACGACCTTGGGCGAATAGTTCAGGAGGCCCGAGATGGCTTCCGCGGTGTCGCGCACGCGCTGCACCATCTCGTCCATGCGGTCTTCCTCGATATGGCCCGAGGTGATCGTGGCGCCCAGCGCCGCCACGATGTGGCCGGTGTGGTCGCGCACGGGTGCGGCAATGCTGGAGATGTTCGATTCGAAGAAGCCTTCGCCCAGCACATAGCCGCGCGTGCGGTCGGCCTGGACCATGTCGAACAGTTCGTCGACCGACTTCGGCGTGCTCGGCGAAAAGGTTTCGAGCTTGTCCTCGGGGTACAGCGCGCGCAATTGCGGCAGCGTCAGGTCTTCGAGCAGGATGCGCCCGAGGACCGTGGCATGCGCGGGCAGGCGGGTGCCAACGGTGACCGAGCTGGCAAAGGGCGTCGGCGGCGCGACCTTCGCGACGTAGACGATCGAACGGCCATCGCGCACCACCAGGTTGCAGGGCGTGCGCAACTCTTCGCACAGTTGCTGCAGCAGCGGCGTGCCGAGCTGGGTGAGTTCCAGCGAGGCCAGGTACTCGAAGCCGAGGCGCAACACGGCAAGACCCAGGCGGTAGTCGCGACCGCCTTCGGCCTTCTCGAGGAAGCCCATGTTCTCGAGCGTCGTCAGCAGACGGAACACCGTCGAGCGCGGCAGCGCGAAGCGGCGCGCGAGTTCGGGCGCGGAGAGCGAACGGTTTTCGCGGCTGAACTCGCAGAGCACGCGCAGGCCGCGTTCGAGCGCAGGGACGTTGTAGCGGTCCGAGCCCTCTTCCATTTCGTCATTGCCAGTGGTGGTCATAGGTGTCCGATTGCCTCGTTTTGGATGTTCAGGAAGAAAGTGCAACGCGCAGGATCGCGGCGACCGCGGCGGGTTGCTCCACATAGCTCGCGTGCCCCGCGCCCTCGATCAGTTCGAGCGACACGCTGCACGTCTGCGCGACCTCTGCGCAGCCGGCCGGGGGCGTGATCACGTCGAGCGCGCCGCAGGCCACGCGCACGGGCATCGCGGGCGGCAGGTCGGCCAGCAGGTCGCCGCCGCAAAGCAGTTCCACGGCCTGGCGATAGCCGAACTCGTTCAGGCGCGCCATGTTCCAGCGCACCCATTGACGTGCCAGTTCGCTGGCGTTGTCGGACAGCAGGCGGCCAGAGCGCTTCGCGGCCATGCCGGCCACGCCGATCTGGGCGAGCGTGTCGAGGCGTTCGGCGCGAACACGCTGGCTGGCTTCGGCGCGTGCCGGCGTGCCGTAGCCGCTGGCCGGGCTGATGAGGATGAGTTGCTGGATACGGGCTGCAAGCGGAGACGCTGGACGCGCGGCCGAAGCGGCGGTGAGTGCACCGAGCGAATGCCCGACCAGCACGCAGGATTCGATCTTCATCGCATCGAGCAGTGCACCGAGGCGCGCCGCATAGTCAGCGGCGGTCGGCACTTCGGGTGCAAGCGGCGTGGATTCGCCGTAGCCCGGCGCGTCCCATGCAATCAGCCGCGCACACGGCGCGAGCAGCGATGCCGTATCGAGCCACGATGCCGCGCCGGATCCGATGCCATGCAGGCACACCATCACGGGCCCCGTGCCGCATTCGCGCACGGACACCATTGCGCCCTCGCCCACCGAGACGCGACGCGCCGGAAAGCGCGCATCGAGCCGGTCAAGCTCGGCAGGCGGTGGAGACAGTGCGTCGATCACGGCGGTATCGCTCATCTCGAGGCTCAGCGCTTGACCTGGGCCAACGGGTGATCGGCGGGGTACGTCGGCGTCACCGGCTTCTTCGCGCCGAGCATCACGCACATCAGCGCGTCTTCGTCGCCGATGTTGATCTCTTCGCGGTAGACGCCCGGGGGCACCGAGATCAGGTCGCGGTCGGTCATGATGGTTTCGAAGCGCTCGCCATCCTTTTCGATGACGACCTTGAGCTTGCCGCGGATCAGGAAGAACACTTCCTCCACGTCGGTGTGCAGGTGCGGCGGGCCTTCGTGGCCGGCGGGGATCACCATCGTCGAGAAAGTGAAGTTCTCGGCCGGCACGGTGTTGACGTCCTTCGCGACGCCGGTGCCGCCGGTGCCGACATAGCGCATCTGGGCGCGGCGGAACTTGGGATCGAAGTCGGCCTGGAACTTCAGGGCGTCCCAGTCGTACTTGCGGGTCGAATAGCGCGCGATGCGGGTGGCCATCCACGCTTCGAGGCTCGCGCCTTCGGGCCGCTCCCAGGTTGCGGGGGCGCCGTCGATGTTCTGTTGTTCGGACAAATCGCTCATCGGGAAACTCCTTGGTCGAAAAAAATCAATGCATCACAAAGCCGCCGTTGACGGCGAGCAACTGGCCGGTCATGAAACGCGACAGGCCGGACAGGGCGAACAGGACTGCGCCGCAGACGTCGACCGCCTGCTGCTCGCGCGGAATCGCACGCCCTTCGAGGTACTTCTGGTGCCGCGCCATCGGCACGTACTCGGTGGCTTCCACCAGCGTGAGGCCGGGCGCCACGGCGTTGACCGTGATGCCGTCGCCGCCCCACTCGCGCGCGAGCGAGCGCGTCATCGAAATGACGGCGCCCTTGCTCGACGCATAGGCCAACAGGTTCGGTGCACCCCACAGCGCGGTGTCGGACGCCAGGTTGACGATGGCGCCACGGCCGCTCTCGGCCAGCGCCGGCTGGCAGGCGCGGCTCATGAGCCAGGTGCCGCGGACGTTGACGTCCATCACGCGGTCCCACATGTCGATCTCGAGCGCGTGCGCATCGCGGCCGCCGGAGTTGGTGATGGCGGCGTTGTTGACCAGGCCGTCGAGTCCGTCGAGCAGCTTGACCGCATCGGCTGCGCCCTCCGCGATCGAGGCCGGATCGCACAGGTCGACGGTCAGCGCGTGCGCCGTGAAGCCGTCTTCGCGAAGCGCCTGCGCCTCGATCTGCGCCAGGTCGGAGAGGATGTCGGCGAGCACGACGCTGGCCCCAGCCTTCGCGATGCACTTGGCAAAGGCCAGGCCCAGGCCGCGCGCGGCGCCAGTCACGAGCACGCGACGACCGGCGAGCAGGTTCGACGGCAGTTCTGCGAGCAAGCCTTGCAGGCTGGCGGGATCGGCGGTGGTGTTGACTTCGGTCATGGATCAGTCCGCCTGGATGCCCAGTTCCTTGATGATCCTGCCGAAGCGTTCGAAGTCGGCCGCGTTGGTCTTGGCGAGCGTCTCGGGTGCGCCGCCCAGCGGCACGGCGCCGAGCACCGCCATCTTCGAGGCGACGTCCGGCATCTTGAGGATTTCGTTGAGATGGCCGTTCAGCGTCTTCACGACGTCGGCGGGCATGCCCTTGGGCCCGAACAGGCCGTGCCAGGCGGTGACTTCGACGTCCTTGATGCCCAGTTCCGCGAAGGTCGGCACGTTGGGCGCGAGCGGCGAGCGCTTGGCGTCCGCCACGGCAAGCACGACCATCTTGCCGGTCGGCAGGTAGGGAGCGACCGGGCCGAGGGTGATGTAGGTCAGGGGCACATGGCCGCCGAGCACATCGTTGACGGCGGGCGCCACGCCGCGGTAGGGCACGTGATGAATGTCCAGGCCCGTGGCCTTGTTGACCATCTCGCCGAGGATGTGCATCGGCGAGCCGCTGCCGGGGCTGGCGTAGGTGAGCGGCTGGGCCTTGGCGGCGGCCGGCAGGTCCTTGAAGCTCTTGATGCCGGAGGCGGTGCTGGCGACCAGCGCCAGCGGCAACGTGCCCGTCTGGATGATGGGCGTGAAGCCGTGCAGCACGTCGTAGCCGGACCCGCCGGTGGTCTTCAGGACGAGCTGCGCGATCGAGAAGGTGCTGGGCGCGAGAAGCAGCGTGTAGCCGTCGGCCGGCGCCTTGGCGACGAAGGCGCTGCCGATGATGCCGCTGGCACCCGGCTTGTTGTCGACCACCACGGGCTGGCCGATGCGAGTGGACAGCTTCTCGGCGAAGAGGCGCGCGAGCGCGTCGGTGTCACCGCCGGCCGGATAGGCCACGACCAGGGTGATCGGCTTGCTCGGATAGCCCTGGGCCCAGACCGGCGCGGCAACGGTTGCGGCTGCGATCGAAAGGGCGAGCGCCAGGGCCTGGCGACGGGTCTGCTTCATCATGGTCGTTGTGATCCGTGGGTGGTGGAATTTGTTCCACTAATAAAACATCGGTTTATCAATGGAACGGATGACGAAGAATAATCCCGAAACCTTTGCGAAAGATAGGTGGAAACCCTATCTTTTACGTCCCCTTACCCGGTAACGATGGCGGCATGAATCGACTTGCGCCTGCCCTCGCCTTCGTCGCATCGGTGGCCCTTGCACCCCTGCACGCCGCCACGCTCGAGACGCGGACCTACACGGTCGAGATCACGCCGATGTGCGGCGAGCGCGTCACGGATTGCGAGCAGTTCGCCTATGCCGACACGCACAAGCGCAACGGCAGCCACCTCAACATGGTGGGCAAGCCCGGGCAACGGCCCTGTGCGCCGGGCAACGCGCCCTGCGATCCGATGGGCTGGCAGTTCTACGACGGCAACACCAGCTACTTCGTCGGGCAGGACGGCTGGCTGATCGTCACCAAAGGCGGCAGGACAACCCTCCGCGAACAGGGCGCGTGGCGCGAGCGCTAATCCCCAGCGCCTGAACAGCGCCTGACTTTTCGGGGCCGGACATACCCCGAGCAATATGACGGCTGTTCGACAGCTTGTCTCCCTACGATGAAGCGAGCGCGCCGAAGCAGGTGCGTCCACACAAGGAGACACCCATGAGCACCGCCACACTGGCCCCCGGCCACCAAGCGCCGCCTCGCAGCACCTCCAAGCTCGGCGCCGTGCTGCGCGTGACCAGCGGCAATTTCCTCGAACAGTTCGACTTCTTCCTGTTCGGCTTCTACGCGACCTACATCTCGAAAGCCTTCTTTCCCGCGAGCAGCGAGTTCGCCTCGCTGATGCTGACCTTCGCGGTCTTCGGCGCGGGCTTCCTGATGCGGCCACTGGGCGCAATCATCCTCGGCGCCTACATCGACGAAGTAGGACGGCGCAAGGGCCTGATCGTCACGCTGGGCATCATGGCCAGCGGCACCGTGCTCATCGCCTTCGTGCCTGGCTACGCGACGATCGGCGCCATTGCACCGCTGCTGGTGCTGCTCGGCCGGCTGCTGCAGGGCTTCTCGGCGGGTGCCGAGCTGGGTGGCGTTTCGGTCTACCTGTCGGAGATGGCGACGCCCGGGCACAAGGGCTTCTACACCGCGTGGCAATCGGCGAGCCAGCAGGTCGCGATCGTGCTGGCCGCCGCGCTGGGCTTCGCGCTGAACGAGATGATGGCGCCGGCCGCGCTGGCCGACTGGGGCTGGCGGATTCCGTTCTTCGTGGGCTGCATGATCATCCCGTGCATCTTCGTCCTGCGCCGCTCGCTGCAGGAGACGGAGGCCTTCCAGGCGCGCAAGCACCATCCCACCACGCGCGAAGTGTTCCAGTCCATGGTGCGCAACTGGCGCGTCGTGCTGGCCGGAATGATGCTGGTCGCGATGACCACGACCACCTTCTACCTGATCACCGTCTACACGCCGACCTTCGGCAAGACCGTGCTGCACCTGAGCGCCAAGGACAGCCTGATCGTCACGCTGCTGGTCGCCGTGACCAACTTCATCTGGCTGCCGATCGGCGGCGCGCTGTCGGACCGCATCGGGCGCAAGCCATTGCTGCTCGCGGTCACGATCCTGGCCATCTTCACGGCCTACCCGGCGATGCACTGGCTCGCCGCCGAGCCGAGTTTCGGACGCATGCTCGACGTTCTGCTGTGGTTCTCGTTCCTCTTCGGCATGTACAACGGCGCGATGGTCGTGGCCCTGACCGAGGTGATGCCGGTCGAAGTGCGCGTGGTGGGCTTCTCGCTGGCCTACAGCCTGGCGACCGCGGTGTTCGGCGGCTTCACGCCCGCCATCTCGACCTGGCTGATCGAGTCGACCGGCGACAAGGCGGCGCCGGCTTACTGGCTGAGCTTCGCAGCGGCCTGCGGGCTCGGGGCCACGCTGGCGCTCTATCGCAAGGGACGGCGAGCGGCCGTCGCGTAGCGCGGCAGAATCGGGGAATGAGCACCACCCTCCCCCCGGCCGTGGTTTCGGCCTTCACGCCCACCGGCGCGCTGCGCGCCTCCATCAACCTCGGCAACCCGATCCTCGCGAACAGGGATGCCGCCACCGGCGAGCCGGTCGGCGTGTCGATCGATCTCGCGCGCGAGTTCGCGCGGCGCCTCGGCGTCGCCATCGAACTCGTGGTGTTCGAGAAGGCGGCCGCTTCCGTCGACGCGGTGCGCAACGAGCAGGCCGACATCGGCTTCTTCGCGATCGATCCGCTGCGCAGCGAGGGCATGCAGTTCACGGCGCCCTACGTGCTGATCGAAGGCAGCTATCTCGTCCCCGCCGGCTCGCCGCTCCAGCGCAACGAGGAGGTCGACAGCGATGCGCAACGCATCGCCGTCGGTGCGGGCAGCGCCTACGACCTGTTCCTTACGCGCGAGATCAAGAAGGCGCAGATCGTGCGTGTGCAGGGCGCCAAAGCCGTGATGGAGAGTCTGCATGCCGGCGAGGTCGAGGTGGCGGCGGGGATCCGGCAGGTTCTCGAAGCCGAGGCCGATCACGTGCCGGGTTTGCGTCTGCTTCCGGGCCGCTTCATGGTGATCCAGCAGGCGATGGGGACACCCGCCTCGCGCGGCGGCGAAGCTGGCGCAGCCCTCAGTGCGTTCGTCGAGGAGATGAAAACCAGCGGCTTCGTGACCGACGCATTGGCCCGGCATCGCATCCAGGGTGCCAGCGTGGCGCCGGCAGGCCGCGGCCAGGCGTAGCGCCCCCGAAACCTACAAGCGCACTTCCTTCAGCAACTGCTTCGCCGTCCACCGACCCTTGCGCTCGGGCCAGGCCTCCAGCAGTTCGACCATCTTCGCGTTGACGGGCGCCTGCACGCCGTTCGCCTCGGCGAGCCGGACCACCTCGCCGCACAGCGCGTCGATCTCGGTGCGCCGTCCGAGCGAAAGGTCGTCGGCCATGCTCGAACGCGCCTTCGCGTCGATGCGCAGCATGCGCGCTGCGACCAGCCGGAACAGCGGCGTCGGCAGCCGCAGGATGGCGGGCAGGCGGCGGGCCGGCACGGCGGCGAGCTGGGCCGGCGCGATGCCGGCCTTGTCGAGCGCGGCCAGTGCTTCGTCCATCAGCGCCGCGAGGCAGCGCCGATAGCCACGCTGCAGCAGCTCGTCGCGCAACGGCAGGCCCGAAAGCGCGTTGACCGGGTTGTTCAGGTTCAGCAGGAGCTTGCCCCACTGGATCGGCAGCAGATCGGGATGCAGGTCGATCGGCACGCCCGCACGCTCGAACACCGCCACCCAGCGGCGCAGCGCGGGATCGTCCTTCGCGGCAAGTCGGCCCGCGGTTCCGCGATGAAACACACCAGCGCTGATCTCGGCCACGTTGTAGGGCACCATCGCCGGCAGGATGTTGAGATTCGGCGCGGCCTGCGAAGCGACGGCGGCGTTGGAGATGCCGTTCTGCAACGACAGCACCGGCGTGCCCGCCGGCAGCACCGCGGCGAGTTCGGCTGCCGCTACCTGGGTCGCACCGCTCTTGACGGTCAACAACACCAGCGCAGGTCGGACCCCTGCCGGTACCTGTTCCGAAAGCCGCAGGAAACCGGGCGACACCTCGTGGCGTGCGCCGTCGAGATCGGTGACCGTCAGGCCGTGCAGCGCCAGCTCTCCGAGCACACGGGGTCGCCCGACAAATGCGACGCGAACGCCCGCCGCGGCGAGGCTGCCGCCGATGAAGCACCCGATCGTGCCCGCCCCCATCACGAGGACATCGGCGGCTAGCTGGTCGCTCATCCGTTGGACTGAAGACGCTCCGCCACCCAGCCCTGCACCGACTTCAGTGCAGCAGGAACGCCTGCTGCATCGGTACCGCCAGCCATCGCCATGTCGGCCTTGCCGCCGCCCTTGCCGCCGACTTGCTGGGCGACGAAATTGACAAGTTCGCCCGCCTTCACCTTGCCCATGGTGTCGGAGGTGACACCTGCCGCGATCTGTACCTTGGTCCCGTCGACGGCCGCGAGCACGATGGCCGCGGTCTTGAGCTTGTCCTTGAGCTTGTCCATGGTCTCGCGCAGCGTCTTGGCATCCGCGCCGTCGAGCTTGGCGGCGAGCACCTTGATCCCGCCGACATCGACGGCTTGCGCCAGAAGTTCGTCACCCTTGGACGACGCCAGCTTGCCCTTGAGCGAGCCGACCTCGCGCTCCAGCGCGCGCACCTGGTCGAGCACCTGCGCGAGACGCGCCTGCAGTTCGGAAGCCGGCGTCTTGAGCGTGGCCGCGACGCTGTGGACCGTCGCTTCGAGTTCCTGCAGATAGGCCAGCGCGTTGGCGCCTGTCACGGCCTCGATGCGGCGAACACCGGCGGCCACGCCGCCTTCGCTCACGATCTTGAAGAGGCCGATGTCGCCGGTGCGCGAGACGTGCGTGCCGCCGCACAGTTCGCGGCTGGTGCCGATGTCGAGCACGCGCACGGTGTCGCCGTACTTCTCGCCGAAGAGCATCACGGCGCCGGTCTTCTGCGCCGACTCCATGTCCATCACGCGCGCCTGCGTGGCTTCGTTGGCGAGGATCTCGGCGTTGACGCGCCGTTCGATCTCCAGGATCTGCTCGCCCGAAACGGGTGCGTTGTGGGCGAAGTCGAAGCGCGTCTTGTCGGCGTCGACCAGGGAACCCTTCTGCTGCACGTGCTCGCCGAGCACTTCGCGCAGGGCCTTGTGCATCAGGTGGGTGACGCTGTGGTTGCGCATGGTGGCCGCGCGGCGCGCGGTGTCGACACGCGCGGTGACGGAATCGCCCACCTTGAGCGTGCCCTGCGTCTGCGTGCCGTGGTGGCCGAACACGTCGGCCTTGATCTTCTGCGTGTCGTCGACGCCGAACTGCACACCTTCTGCCACGAGCACGCCCTGGTCTCCGACCTGGCCGCCGCTCTCGGCATAGAAAGGCGTGGTGTCGAGCACGACGATGCCGGACTGCCCTTCGTCCAGCTGCTGCACCGGGGCGCCTTCGAAGTACAGGGCGACCACTTTCGCCTTTTCCTCGAGGTGCTCATAGCCGGTGAAGGCATTGCCCGCGCCGGTGTACTCGACGGCGCGTTCCATCTTGAACTTGCCGGCGGCGCGGCCTGCGGCCTTCTGCTTTTCCATGGCGGCGTTGAAGCCGGCCTCGTCCACGGCCACGCCGCGCTCGCGGCACACATCGGCCGACAGGTCGAGCGGGAATCCATAGGTGTCGTGCAACTTGAAGGCCACTTCGCCCGGCAGCACCTTGGCACCATCGGCCAGTGCTGCATCGAGGATTTCCATGCCGTTGGCGAGCGTCTCGAAGAAGCGCTCTTCCTCGGCCTTCAGGGTGTCGGTGATGCGCTTCTCGTCGGCGCGCAGCTTGGGATAGGCATCGCCCATCAGCGCCACGAGGTCGGGCACCAGCTTGTGGAAGAAGGGTTTCTTCTGGCCGAGCTTGTAGCCGTGGCGGATGGCGCGGCGCACGATCCGGCGCTGCACGTAGCCACGGCCTTCGTTGGACGGGATCACGCCGTCGGCCACCAGGAAGGCGGTGGCGCGGATGTGGTCGGCGATCACGCGCAGGCTCTTGTTACCGAGATCCTTCTCGCCGGTCTCGCGCGACCCGGCCTTGACGAGCGCGTCGAACAGATCGATCTCGTAGTTGCTGTGCACGTGCTGCAGGATCGCGGCGAGGCGCTCCAGCCCCATGCCGGTGTCGACGCAGGGCGCAGGCAGCGGCTTGACGCTGCCGTCGGGCTGCATGTCGAACTGCATGAACACGTTGTTCCAGATCTCGATGTAGCGGTCGCCGTCCTCGTCGGGGCTGCCGGGCGGGCCGCCGGCGATCCCGGGGCCGTGGTCGTAGAAGATTTCGCTGCACGGGCCGCAGGGGCCGGTGTCGGCCATCATCCAGAAGTTGTCGGACATGTAGCGGCCGCCCTTGTTGTCGCCGATGCGCACGACGCGCTCGGGCGGCAGGCCGATGTCCTTGGTCCAGATGTCGTAGGCCTCGTCGTCCTCGATGTAGACGGTGGCCCAGAGCTTTTCGGCAGGCAGCTTGTAGACCTGGGTCAGCAGTTCAAAGGCCCATTTGAGCGACTCGCGCTTGAAGTAGTCGCCGAAGCTCCAGTTGCCCAGCATCTCGAAGAAGGTGTGGTGGCGCGCGGTGTAGCCGACGTTTTCGAGGTCGTTGTGCTTGCCGCCGGCCCGCAGGCAGGCCTGCACGGAAGCGGCACGCACGTAGGGGCGCTTGTCGGTGCCGAGGAACACGTCCTTGAACTGCACCATGCCGGAGTTGGTGAACATCAGGGTCGGGTCGTTGGCCGGAACCAGCGAACTCGAGGGCACGACGGTGTGGCCCTTGGTCGCGAAGAAATCGAGGAACGACTTGCGGATGTCGGCGACGCTGAAGGTGGGCTGGCTCATCTTGGGTTTTGGCTTGTGGCTAAGGCGGCCGGTTGCGGGCAGCCCCTGCATCGAACCCACCTAACTGCTTGATCTGCTTGAACATTCCATTATAGGTTTGGGGAAGAATCCCACCTATGAGCAACCGCATCCTGGCCGACGCCCTGCTGGTGCTGCACGGGCTCTTCATCTTGTTCGTGCTGCTGGGCGGCGCGCTCGTGTGGCGCTGGCCGCGGCTGGCCTGGCTTCACCTGCCCGCGGTCGCCTGGGCGGCATGGGTGGCGTGGGCGGGATGGATCTGTCCGCTGACGCCGCTGGAGAACGAACTCCGCCGCGCGGCCGGCCAGGCAGGCTATGAGGGCGGGTTCATCGAGCACTACCTGCTCGGCATGATCTATCCGGAAGGCCTCACACGCGGCGTGCAGGTCGGGCTGGGTATCGGCGTGGCCGTGCTCAACCTCACGGTGTATGCGCTGCTGATGCGCGCTCGGCGTCGGAAACGCAGCTGATGCCGCCGGGGCCGGTGCGGCCATCGGGCGAGCAGACTATGCGCCCTGGGTCACCTGCAGGATCTCCGTGGCCTGCCTGAACTGGAGCGACTGCATCGCGCGGTCGAGCGCCGCGAAGCGTTCATTACCCAGCGAAGCTCGCAACGACGGCGCGAGCTCGTCGAACATCGGCAGCGCCGACATGCTCTGCTTGCGCAGCAATTCGATGAGCGAGGCCAATGCATCGGGATCGACGGGTGCCGCATCTTCCGCAACCGGCTGCGCGTCCTCTGCATCGAAATAGGGTTGCGCCGCGACTTGCAGGTTGCGCAGTGCCGCGCCCAGCGTCCGCATCGCGCGCTCGACGCGATCGGCGTCGCCGTCCTTCAGCGCGGCCTCCCCGTCCGCCGCCTGTTGCCGCACGCCGTCGATGCCGATCACGCCGGCGCTCCCTTGCAGCTTGTGCAAGCGAGCCGCAAGGGTTCCGGAAGATTCGGCGGAGTGCAGGTGATCTCCCTCCCGCGCGAGATCGCCGAACTCGGCGAGCAGGCTGCGCAGCACGCTCAACAGCAGATCGCTGTCGCCCATCAGACGCTTCGATGCGCCTTGCGCGTCGATGCCGGGGATCATCGGCCAGCCCGCTGGAAGGGGCTCTGCTGCGGGGGCTCCTTCATGCCCGGTCGGCACCAGCCGCCCTCTCGCGCGTTCGACGCAGCGACGCACGGTGCGCACCAGCGCCTCGGCATCGAAGGGCTTGCTGACGAAGTCGTTCATGCCGGCTTCGAGAGCACGGTCGCGCTCGGCCACCAGCGCGCTGGCCGTCAGGGCTACCACCGGCAAGGCCGCGAGACCGAGTTCGCCGCGGATCAGGCGCGTGGCCTCGTTGCCGTCGAGCGTGGGCATGTGCACATCCATCAGCACCAGGTCGAAGGCCTCCGGGCTCTCGCGCAGCGTTTCCACGGCTTCACGCCCATTCGATGCGACGGTGACCTGCGCGCCCTCGCGTTCGAGGATGTGCTGGCAGACCTCCAGGTTGACCGCGCTGTCGTCCACCACCAGCACGCGCATCTGCGCGAGCCGCCGGTCGATCGAAGCCTCGCGCGAAGCCGCCGAGGGCCGCTGTCCTTGCTCCACGGGCTGTGCGGCGCCCTCGCCCACAATGTCCAGTGGCAGGATGACCCAGAACTCGCTGCCGCTGCCCGGCGTGCTGCTGACACCGAACTCGCCGCCCATCAGCTCGGTGAGTTGCTTCACGATCGAAAGGCCCAGGCCCGTACCGCCGAAGCGGCGCGTTGTCGACGAGTCCGCCTGCGTGAATGGCGTGAACAGGCGGTCGAGCACGTTCGGCTCGATGCCGATGCCCGTATCGATCACGGCGAAGCGCAGTCGCAGGCGATCCTCCAGCCGTTCTTTCACCTGCACGTTCACACGGACAGTTCCTTGCGGCGTGAACTTGACCGCATTGCTCAGCAGGTTGACGAGGATCTGCCGGATGCGCGTGACGTCGCCGACCAGGTGCGCCGGAAGGTCGGCGTCGGCATCGAGCGACAGCTCGATGCCCTTCGCGCCGGCATTCACACTCATCATGGCGATGACGCCGCCGAGCAGTTCGCGCAGGCCGAACTCCGATTCGTCGAGCGCCATCTCGCCGGCCTCGATCTTGGAGATGTCGAGAATGTCGTTGATGACATCCAGCAAGGCGTTGCTGGCGTCGTCGATCTTCCGCAGGAACTCGCGCTGCCGGTCGTCCAGCGAGGTCTGCCGCAGCAGGTAGGCCAGCCCGATGACCGCATTGAGCGGCGAGCGGATCTCGTGGCTCATGTTGGCGAGGAACTCGCTCTTGGCCTTGCTCGCCGATTCGGCCTGGGCGCTTCGCTCGTTGAGCGCGAGGTTCAGGCTCTCCAGCTGGTCCTGCGCGCGGCGCATGTCGGTGACATCCACCGCCACCGAGATGAAGCCCTGCACCACGCCGTTGTCGTCGAAGTCGGGGATGTAGTGCAGCCAGTAGTGGATCGTGGACCCGTCGGCCAGCGTGCGGGTGCGCATCACGCGCTGGTCGCTGCCGGCCAGTGCGGCGCGGATGAAGGGCTCGTTCTGGCGGAAGAGTTCCGGGCCCAGCAACTCGCTCTGCGTGATGCCGATCATTTCCTTGGGCGAGCGGCCCAGCCAGCGGCGGTAGGCGCTGTTCGCGAAGGTGCAGCGCATTCCGGTCGTCCAGTAGGCGCAGATGCCAGGGATGTTGTCGGTCACGATGCGCATGAAGCGTTCGTTCTTGCGCATCCTTTCCTCGGCCGCCTTGCGCTCGGACAGATCGGTCGCGATCGCGATGAAGCCGACCACGCTGCCGGCCGAATCACGCAAGGGGCTCACGTTCAGGTGCACCGGAACGCGGCTGCCGTCCTTGCGCACGTAGGTCCACTCTCGCGGGCGGGCCCTGCCGGTGCCCGGCGCGGGCGCGAACACTTCGCACACTTCCAGCGGACGCCCCAATTCAGTGGTGAGCGCCATCGCGCGGCTATGGACCTCGAACGCATCATGGAAACTGTTCATCTCCATCCGGTCGACCACTTCGGCGGCCGAGTAGCCCAGCAGTTCCTCCGCGGCGGGGTTGAACAGGGTTACCACGCCGTCGACATCGGTCGCGATGATGGCGCTCGCGGCACCGTCGAGAATGGCCCGCTCTCGCGTCGACAGCACCGCAAGCTCGGCGGTGCGCTCGACCACCTGCTGCTCCAGCTTTGCGTTCAGTTCGAGGATGTGCGCCTTGGTCGCCCGCTCGTGCGTGATGTCGCGCACGGTCTCCGCTGCGCCGATCACGCGGCCGTCCGCGGAGCGGATCGGCGCCGCCGCCACCGAGACCGCCACGGGGGTGCCGTCACGGTGACGACGGAAAGTCTCGAACGCGGCGACCGACTTTCCGTCAGCGATGTGGCGCAGCAGCGTCTCTTCCTCCTGCACATAGTCGGTCGGCAGCAGCAAGTCCTGCAACGGCTGGCCCAGCGCCTCGCCGGCGGTGTGGCCGAAGATCTTGGCCGCGGCGTCGTTCCAGTCGGTGATCCTGCCGTCGAGCCGACAGCCGATGATGGCGTCGTTGGAGCTGGTCACGATCGCCGCGAGCCGGGAACGCTGTTCGCCCGCCTGCTGCTTGCGGCGCTGCGTTGTCTGTTCGATGTACGACAGCAGCGCCATCAAGAGGGCCAGCGTCGAGCCGATCAGCACCACGGCCCAGGGGCTGCGCAGGTTCAACTGGCTGAGGAACAACGGCTGCGCGCTCACCGCCACCTCCCAGGTGCGACCGTAGAGCTGCAGCGGCAACACGCTCTTGATCGCATCAGCCTGGACCGACGCGTACCCCGGCGACCTGAAGAACGGTTCGGGCCTGTCTCGCCGGGTCACGTCGGCCAGCGCGAGCGCGAACTCGCCGTCCTGGAAGTCGAAGCCCTTCAGCACCTCGTCGATGAGCAGCGGCGCGTAGATCCAGCCGATCGTCTCGTCCGGTGTACCGCGCACCGCGGCGGACGGGCGTTGCCGCTGCTGCAGGCGCCCGAGCTGCGCTTCTGCCTTGTAGACAGGCAACAGCAGCAGGACGGAGCGCTGGCTCGGCGGCGCCCGCGCAGCCTGCATCAACGCGATCGGTGCCGTCATGGACGCCTCGCCGGTCTGCATGGCGCGCTCGGCGGCGGCGCGACGGTTGGGCTCGGAAGCGATGTCGAGGCCGATTGCGGGACTGGTGGAATCGGAGGGCTCGAAGTACTGGATGACGAAGCGATCGCCCTCGTTCACGCCCAGTTGGCGTATCCGGAAATCGGGCTTGCCGTCGAGTCGCGCCGCGGCCACGAAAGCGGCCTCCTGCGCGGCCGGCACGCGACGCACGAAGCCGAAGCCGCGCGCCCCGGGAAACTCCCGCTCGAGGTCGCGCGCTGCGCTGAACTGGGCGAAGCGCAACCGCGTGATGCCTCCCTCCCCGCCCGCCGCAATGACGGCACCGCGCGCACCGCGCAGGCCGAACGCGTAGGCGTGCATGCGCGACGTGAGCTGATCGACCGCGCGCCGCGCGACCGTATCGAAGCGGGCCTGCGCGAGCTCATCGTTGTACCGTACCTGCCACCAGCCGGCGCCAGCCGCCATGCAGAGGCCAACGAGCAGCCAGATCAGCGAACGCGAATGCTGGCGAATCCCCACGGAATGGTCAATCGGCCTCGGTGCCGGGCTCCGGCAGGGCCTTGGGAGCCATCAGGGACGCCTGGGCCCGCCCTGCCCTTGCGGCCTCCGCGAGCGCGGCATCGGCGGCGAATTCAAGGGCGGCCCTCGCATCGCTGCCCAACGCTTCGCGGGCAGCGGCATCGAGGCAAGCGACGCCCGCGCTGCACGTCACGTGGCGCGACACGGCCGAACCCTGGTGGCTGATGTCCAGCGCCTCGACCGCCCGCAGTGCGCGGTTAGCGACGTGCAATGCATCGTCCGCCGAGGTGTCCGCGAGGATCAGCGCAAAGCGTTCGCGATCCAGCCGGGCAACGAAGTCGCCGGGCCGACGCGCGCTGCGATGCAGGGCTTCGGCGATCGAAGCGAGGCAGGCGTCCGCGGCCTTGCGCTCGTAGAGCGCCTCGAAGGATCGGAAGAAGTCGACCTCGACCGTCACGACCGACAGCGCCTGGCCTGCCTCGATCGCGCGGAGAATCTCGCGCGAGAGGATTTCCGCATGGGCGTCGGCATTGGCGAGGCCCGTGAGGCCGTCGATCCTGGACAGCCGGCGCAGGTCGTCCGACAGGCGCTTGAGCTTGAGCTGGGTATTGACCCGCGCCGTCACCTGCGATGCGTTGAACGGCTTGCGGATGAAGTCGACTGCGCCGAGCTGCAGCACCGCCACTTCGAGTTCGGATTCCTGGTGGCTGCTCACGAAGATGACAGGAATATCCGCCAGCGACGCGTCGGCCTTGAGGGCCTCGCACACCTGGAGGCCGCTCATGTCGCCCATCTGCGCGTCGAGCAGGATCAGGTCGGGCGGCGATTCGCGGCTGAGTTGCAACGCGTCGGCTCCGCTGGTCGCGAATCGAACCGTGGTGTAGTCCGAAAGTATCCGACTCAGGACCTGGATGATGGCGGGGTCGTCGTCGACGAGAAGCAGGCTCGCTTCGACCGGAATTTTCTTCATCGCGAGATTCTGCCGCAATCGATTTCAGACACTACTTGCGCGAGGGGAAGCGCGCCAATATCTCGTAGTGGGCCGGCATGGACAGGTGCGAGCAAACCAGTGCGAACTCGTTGACCGGCCAGACGATCGGCGGGGGTTCCACCGGCGGCACGGCACCCAGACATTTCCGCGCGATCGTCAGATGCGGTGCCCATCTGCCGCGCTCGGGCGCCAGCCCCGCATGGATGAGCGGCTGTTTCAGGCGCTCGCGCAATTCGCGCAGCCCTTCGTCCTCGTCGGCCCGCAACACCGCGACGGGATTGCGCCAGACCTCGGGCGTGTGCAGCACCAGCGTCAACGCCGGCATCGGCACTTCGGCGAGTCCGTTCAGCAATGCCGTTTGCTGCACCGCCGCAACTTCGCCGAGAAAGTGCAGGGTCATGTGCACGCGCGCCAATGAAGTCATTCGGGCACCGCGCGGCCACCACCATGTCCTGCGATGCGCTTCGATGGCCGACTGCACTCCCGGCTCGGGAAACAGGCCGATGAAGAGGCGGCGGGTGGACCCTGGGGATGTCATCTGCAATCAAGGTTTGCGTTTCCGGCCGCGTCGAGGGCCACTCGAGACGGCCCGGCAAGGGTATGTCCCAAGCGGGCGGTCGCGCACCGAATTCGTATGATGATCGTGCAACCTGCCCACCGGACGATGTGTAGGTGTGCGCAGCATTGTTTCGCCCGTTGGCCGGTCACGTGCAACCGGGCCCTACGTCCAACAAGGAGACAGCAATGATCATTCGCGCTCGCATCGTCGCCGCTGCTGCGGCATTGGTTGCCACTTCCGCCATCGCGGCCGGCCCATCGGTCGTCAGCGGTCCCGGCGAGAACCCGGCCTGCTTCAAGCCCTGGGACGCCAGCACCAAATACTTCCAGTGGCCCGCCAAGAAAGGTCCGTATCGGATCGCGCTGGCCAACGGCTTCGTCGGCAACACCTGGCGCATCCAGATGATCAAGATGGCCAAGGCCTATGCGGCCACGCCGGACATGAAATCGGAGATCAAGGAGTTCAAGATCGTGTCCACCGGCACCGACGTGGCGGCGCAGATCGCGGCGATCGACAACTTCATCAACTCGGGCTACGACGCAATCGTCACCATCGCGGTCAATCCGACGGCCTTCGCGCCGGTGATCAAGCGCGCCAACGCCGCCGGCGTGGTGGTCGTGCCCTTCGACAACGTGCTCGACAGCGACCAGGTGATGATGGTCAACGAGGACCAGCTCGCCATGGGCCAGCAGTCCGGAGAGTGGGTCGTGAAGAACATCCCGAGCAAGAGCGGCAAGCTGCTCGAGGTGCGCGGCGTGCCGGGCAACTCGGTGGACCGCGACCGCCATTTGGGCTTCCGCAAGGTGGTCGAGGCGCCGGGGAACAAGTTCGAGGTGGTCGAAGTCGTCGGCAACTGGGACGACGGCACCGCCCAGAAGGCCGTGGCCGATGCCGTGGCCGTGCACAAGAACTTCGACGGCATGTTCGTGCAGGGCGGCTCGACCGGCGCCGTGCGGGCACTGATCGATGCCAAGCACAAGATGATCCCGGTGGCGGGGGAAGCCGAGAACGGCTTCCGCAAGCTGTGCGTCGAGCATGCCAAGGAAGGTCTGCTCTGCGCCTCGCTCGGGCAGTCGCCGGGCCTGGTGGCGATCTCGATGAAGGCCGCCGTGGCCGCGCTGCAGGGCAAAGTGATGCCGCAGATGATCTCGGTGCCGATCCCGATGGCATCGCATCCGAACTTCAAGGCCGGCGAGAACTACTTCCCCGACCTGACGGACAACTTCTTCACCACCAATGACTTCCCGCCCTGCGGCGTGAACCTGAAGGCCACCGACATCATGTCGAAGGACGAGAAGAACAACTGACGGCTCGGCCTTGCAACCGATCCTCCACCTGGTCGACGTCTCCAAGCGCTATGGCGGGGTGCGCGCGCTCGAGCACGCGAGCTTCGCCTGTGCACCTGGCCGCATCCACGCGCTGCTCGGCGAGAACGGCGCCGGCAAGTCGACGCTGATCAAGATCCTGGCCGGCGTGGTGCAGCCGGACGAGGGCCGTATCGTGCTGGAGGGAATGGAGCGCCGCTTCGCGCACCCGCAGGAGGCGGTGTCGGCCGGCATCGCCTGCATCTTCCAGGAGCTGTCGCTGATGCCGGACCTGAGCGTGGCCGACAACATCTGCATCACCAACCCGCCGCTGCGCCACGGCCTGATCGACCGCAAGGCCCAGCGCCGCATCGCGGAGGCCGCTCTGGCCCGCGCGGGCGCAGAGGACATCCATCCGCTGGCGCCCGTGGAGAGTTTGACCCTGTCGCGCCGCCAGATGGTCGAGATCTCGAAGGCCCTGGCGCGCAACCCGAAGATCCTCATCCTCGACGAAGCGACCTCGGCGCTGACAGCGGCCGATGTGCGGCGCGTGTTCGCCCTCCTCAAGCGCCTGCGCAGCGAGGGGCTGGCGATCGTCTACATCTCGCACCGCATGAACGAGATCACGGAGCTGGCGGACGAGTGCTCGGTGTTTCGCAATGGCAGCCACGTCGCGACCTTCGACGCGGGTACGCGCAGCAATGCGGAGACCATCGAGATGATGATCGGCCGCGACATCGCGCATGCATTTCCTCCCAAGCCCGCCCCGATCGCCGCGTCGGACGGCGCCACGCCCGCACTCGAAACGCGAGGCCTGTCGTGGAATTCGCGGCTGCATGACATCGACATCGCCGTGCGGGCCGGCGAGATCGTCGGCCTCGGCGGACTCGACGGCCAGGGCCAGCGCGAACTCTTCCTGGCCCTGTTCGGCGTGCTGCGCGGCGTGACAGGCGACGTGCTTCTGGGCGGCAAGCCCACGCAGGTGCGCGACCCGAAGCACGCCAAGAGCGCCGACGTCGGCATCGCGCTGGTGCCGGAAGATCGCAAGACCGATGGCCTGATGCTGCCCATGTCGGTGAACGACAACCTCAGCCTGGCGGCCCTCGACCGACTCAGCCGCGCGGGCGTGCTGGTCGCCGCCGAGGAAGCCGAAGCCGTCGCCGACATCGTTCGCCGGTTGTCCATCAAGGTCGCAGGCATGGGCGATTCGGTGGGCACGCTGTCGGGCGGCAACCAGCAGAAGGTCGTGATCGGGAAGTGGCTGGTCAACGCGCCGCGCATCCTGCTGCTGAGCGATCCGACGCGCGGCATCGACGTGGGCACCAAGCAGGAAATCTACGCGCTGGTGCGCAACCTCGCCGACGAGGGCGCCGCGGTGATGCTCTATTCGACCGACTATGCGGAGTTGATCGGCTGCTGCGACCGTGTCGCCGTGTTCTACGACGGCCGCATCGTGCGCTGGCTCGCCGGCGCCGAATTGACCGAGCATGCGCTGGTGTCGAGCGCGCTCAACCTCGAGACGGCGGCGGCGTGATGCGATCCGACGGGTACTACCGCCTGCGCGAACACCGCGCCACCTTTGCGACAGTGATCATGTTCGTCGCGATCTTCACGCTGTACATCGTCAAGCATCCGGTGGGATGGAATGCGGCGGTACTGACCACGGCGGCGAACAAGGGCGTGCTGCTCGCCATCGTCGCCATGGCGCAGACGCTGCCGGTGCTCACCTCGGGCATCGATCTCTCGGTGGGCATGGTGTTCGTGCTGGCCAATTGCCTGGCCTCGCACCTGGTCGTCGGCTCGCCGTTGCAGGCCGCACTGGGTGTCGTCGCCGTGCTTGCGACCGGCGCGCTGTGCGGCTGCATCAACGGCGTGATCATCGTCTACGGACGGCTGCAACCGATCATCACCACATTGGCGACCGGCATCATCTACTTCGGGCTCGCGCTCGGCCTGCGTCCGGTGCCGGGCGGCGACGTGCACGCGGGCCTCGCTGACGCGTTGACGGGCGCCCTCCCCGGCGGCATCCCGACGATGCTCATCGTGCTGGTCGCGGTCGTACTGCTGGTGTGGGTGCCGTACCGGCGTTCGGCGCTCGGGCGTGCGGCGCTGGCGATCGGATCCTCTGAGACTGCAAGCTACATGTCGGGCGTGGCGATCGGGCGCACGAAGATCGTCACGTACACGCTGGCCGGCCTGCTCGCTGCAATCGGCGGACTGCTGCTGACCTTCGTGACCTATTCGGGCGAAGCGTCCTCGGCGATTGGCGGCGTCTACACGCTGAATTCGATCGCGGCCGTGGTCATCGGCGGCACGGTTCTATCAGGCGGAGCGGGGAGTGCCATCGGCTCGATCTTCGGCGCCTTCGTGCTGCGGACCATCGGCGACCTGCTGTTCGTCTTCGACCTCGAACCACTCTGGCAGCCGCTGTTCCAAGGGGTCATCCTGCTGACCGCGGTCAGCTTCGGATCGCTCCGTCTGCTCAAGGTCAACAATCGACTAGAACTCTTCAGGTGACCACGCGTATGACGACCCTCGCGTTGCGTCTGAAGAGGTCCGGTCACCTTCCCGTGCTCGCGGGCGCCTTGTGCACGATCGCGCTGCTGCTGATCGGAAGCCTCTACTCGAAGAACTTCCTCTCCCCGGACTACCTGCTGCTGCAACTGCAGATCGCGTCCTTTCTGGGGGTCATCGCCACGGGCGCCATGCTGGTCATCCTGCTGGGTGGCATCGACCTGTCGGTGCCCTGGCTCGTCACGGTGGGCGGCATGATGTCGGCCGCTGCGGCGGGCTGGTGGGGCGGCGCGGGCGCCGCGCTCGCGATCCCGTTCGGCATCCTGTGCGGAGCGGCGCTGGGCCTGCTCAACGGAATCGGTGTTGCGTACCTTCGCGTGCCTTCGATGATCTTCACGCTCGGCATCAACGCCGTGGCCCAAGGGCTCATCGTGCTGCAGACTGGCGGCTTCGCTCCGCAGGACCGCGCCACGCCGGCGATGCACCTGATCGCCACCGGCCGCTCGTTTCTGGGCATTCCCAATGCACTGCTGGTGTGGATCGTGGTCGGCGCCGGCGCGATGTTCATGCTCCACCGCACGACGCTGGGTCGCGCGATCTATGCCGTCGGCAACCGGGAGCGCGCGGCGTACCTGTCCGGCATCGACACGCGCCGCGTCACGCTGCTGTGCTTCGTGATCGCGGGGGCTTGTTCCGCGGCAGCGGGTGTCTTGCTGACCGGCTATTCGACCAAGGCCTACCAGGCGATGGGCGACGCCTATCAGTTGCCTGCGATCGCGGCAGTGGTGCTGGGCGGCACGAACATCCTCGGCGGGCAGGGCTCGTACCTTGGCACCGTCGTCGGCGTGATCCTCATCACCCTCCTTCAATCCATCCTGTCCGTGATGCAGATTCCCGAGATGGGACGACAAGTCACCTATGGCGTGGTCATCATCGCGATGCTGCTGGTGTACGGTCGTGGCCGGCGGCATTCTCAATAAACTGGCGGCAAGGACCCCCTCAGGAGCGACCCATGGTCATCGAACTCACACCCAGCTTCGAATCGCTTGATTCGCGCTTTCGGCAATTGGTCTTTCCCAATGTCCATGTCGAAAAGCTCCATGGCGGCTGCCGCTGGGCCGAAGGGCCGGCTTGGTTCGCCGCCGGTCGGTACTTGGTGTGGTCGGACATTCCGAACGACCGGATGCTGCGTTGGGACGAGACCGACGGGTCGGTCTCCGTGTTCCGGCAACCGGCCTTGAACACCAATGGGCATACCGTCGACCTGCAAGGCCGGCTTGTATCGTGCGAGCACCGCGGGCGTTGCGTGTCGCGCATAGAGCATGACGGCACGCGCACCGTGCTCGCGTCGCATTTCGAGGGCAAGCGGCTCAACTCGCCGAACGATGTGGTCGTCAAGTCGGATGGCAGCGTCTGGTTCTCGGACCCGAGCTATGGCATCGACAGCGACTACGAGGGGAATGCGGCGCCGGGCGAGATCGGCGCCTGCTGTGTCTACCGCATCGATGCGGACAACGGTGCCGTCAGCAGGGTCGCCGAGGATTTCGTGCAGCCCAATGGGCTCGGCTTTTCACCGGACGAGCGCTTGCTGTACGTCGCGGACACCGGCGCCACGCATGTCGCTGATGGGCCGCGCCACATCCGGCGTTTTCGGATCGAGGCCGATGGCCGCAGCCTCTCGGGCGGCGAAGTCTTCGCGGAGTGCGACTGCGGATTGTTCGATGGCTTTCGCATCGATGCGAAAGGCAACGTCTGGACGAGCGCGGGGGACGGGGTGCATTGCTACGCGCCGGACGGCAAGCTGCTCGGGAAGATCCGGGTGCCCGAGGTAGTGGCCAACGTGTGCTTCGGCGGGCCGAAGCTCAATCGGCTGTTCATCTGCGCGACGACGTCGTTGTATTCCGTGTACCTGAATACCCGTGGGGCAGTTCGACCTTTGGCTCCCAAGTAAGGGCCATCACGCGCTTCGAGGCCCCAGCCCCGCCTCCGGCGCCTTGCGCGCGCCTCGCTTTCTCCCGCGCATCCGCCGCAACATGGGCCGTTCGATCGCAAGGTGGAACGCCACCGAGGCGAGCACGCAGGCAACGCCGATGGCGACGAATGCCACCCCGCTGCCCGCCCGCCCGCGCAAGCCCACCGCCACCACGAGCTTGCACAGCACGGCGATCAGCGGAAAGTGGATCAGGTACAGCGCATAGGAGGCATCGCCCAGCAGCGCCATCGTGCGGCTGGCGAAGCGAGCCGGCTGCGCCCGCTCCGCCTGCGTCAGCGCCACGATGGCGACCCCACCGAAAAGTCCGTAGGCCAGGTTGAACCACGGGTTGTGCGGATCGTTGCGCCAGACCGCCCACGCACCGATGGCAAAGAATGCCGCGGTCGCCAGCGCGGCGACGCGGCCAGGCCAAGCAAACCGCCACGTGCCACGGGTCAACAACGCCGCACAGACGCCCATTGCAAATAGCAGCATCAACTCGTTCGCAAAGAACGACACCGGAAACTGGGGGGTCCCGCTCAGCGCCGCCCACGCAACGCAGCCCGCCAACGAGATGACCGCCGCAGCGCAGAGCGCCGGATGGACGATCGCCAGCGCGATCGCGGCATAGAACACCATCTCGTACTGCAGGGACCAGGCCACCACGATCACCGGTGCGCCGGTGCCGCCCACGACAGCCGGATCCTGCGGCAACAGCAGCAGCGACTTGACCAGCACCCCGACATCCGTCGGCATGGCTTCGCGCAGCGAGGGCACGAGCAGCGCCGCCCCATAGACCGCCGCAAAGATCAGCAGATAGGTCGGGTAGATCCGCACCAGCCGCTTGCGCAGATAGGGCCACAGTCGCGCCGGGCGCCCGACATCGCGGCCATGGATCAGCACGATGATGAAACCGCTCAGCACGAAGAAGAAAGCCACCCCGGCCGCACCGCCGAAGACGAATGCGCGCTGCAGCGGTTCCGCGGCCTCGCCGAAGTACTTGTCCTTGGCCAGGTTGGCGCCCAGATGGAAGAACAGCACCAGCAACGCCGCCACCGCACGGCAGGCCTGGATCGACTGGTACATGGGCGCATTCGCCCCGGCATCGGCAAGCTGCGGCGCGAGGTCGACGTTCTTCGCTGGCAGATTCATGCGACTCCCGGATGGTTGAAGACCGCTTGCGCGCTGCAGGAATCATGCCCTGCGAAGAGTGCCAGTAGAATCCGCTTCGGTCTGCGGGTGTAGTTCAATGGTAGAACGGCAGCTTCCCAAGCTTCATACGAGGGTTCGATTCCCTTCACCCGCTCCAATTGTGGGCCCAAAGCGATCCTAGCGCTTCCCTACCAGCGCAGTCAGCGCGTCGCAAGCGCCGATGCGCTGATATCCATGCGATGCCGAAAAACTCGCGCGTCGATGAGTTCTCCATACTTCTGCACTGGCGCTTCCAGTCGGGCGATGATTTTTCCGGCGGCGGCCTCGCTGATGCACTCGATGAGCACATAACAGTCCTCGCTGCCCGCGTAGCCCGAGTCCGCCGTCACCGGCCTGGAGAGGCCGGCATCGGCCTCGACAAAGTGGATCGAAGCCGTGCCCGGTTGGTCGAGCACTTCCAGAACGCCTGCAAGCGCCGGCATCATGGCCGGATCGCCGGACGGTCGCAGCCGTATCAGTGCGACTGCGACGCCTCGCGCGACCCCCGCGCTGTGCACCAGGCGTCCGACCACGCGCGTCGGCGCGATGAACCTGGAGATGTGGTGATTCGACCATTCGGTCTGGTTCGCCAGAGCCGCCTTGTATGGCGCACCGTCCAGCACATCGAAGCTGGTGGTGCTGTAGATCTGCAGGTAGCGCGTCGGGACGCCGACGGATTCGTACCGTCTCGCCTCGAGAAAGCCGGGAATTGCCACTCTCTCGGCCAGGTGCTCACGGTCGAACCACTCATTGAAGTCGGCTTCCTCCTCCGGGAGCACTTCCATCGAAGAAATCAGAATGCCGTCGCCAGCAAAGACCATGTCGATTCTCTCTTTCGGATGATGTGGGTCGGTGCGGATCAATCGATCCTGATGTTCGATTCGACGATCACCTTCTCCCACTTGAGGCGGTCCCGCTTGATCGCTTCGGCCAATCGCTGCGGCGAGCCGCCTTCGAGCTCCATTCCCATCTCGAGCAGCTTGTTCTTCACCTCCGGGTCCTTCAGGATGTCGTTCACGTTCCTGTTCAGCAGTGCAATGACGGCGTCGGGCGTACGGGCGGGTGCCAGCAGAGCAAACCAGTGCAGCAGCTCGAAATTGGCAAAGCCCTTGGTCTCGGAGACTGCGGGCAATCCGGGATAGGCGGGCGAGCGCTTCGCCGTGGTGACTGCGAGCGCCTTCATCCGGCCTGCCTTGGCCATCGGCATCGACTCCGGACCGATGGCCATCATCACAGACACCTGGCCGGACATCAGATCCTGAAGCGCGGGCGCGCCACCCTTGTAGGGCACATGCGTCATCTCGATGGACGCCGCGCGCTTGTACAGCTCCATGCCCAGGTGGCTGGGGTTGCCGGCGCCACTGGAGGCGTAGTTGATCGGTGTCGCCGAAGACCGCGCGAACGCCGTGAGCTCGTCGAACGAATTGACCGGCATCGAAGGATGAACCATGACCACGCTGGGAAGAGTCACGGCCATCACGATCGGCGCGAGGTCCTTTTCCGGGTCGTAGGCGAGCCGTCCCTTGTAGAGGGTCGGATTGACCGAAAGCCCGGCGGTGGAGGCCAGCAGGATCGTGTAGCCGTCCGGGTTCGCCTTGGCGACGAAGCTGGCCGCGATCTGTTCGGTGGCGCCTGGCTTGTTCTCGACGACGACGGGCTGCTTGAGTCGCTGCGACAGCTGCTGCCCGATCAGGCGCGACACCGTGTCGGACGCACCGCCCGGCGGATAGGGAACCACGATGCGGATGGGCTTGTCCGGGTAGTCCCCTGCGAACGCCGGCCCTGCCATGGCCAGCGAGAGTGCGCACGCAGCACGCATCAAGGCAATCTTCATATCAGCATCCAATCAAGAGAGTGAAAAATTCGTCGTCCCGACCGCCCCGCAAGATCACTGGGGCGTGATCTTCGCGGCCTTCACCAGGCGCGCGTAGCTGTCCGCGTCCTTGCGCATGAACTCCCGGAAGGCCTCAGGCGAGTCCCCGACCGGAATGAGGGAGGTCTCTTCGAGCTGCCTGCGCAACTCGCCGCGCAGCGCGGTCTTGATTGCGGCGTTGAGCCTGTCGATCACGGCCTTGGGCGTGCCGGCCGGCGCGGCAATGCCGGTCCAGGTGACGACCTCGAAGTCGGGCAGCCCCGCTTCCTTCATCGTGGGAACGTCCGGAAGCAGCGGCGAACGCTGTCGGCTGGTGATGGCCAGCGCACGCAGCTTGCCGCTCCTGGCGTAGGGCAAGGCCGTCGGCGAGGTGTCGAACAGCATGTCGATCTGCCCGCCCATCAGATCCACGAGGGCCGGCGCGCCTCCCTTGTAGGGAACGTGCAGGAGCTCCACGCCGGCCTGCTGCATGAAGATCTCGGTGGAGAAATGCTGGGCGGAACCGACGCTGGCGCTGCCGAAGCTCAGCTTTCCCGGGCGTGCCTTGGCCAAAGCGATCAGGTCCTTGACATTGTGGGCCGGCGATTGTGTGCCCACGACCAGGATGTTGGGCTGATCGACGATCCGCATGATGGGCGCAAAGGCCTGCAGCGGATCGAATGGCGGATTGGCATACAGGAACTGATTGGCGGCGAAGACACCGGCGCTGCCGACCAGCAGCGTGTAGCCATCTGCCGGAGCCTTGGCGACGTAGGCGGCACCGACGTTGCCGGAGGCACCCGGCTTGTTGTCGACCACGAAGGGCTGCTTCAGCGCGTCCTGCAGGCTCTTGCCGACCAGGCGCGCGACCAGATCCACGCTGCCGCCCGGAGGAAACGGGACGATCAGGCGCACCGGCTTGTGCGGGTAGTCCTGGGCGGCCGCGCACGGGACGACGAATGCCAGCAGGACGAAGGCCAGCTTGCTAAGCATTGCGCATCTCCTGCGGTGGAATTCGAGACGGATGCAGCGCGGCGGCGACTTCGGCAGCGACACCCAGCAGTGCGTGATCGCCCCCCGCGCACCCGACAAGTTGCAGCCCAATGGGCCGTGCGTCGTCGTCCTCACCCGCGGGAAGCGAGATACCGCACAGCGCGAGCAGGTTGACCGGGCGGGTGAAGTGGACCGGCGCCACGTTGTGGTCGACGTCCTCGAGGCGCGGTGCGGTCATCGCCGTGACAGGCATGGCAACGGCGGACAGCCCAAGCCTGTGCATCTCGCCGGCAAACTCCTGCTGCCAGCGCGACGCAGTGGCCCGAGCCTGCAGGTACTGCACGGCCGTGGTCGCCCGGGCGGCGAGGAGCCGCGACCGCACCGACGGATCCATCGGCGCGTCCGGGTCGTCCAGGAATCGGTCATTCACCCAGGCGCCTTCGGCGATCATGATGGCATTGGTGGGTTCCTTGAACGCCGCCAGCGACGCCGGAAACCGGAATGGCACCAGACTGAAACCCGCCTGCTCGAGCCTTTGCAGGCTCTGGGCATGACATCGCGCGACGGCCGGCGCGAGTGGCGCGAGTTCGTCCGCCTCCAGGACGCCGATCCGCCGGCGAGCGTCCGCGCCCGGACCGGGCGCGCGGACGAGCGCCTCGAAGCACAGCCGGGCATCCTGCACCGACGAGGCAATGAGGCCCACGCTGTCCAGGCTCTCGCTGAGCGCATAGACGCCCTCGCGCGGCAGCGCATCGATGGTGGGCTTGAAGCCCACGATGCCGCAGAAGGCTGCGGGTACGCGAACCGAGCCACCGGTGTCGGAGCCGATTGCCCACGGCACCAGGTGGGCTGCCACGGCCACGGCCGATCCGCTGCTGGAGCCGCCTGCCACCAGCGTGTCCGTGGCGCGGCCGGCCGGATTGCGTGGCGTGTCCATGTGCGTATTGGTGCCCCAGGCGCCCAGCGCGAACTGCACCATATGGGTCTTGCCGACGATGACGCCGCCGGCGTCGGCAATGCGCCGAACGATGGCTGCGTCCTGCTTCGCGATGTTGGTCGACAGCAGCGGGGAGCCCGCCGTCGTGGGCTTGCCTTGAATGTTCACCAGGTCCTTCAGCGCCAACGGAATGCCGTGCAGCCGGCCGCGGTCGTGGCCCGCGCGGAGCTCCTCGTCGGCGAGGGCCGCCGCCGCCAGGGCCTCTTCTTCGTAGACCGCCAGAAAGCTCTTGAAGACGGCGTCGTGCGCCGCGATGCGGCGAAGGCACTCCCGCGTGAGGATCACCGAACTCGTCTCTCCGGTTCGCAAGGCACGCGACAGTTCCGCCATCGGCGCGAAGGCGGGCGGCCTGGTCTGATGGGAGCTCGTCATGCCGCTGCCTCCTGGAAAACAAGGCGCGTGTCCAACACGTCGGAATAGGACTCGCCGGCGCGCAGCCGTGCCAAGGTCTGTTGCTCCGCCTGTTGCAAGCCGATCGCGCTGCGGGCCAAGGCCCAGGCCTCGTCGGGCGGCATCACCAGAACGCCGTTCTCGTCAGCCAGCACGGCATCGCCGGGACGCACGCGCACGCCCCCGCAGTCCACTGGCCGGCAGAAGCTGCCCGACTGCCCGCCGGTGCGGGTGGTGCGGGCGCTCAGGCCGCGGGCCCACACCGGCACGCCGAGCTCGCGCAGCTCCGCGATGTCCGTGACGCAGCCATCGACCACCACGCCTGCGACACCACGAAGGCGCGCCGCCAGCATGCTGGCGCCTCCCATGCACGCGATCGTCTCGTCGCCCGCGCGATCGACGAACAGGAAATCGCCGGCCCGCAGCTGTCCCAGCGCGTGATGCAGGATGGATCCGTCCGAGCCCTCGCAACGCACGGTGACGGCGGTGCCGACGCTGCGCGCCACCGCGGTCATGGCCTTGATCCGTCCATGCAGGAAGCCGCGATCATGAAAGTGGCCGATGGTGGCCGGCTCGACCTCCTTCAGCAGGGCCAGCAGTTGCAGCGTGCAAGGCGGCGGCAACTCTCCTCGTTCGATGGCAGTCATTTCGGATATCGTGGTTGTGAATGACGGCAATCGTAGGCAGCCGCTCCCGGCACCGATACTGATCAATTCTCACGATGGTTGATACAAGTTCCTTATCAACGAGGTTCACCCTCCACCAGCTGGAAGCTTTCGTGTGGACCGCGCGTCTCGGCACGGTGCATGCGGCGGCGCGCCACCTGCATCTCACCCAGCCGGCGATCTCGCACCGCATTCGCGACCTGGAGGAGGAACTGGTTATCCAGCTGTTCGAACGCCAGAACCAGCGCCTGCTGGTGACGGAGCTGGGCCGCAATGTGCTGGTGTATGCGGAGCGCGTGCTGGCGTCGGCGCAGGAGATGGCGCGGCTCGATCTGCGGCGCACCATTACCGGCCTGGTGCGCATGGGGGTGGACGAGTCCTGCGCGATCATCGGGATGCCGCAGATCCTCAAGGACATCAAGGACAGCTATCCGGCGCTTCGCGTGGACCTGACGGTGGGCGGAGGCGCCCAGCTACTTCAGAAAATCAACAGCCACGAGTTGGACATGGCGCTGCACACGGGGCAAAGCAGCCAGCCCGACGTGACGAGCCAGTTCATCGGACTGACCGAACACCAGTGGGTGGCGGCCCACGACCTGATGATGTTGGAGGGAGACTTTCTGCCGACCCACGCCCTGAACCACCGCATCGTCTGCAATGCGCCGCCGTCGACCCTGCATGAATCGGCATCGCGCTGGCTGGCCTCGGACGGCTACTCGTTCGAGGAGTACAGCAGTTGCAACTCGCTCTCGCTCATGGTGGCGCTGGTCGCCTCCGGCCATGCGATTGCCATGCTGCCCGCATCGATCACGCGCCGCCAGGTCGCCGAAAAATCGCTGCAAATTCTGCGCGCCAAGCCGGCGGTGCCGAACGTGCCCTACTACTTCTCGTACCTGGCGCACCACCGCAGCGACACGACGGCGCGCATCCTGGACATCGTGCTGCGCAACCTGCAAGACGCCGGGTTCTTCCAAGCCGGCGGATCGTCCCGGGACAGCGGCTGAGAAAGCTTTGAGAGCGACTGTCGGGTTCTGATGTTTCGGCAGGTTGCTCGGCCGCTAGAAGCATCACTTCCTCCCATAGGTCCAGCCTATGGAAGGATCGGGATTTCGCATTTTTCAACGCGAGCGGGCATTCCCAGAATGACGGAACGGTGGCAACACCATCCCTCTGTCTTCAGGAAAGCACTTCGCCTCATGTCGGACCGCGATAGCACGCCAGGCGCCTGGCACCTGCCGCCCAGCGCCTACCTCTCCAGCCGCGAGGCCGCCTTCGGCCTGCCCGGGCGGCCAGAGTCGCTCTACGTCACGATGCGCGACGGCTGCCGCATTGCGCTCGACTACTACCTGCCCGAGGCGCGCAACGGCGCGCAGCCGCCCGCCCGCCTGCCCACCATCGTCATCTTCACGCCCTACTACCGGCGCTTCGTGACCACCGACCCCACGGTGGAGGCCAGCCCCAACTGCGGCCGCTACCGCGACTTCTTCGTGCCGCATGGCTACGCGGTGGTGGTGGTGGACGTGCGGGGCACCGGCGCGAGCTTCGGCACGCGCGACGCATTGCGCTCGCCGAAGGAGCGCGACGACTACCACGAGATCGCCGAGTGGATCGTGCAGCAGCCCTGGAGCGACGGGCGCATCGGCTCGACCGGCATTTCGTACCTGGGCGCAGCGGCGGTGTTCCTCGCAAGCACGCGGCACCCCGCCGTCAAGGCGATCGCACCGCTGTTCGCCGTGACCGACATCTACACCGACCAGCTCTACGTGGGTGGCGTGCTCTCGACCATCTGGACCGGGCGCTACGACGAACTCATGGTCGCGCTCGACCAGGACGACCGCCCCGCCCTCGTCAAGTTCGCGTACTACGGCAATCCGCTGTTCGCGGGGCCGCAGCCGGTGGACGCCGACGCCGATGGCCACCTGCTGGCCCAGGCGCTGCACCAGCACCGCAGCAACTGCCGGCTGAACGACATGGCCCGTGAGCTTCCGTTCCGGCACGACGCAACGCTGCACGACCCCGCATTGACGCTGGACGTGTGCAGCCCCGGCCACTATGCGCGCCAGATCCCCGAGGACGTGGCGATCTACTCCGTCTCGGGCTGGTACGACGGTGCCGGCTACAGCAACTCGGCGATCACGCGCTTCCTGACGCTGCCCCGGCACCAGCACCGCCTGCTGCTTGGCCCCTGGGACCACGGCGCACGCAGCAACGTCTCGCCCTGGCGCGAGCAGACCGGTTCCGACTTTCCGCTGCTGGCCGAAGTGCTGCGCTTCTTCGACCACCATCTGCGCGGCATCGACACCGGGCTCGACGAGGAGCAGCCGGTGCACTACTTCACCATCCACGACGAGAAGTGGCAGGCCGCCGATGCATGGCCGCCGATCGCGGGAACCCGCCGCGTCCATCCCGATGCGGATGGCGTGCTGGCGCTGCGCGCGCCCGCCACCCCGGGCCGCGACAGCTACCAGGTCGACTTCTCCGTCTCGACCGGCCGCCAGACGCGGCTGGAACGGCTGGGCGCTATCGGCATCGAGCACTACTACCCCGACTGGACCGAGCGACAGGCGCAGTACCTGCACTACACCAGCGCGCCGCTGGCCGCGCCCGCCGAATTGACCGGCCACGTGAGCGCGAGCCTGCTGCTGGCATCGTCGGAGACCGACGCAGCCGTCTACGTCTATCTGAGCGAGGTGCTGGCCGACGGCACCTGCCGCTACGTCACCGAAGGCCTGCTTCGGGCCCTGCACCGCGAGGGCCTGTCGCAATCACCAGACTACGTGGCGAGCTGGCCTGTGAACACCTGTGACCGTGCTTCTGCCCGGCTGCTGGTGCCTCATGAGCCCGTGCGCTTGAACTTCGCGCTGCTGCCGGTGTCGTGGACCTTTGCCCCGGGCAGCCGCATACGGCTGTCCATCGGCGGCAGCGACGAAGGCCACGGCCCGCAGGTGCCGCACGGGCGGCCGCCGCGCCTGGAAATCCTTCGTGGCGCCGACGCCAGCTGGTTCGATCTTCCGCTGCGCGGCGCACTGCGCTAAGCACTGCGCTCTCCCGTTCTTCAACATGCCAAGAGAGAGGCACGCCATGCCCCACATCACCCGCCGATCGTTCGTTCCCATGCTGGCGCTGGCCGGCACGCCGCTCCTGTCCGTGCCGCTCGCGGTGCAGGCCCAATCGCCCTGGCCCGCGCGGCCGGTCAAGCTCGTGGTGCCGCAGGGGGCGGGTTCGGGGTCGGACGTGATCGCGCGCCTGCTCAGCGACCGGCTCGCCCAGCAACTGGGCCAGGCCGTGGTGGTGGAGAACAATCCGGCGGCCAACGGCCTCGTGGCCCTGAGCGCCGTGGCCAAGGCGCCCGCCGACGGCTACACGCTGGTGCTCGCGGGCGTGTCGCAGATCGCCTTCAACCCGGCCCTGTACAAGAGCCTGCCCTACGACCCGCTGAAGGACTTCACCTTTCTGGCACCGGTGGCCGACACGCCCTTCGTGCTGGTGACGAGCAACAAGAGCGGCATCAAGACCTTCGCGCAGTTTCTCGAACGAGCGAAAGAGAAGAAGGGCGAACTGACCTTCGGCAGCGCCGGCATCGGCAACTCCACCCATATCGCGATGGAACTGATCGCGGCGACCGCGGGCGTCAAGCTGATGCACGTGCCCTACAAGGGCTCGGCCGCGGCGCTCACGGCCGTGCTGGCGGGCGAGGTCGACGCCATGGTGAGCGTGGTCGGCCCGGCGCTGCCGCAGGTGCAGTCGGGCAAGGTGCAGGCGGTGGCGGTGCTCGGCGCCAGCCGCGTGCCGCAGTGGCCCCAGGTGCCGACGGTGAAGGAAGCGGGGCTGAACGTGCCGCCGATGCCCGGCTGGTACGCCGTTGCCGGCCCGGCGCGCCTGGATCCGAAGATCGTTGCCACCTTCAATGCCGCACTGCAGAAGGTGATGGCGGACCCGGCCGTCAAGGCCCGGCTCACCGAACTCTCGCTGCCGGCCATGAGCGGCGGCGAAGCCGAGATCCGCCGCCGCGCGGTCGACGACCAGGCTTTCTGGAGTGCCTTCATCACCAGAAACAACATCCGCGTGGAATAGGGAGCGCCTCATGCAAAGACGCACAGTCCTCCTCTGCATCGCCACATTGCTCAGCAGTGCCGGCACTCTCGCCAATGCGCAGGGTGCGTATCCTCAACGTCCGGTCAAGCTGATCGTGCCCTTCTCGGCAGGCGGCTCCACCGACCTGGTGGCGCGCCAGCTCGCGCAGGAGATGACGGTGCGGACCGGACAGCCCTTCGTGGTCGACAACAAACCCGGCGCGGGCAGCACCATCGGTGCCGACTTCGTCGCCAAGGCGCCGGCGGATGGCTACACGCTGCTGCTGGGCACGATCAGCTCGCATGCGACGGCGGTGGGCCTGTATCCGAAGCTGCCGTACGACCCGCTGAAGGACTTCGCACCCATCACCGAGATCACCGCCATTCCGAACGTGATCGTCACCAGTCCGCAGAATCCCCGGCTGGCCAACGTGCGCTCGCTCGCGGACCTGGTCGCGCTGGCGAAGAAGCCGCCCGCTCTGACCTATGCCTCGAGCGGCTCGGGCAGCTCCAACCACCTGGCGACCGAGTCGTTCAAGTCGGCCGCGGGCATTACGTTGACCCACATTCCGTACAAGGGATCGGGCCCCGCGCTCACCGACGTCAGTGCCGGCCACGTGGACCTGATGCTCGACGTGGTGCTGACTTCGCTGCCCCAGATCAAGGCCGGCCGCCTCAGGGCCCTGGGCATCACGAGCCTGCAGCGCTCGCCGCTGCTGCCCGACGTGCCGACCGTCGCGGAGCAAGGCTATCCCGGCTTCGAGGTGCTGGGCTGGTATGGCCTGTTCGCGCCGGCCGGCACGCCGCCGGCCGTGCTCGAGCGACTTAATCGGGACTTCACCGCCGTGCTGCGCAGCGACAGGATGCGCGCCACGCTGGAGTCGCAAGGGGGGCCGGCCATCGCGAGCACGCCGGCCGAATTCGGCGCGCTGATCCGTACCGAGATCGCGCGGTGGAAGAAGGTGGTCGAGCAGTCCGGCGCCAAGCCCGATTGATCGCATCCATGAGCGATCCCTTCATGCAGGCGACCGAGCGTGCCGAACGCGAACTGGGCGCGGAGGCGCTGCCCGCCGTGCTGGCGGCGCAGCGCGCGGACGATGCGGCGCTGGCGCTGTTCCGGGCCCTGGACGCCGGCCTGGCGCGCGCGCCGGGCCACCTATTGCTGACGGTGCTCGTCTACCACAGCGAACTCGGCGAGTCGCAGCGCGCCTACAGCAGCCGGCCGTTGGAATATCCCGTCGGCGGCCGCAAGACCCTGGGCCAGGCGCCGCGCATGCGCCATGTGCTGGCCTCGGGCGAGCCGTTCATCGGCCGCGGCCGCCAGGACATCGTCGACAACTACGCCGACCACGCTACGCTGCTGGCCATGGGTTGCGAGAGCATCGTCAACATGCCGGTGCGTTGGGGCGGCGAGGTGCTGGGCACCGTCAATCTGCTGCACGCGCAGGACCACTACGTCGAGGCCGACCTGCCGCGGATCGCGGCGTGGGCGCAGCTGTCGGTGCCGGCTTTCCTGGCGACGCTTCTGCGTCGCTGAAAAGCCGCACGCCCTTCCAGCGCTTGCTTGCGATCTCCTCCTCGATCACCCGCAGCAGCAGTTCGCGCACGCATTGCACGGCGGGGCTGCGTGCCGCCGAGACCGACAGGCTCAGCGACAGCTCGCGCAGCAGCGGCCGCCCCTTGATGGGAACGCCGCGCACGCGGCCATGCTGCTGCGCCAGCGCAAAGGCGGCGGTCGGCAGCACTGTGGCGCCCAGCCCGCGCTCGACGGCCAGAATCAGGATCTCCACCGCACTGGTTTCGGCCACCAGGCGGAACTTCAATTGGCGATCGCGCAGGAGCCGCTCGGTGGCCACGCGCACCGAGTTCGGATGCGTGGGCAGCAGCAGCGGCAGCTTGGCAAAAGCCTCGATGCCGAAGGCGCGCGGTGCCGTCTGCGAGGAGGCCACCACCACGAAAAGTTCTTCCTCAAGGATCGGCTCGATGCGCAGGCGCGAATCGGCCCGCGCGTCCATCGTGACCGCCAGTGCCAGCCGGTCGGCCGCCACCTGCCCCGTCAAGTCTCCGCTGGAGGCCTCCACCATTTCCAGTTCGATCAGCGGATAGCGCTCCTGCAGCCGCGCCAGCAGCGGCGCGGCCAGGATGCGCGAGGTGCTGGTCGGGAATCCGATGGCCACCCGCCCCGAAGGTGATTCGCTCTCCTGCCGGATGGCCGAGCGGGTATCTTCGAACTGCCTCAGGATCGTCTTGGCGTGCCGATAGAGCAGCTCACCGGTGGCCGTGGCCCGCGTGCCGTGAACGCTGCGCTCCAGCAGTGTGACGCCGAGCTCCGACTCCAGATTGGCCATGTGCTGGCTCAAGGAAGGCTGGGCGATGAAAAGCGCCTCTGCCGCGGTCGTGATGTTCCTGAGCTCAACGACCTTGACGAAATAGCGCAGCTGACGGATGTCCATGTTGAAAGTACTGCGTGCGATAAAGTTACGGCAAGTATCCTGTTCCAGTAGGGCCATCGTCGTAAATTCCCGGCTCCTACGGTATCCGTGGGCTTGCTATAAAACGTCCGCCCGGCCCTCAACTGCCGGGCTTTTTTTTGCACGCTTGGGGCTGGCAGGCGTCGCGATGCTGTCGAAAAATCCCTCTTGAAATCGGTGGCAGCCGGCCTATCTTTTCCTCGTCGGAAATTGGTCAACCGAAAAGGAGGTACTGCAATGACCATGAACTTGCTCAAGCAAATCGCCGGCTCCCGCCTACCCGTCACGTTCTATCGCAGCGGAGACATCGATCAGGTCCGGATACTTCGAGCCGCCGGGCTCGTCGTCGCCCTGGTGCCGTCACCCTCGAATCCTCTATTGTTATCCGGCTCCGTTCCGGCAGCCCAAGTTCTGGCTGTCACTCAGAAGGGGCATGAGGAACTGGCGAAGTTCAACTATCCGGAATCACGCCCTCCGCGCTGGCGAGCCCGCACGCCGCGCATCACCGCTTGGCGACACTCGAATGCAAGCGCTCCGCCACTATCGGCCGGCGCGCATCGCCTGCCGCAGTGAGGGGTTCGGCCCACCGTCGTTCAACTTGATTCCAGGTTTTTTGGAGGCTCAGCCATGTACAGAACTTTCTTCCCACGCGACATGCTTGCCGAGATGGACCGCTTGCAGCGGGATATGCAGCAAGCGTTCGATCTGGCGCCCACGATCCGCGGCTTCGGCAGCAACGGTTTTCCTGCGCTGAATGTCGGCGCAACGCCGCAGACGGTGGAAATCTATGCATTTGCGCCAGGTGTCGATCCGGGCACATTGGAGGTCCACCTTGAGCGCGGCCTCCTGACCATCGCCGGCGAACGCAAGAGCGTGCTGCCTGGGGCGGATGCAAAGGCCGCAGTGCACATCAACGAGCGCTTCGACGGCGCATTCCGCCGCATGCTCACGCTCCCCGACGATGCAGACCCGGACGCGGTCGATGCAAAGCTCACTGACGGTGTGCTTCGCATTACCGTTCGCCGGCGCGCGTCAGCCCAGCCTCGCCGCGTCGAAGTCCAGTGAGACAAAGGAGATGACAAGCATGAACAACGACATCCAGACCCGTTCGACCCGTGCGCCCGAGAGCACCGATGCGAAGTCGTCGCGGTACGGCAGTGCGGCTCTGACGCCGCCAGTGGACGTGATCGAGGACGCGGGTGGCATCACGCTCTACGCGGATCTCCCGGGCGTTGCGCGCGAGAGCCTCTCCCTTCACGTCGAGGCTGCCACCCTGACCATCGAGGCCGAGTCGAACCTGACAGTGCCTGATGGCCTGAAGACCAGCCATACGGAGGTCGGGCTGGGACGGTTCCGCCGCGTCTTCACGCTCAGCAAGGAGTTGGACACCGAAAAGGTGTCAGCGGAGCTTGCGCAGGGCGTCCTGAAGCTGCGGATTCCCAAAGCGGAGCACGCGAAGCCCAAGCGGATCAACGTCGAAGTTACCTGAGTGCATGAGCGTGCAGCCTTTGCGGCTGCACGCGGTCGAGTGCGCCAACTCCTTTTAGGTCTCAAGGCGGGAATCGAATCCGTGCGAACGGGGCTGCGCCGCCCGCCGCGCCCCAGGCCTCGGCTTGCCCGGCAACACCGGCGCTGCCGGCTTTCCTGCCTTCCCGTTCCCGCCCGCGTCGCGCCACATCTCGCCGACCATCTCATGGAACCGTCGCGTCCCGAGGTTCATGAACCGGTAGTTCACGTCGGTCATCGTGTCGATGGCATCCCGGATTTCCTGCGGCGTCGGCCCCGGGTCGCAGCGGAACAGCATGGCACGCGCCATGTCCCATGCGTCCTGGATCTCCACCATCGTCTCCTGGTCCTTCCCGGGCGCGAAGATCGCCGTGACCGCACCGCGATCGAAGTTCTGCGCGCCGCGCGACAGCGCGTCGTTCTCGATGATCTCGACGGCGGAGCGCAGGTGCGCGAGCTTCTCGTCGTCGCTCCTGCGTGCGGCCGTCATCTTGCGGTAGCTCTCGATCACCTCGTAGCGGAAGCGCAGGCCCAGGCGCAGCATGGTGGCAAGCAGGCCGAAGTCGTTGTCGACTTCCGACAGCGGCGCCACGACCGTCTCCACGAAGTGCACATGAAAGCGCCGCTTGCCGTTGTCGAAGGTCTCGACCTTCGACAACTGCGGCTGGTAGGAGCCGTCCTGGGTGTGGTAGACCGCCTGCACCGGCCGGAACCACTCGTTGTTGCTCGCCAGGTAGACGCATTGCTGCAGTTGCTTGAGCCAGCGCCGGTCCGCCGTCTTCTGCGCGGCCCGCACGATGTCCTTCCATTTCAGGCCGCTGCCCCTGATGAAGCCGAAGAGCTGCAGCGATGTCTCATCCGATTCGATGACGGCATCGTCGGGGATGGCCGCACTCGCGAGTTGGCCGGGCGCAGGCAGCACGATGTTGATGTAGCGCTCGAACTGCTGGACCTCGCTCGGCATGAAGCGCTTTTCCATCTCGCGGATCTGGACCAGTCGCTCGGACATGTCCCTGGGCGTCGGCGTGCGGCCTAGCCTGAGCTGGTCCTTGACCATCTGGTAGAGCCGCTCGAGGCCGCGATCGGTGCCGAGTTCGACGCCCTGGTGAAGCACCAGCGGCACCGGCAACTGGTCGAGCGTCATGCCCGAATGACAGACCGGGATGATCGGCATGTCCTTCATCCATGCCGCGCCGACTTCGAACTGCACCCACGGCCGTTGCACGGATGCCTTGCTGCACAGCACGATGACCGCCGAAGCCTCTCTCATGGCCTTTTCGACGGCTTCGAGCCAGTTCGAGCCGAGGTTGATGCTGCCCACGTCCGACGACGTGAAGAACTTGACCATGTCGAGGAAGTCCTCTTCCATGATGTGCTTGAGCAGCGTGGCAACGTCGCCCTCTTCGGAAATGTGGCTGACGAACAGCCTCGTCGGTTTGATGGCCATGGCCGACCTCGCTCTGCAAAATCCCCGACACCAGGAACCCGGATCACGCACGGCCCGATGCGTATCGGGGCCGATACGAAGGTATAGCACCGTAACCGCGATTCGGCGTCCCCAACACTGCCTATGCCCGACGCCCAGCCCGAGAGCCGCGGCACGCCTCGTGCTACATCGATAGTGAGAGGCGGGCCCCTCGCGGGCTCCTACAATGGGCCCATGTTCCTCCCGGCCCCCAACCTCATCGACTGCCAGGCGCGCGCGCGTCTGCCTGGCCGCGTGGGCATGCCGGGACTGCGCCAGCCGGCCGCACATTCCTCGGCCCGGCGATCCCCTCCTTCTTCCGTTTAGCGCAAGCATCGATCGCCGGGCCCCAGCCCCGCGCGTCAGCGACCTCCTCCGAGACGGGCGGCAGGTCGCGTTCCAACAGGAGTGCCTTTCATGCATACGAAGAATGACGGCGATCGCACGCTCACCGAGCTGGATCACGTTCGCCTCGGCAAGCTGGTCGACGCCAGGTCCCATCCGGACCTCGAGGCGTTGCTGGACCAGGTCGACGTGCTGCCCTCGCGCGAGATTGCGCCAGAACTCGTCACGATGTACTCGCAGGTCACGATCGCGGACACGCGTTCGGGCCAGCGCCAGACGCTGACCGTGTGCTACCCAGCCGACGCCGACCCCGGCAAGGGCCTGGTGTCGGTGCTGTCGCCCGTGGGCATGAGCCTGATCGGGTTGCGCGCCGGTGCGACCGCCCGATGGAGAACGCCCAGTGGGGACGCATTCAGCGCGACGGTGACCGAGGTCCACTTCCAGCCAGAGGCCAGCGGCGACTACACGACCTGAGCCCGGCAAGCCGGCGCGGCGTTCAGGGGGCGGTAGCGTGCACGGCCGTCGCCTTGCTCGGCGCCGGCCTGGGCGCCGGGGGCACTTCGGTCTGGCTCACGTAGTCCGCCAGCAATTCGAGTGCAACCGCATCGGGCTGGCTTTCGAGCCGTATCACCATCTGCTCGCCGACGCACAGCCCTTCGTAGCGGATGTAGACACGCGCGAAATAGGTCAGCGCCTCGGCGGCGTCGCGAAGGCAGTCGGCGAACGAGTTGAGCCCCAGGTCCACATAGCACGCCTCGGGCGGCGGCTCTCCCGCGGAACGGGGTGCGCGCACGGTGTAGGTGTAGGAGCGCTCGCCGAGCTTGCGGATTTCCAGGACGGGTTGCATCGGGTACTCCTCTTTTTTCACTGCGCGAACGGACTTGGCGCCGTTTTCGTTTCGGTGTGCCTAGTCTACGTTCTGTCGCATGTGTGACAAGCGGACTACGACTTCCGTCTGGCCCATGTCCGCCACGTACCCGGCACGTTTGCAACAGTCAGACAACAGTCAGCCCCGGGTCAGCTCCCTGGGACGGCGACCTTGGTCCAGCTCGGATCGGGATTGAAGCGGGAGAGTGCGTGAGCCACGGCATCGCTGCCAGGTCCGAGGTCCTTCTCGTACAACGTGCCGTCGTGGCTGACCATGAAGCTCATGACGCCCGTTTCGCCGTAGCGGATCGGCCATGCCACCAGCGCGAACCCGCTGCGCATGCGGTTGCCGATCACGTAGTCGTAGGTAGG